>NZ_CASFWU010000115.1 GCF_949298305.1 uncultured Bacteroides sp. | reverse complement strand
GCAAGACTCATCAATCATTTTAAACCAAAATGTCAAAGAACTCTCGTTATTTGATGATATTTAAAACTAATGCGATTTTATCGCACCAGTAGTAATATGCAATCAACAATGAATATGCAGCATGGCAGAAAGAATACCAAGAATATTTCGACAATACTTTAACTTTATTACGCACCATACCTGAATTCACTTTCCCAGAAGATGTGAAAAACGAAGCATTGCCTTTTGCTTGGGAATATATCAAGTCCGTAGAGTATCCTGAATTGACATATTCTTTGACCACCCCAAGCAATCTTGAAGGCCGTATTAGCGAATTAACGTATTTATTGGACAGACTAAAATCATGGACACGCGATGACAATGACAATGCTTGGACTTCACAAAGAATAGCCGAATGGAAACAAGAAAATGAAGAACTGAAAGCTGCAATAGAAGCGGATAAAAAAGTATGGAAAGAAGCTGTGGATGCTTATTACCGCACACCTGCCGATGCCGTGATTGATTTGACTAAATTCACAGGATACACAGCATTTGCAGAAGCTCTTCCAAACTTCAACAAGGCTGTAGAAGAAAACGAGGCTGCTTGGGAAGCTATTCAAAAAGCAGAATACACATATTATAAAGTACAGAACACTTATTATACAAACATCGAGAATCTGGGAACAGTTAAGTCTGAAGCAACAGATAACCTCAATAGCTCGCTAAATGATAAATTAGACGAGTTCACTACAGCGCAACAAGAGCTCTATAAAGCCTATGAAAAATTATTCCAGGATTTACAGAACGGAGTAGAAGGCGTTACTCAAGAAGATGTGGATGAAGCATGGCAAGCCTATATGGATGCAGATCCATGGAATAAATGGAATGAATACTATAATGAGGAATATTCCAAGATTGAAGCCAATTATTACGAAGGTGTCAAGAAAGAGAAGGAAGCGTGGAATAAGGCTGCCAATGATTACAAAACAGCTATTGAGACATACAATGCCAAGAGAACAGCCTTGGATACCCAAGCCAATACCATTACTCCGTTATATGCCACTTTCTTAAACAGTGCTTCTGCAACCGAGTGGAGCTATTGTGCTATATTCAACACGGTTGACTTTATGAGTTTAGCTGACATGTATTATTTATGGGAGCGCAGCGCATATATAACTACGAAGAATGTAGAATCAACAAATGAATGGGAGACGTCCACCAATATTATATACTACCGCGATAATAACGGAACATACGAAGTAGAAATTGGCGATGCAACTCAAGTAGATAAATACACACTGCGTAGATTAATTGCCATGCAATCCAATACAATCTTTGGTACATCTCTATATTATACCAATGAGTACGGCGACCCCGACTCCCGTTTATTGGATTTAACATATGACGATGTAAAAGCAGCTATCGAAGCAAGCAGTGAAGAGCCACTTTATGGCGATGCATATATTGCAGCTTGTGGAAGTTTCGGAAAGATGGGAAATGTATTTGCAAACGAAGCCCGCATCGAGTTTGCTGAAGCTTGGATTGCCGACAAGAATAGTTCTGTTAACAAACTGATTACTGCTGTAACTACTGCCATCAACTCTTTGGAAACTGAATATACCACAGTAAAAGAAAATGCAGAAGCTGAAGAAAAAGAATTGATGGAGGAACTTACTGCCTTAGAATTAAAGTATGAACAGACATACGAAGCAGCAGATGAGCTTAGGGCAAAAACAGAACTGCTTATAGATTTGTTGGAAAGTATCGAAAATGCATGTTACAACTACATACTGAATGGCTACGAATTCTGGACAACAGATATGATTGCAACAGAAATCGAAAATCTTAACGAATTAATCAGAGGCTTGGATTTGGAAATTGAAGACCAAAAACATGCAGTAGATACAGCTCAGCGTAACCTGGAGGCTTATAACGATGAACAACTTAGCGCATTAGAAATTGCCACAGAAAATTGGGAAGACGCCGTAATTGACGTTGAAAACGCCAACGAAGAATATAAAGCAGCATTGGATCTCTTGAACAAAATTATCGAAAAGATGTCTTTGGAATCGGCAGCAGAGGAAACTCCGGCTGAATAATCAACATTTTAACTGAAACAAGATGATAAAGAAACTTTGCACAATCTTATTGTCAGCAGCCCTTGTTGCGCCCCTTTGGGCGCAACAAGCCGGCAGCGGCAAAAAAGAGGGTGTGGTGTTTGCTCCCCGCAAAGGTCAGTGGCAGGTGTCGCTGGTATTAGGCAGCCAGAGCCCGTTCTACAATGAGAACACAGGCTCGTACCTATTGCCCAACTTCACCAACACGGAAGGTTCGGTGGGACTGGGTGGCGACAAAAACCAGTCAGTCGACCCGGGCGCTTACCTGAACATCGGCGGGTTCAACAACAATAGTCTGGTCAACATCGTCGGCCTGCAAGGCAAATACTTCTGGGACGACTGCTGGGCTGTCAACTTCTCGTTCGGAATGAACATCAGCGTCACGCCGAAGAAGGATTACATTGAAGGAGACTATGAAACCGTTCCCGACATGATTATCCCCGCGCAGAAGTATGTGAACGCACAGGCCACCAACAACTGGTACGTATCAGTGGGCACTGACCGCTATTTCAAGACGAGCAATCCGCGCATACACCCTTATGTGGGAGTCTTGGCAGGCTTCCAGATGGCGAGAATTGAAACAACAGAACCTTATACGGGCGAAGTCTACGATGACGGCGAAGACGAAGACGGCGACGGACTTCCCACCCAAGTCTACCTGGCAGCCGGAAAGGCCGGACAGATGTTCGGCATCAAGGGCGCCGCAGTGGCCGGTGTGGAATACAGCATTGCCAAAGGCATGATTCTGGGACTGGAGTTCCAGCCGGTAGCCTACCGTTACGACCTCATCCAGATTTGCCCCAAGGGATTTGACAAATACAACGTGTCGCATCACAACGTGAAAATATTCGACATGCCCGTGTTGAAGTTCGGATTCCGGTTCTAAACGTAACAGACGTTTCCTAAAAAAACGTAAACAATGCAGGGAAGGCGGTTCTGCTAATAAAAATTAGCCGGACCGCCTTTACTTTTAAAAACAACTACAAGATGAAGAACAAACTTCTGCTTTTGCTTTTGCTAAATGTCGGAATCGGCCTTGTCGGCTGTAAGGGAGGCCAGACACCGCAACAATCCGGCTGTACGGTCAGCGTCAAGGTAGACATCCCGCAATACACGGAAGCATACCTCATGGACGCTGGACAAAGGGTACTGGACACCTTGTCTATTGTAGACAAAACCATAACCATAGAACGTACAGACACCGCATCGATGCCATACGTAGCCATCATACAACTGGTGAACCCGGCAGACTCCATCGACTTTCTGTCCATGCCGGTAGTGATAGAAGGAGGGAAAGTTCAAGTTGAGATTGGCGAATATGTGACCACCCAGGGCACAGCACTCAACTTCCGCCTCCAGGAATTTCTGAACGACCTCCAGGCCACCCGCGACAGCTTCAAGAAGATGGACGCCTCGCAACTGGAAACGATGAAGAAAACCTTCTCCGAATTTTACAGGCAGCAAATCCTTACCAACAAGGACAACGTGCTGGGCAGGTATATCTACGACAGCTACGGCATACACCTGAACGATGCCGACAGAGAACTGGTAAAGGCGCAGTTGGTTAACTTATAAAACAGTTTACTATGAAGCTAAGAATTATTGTCACTTCCATGGCACTGGCCGCGTTTTCGTTCTGCGCAAACGCCCAGAACAGCGACACGCCCAAAGAAAATCCGTGGTTCGTCCAGGGCGAACTGGGAGTAACCTACTCCACCGGCGGAACCGGTATCGGCCGGCTGTTGTCACCGGGCGGTTCCATTGCCGTAGGTAAGTATTTCGTGCGCCGGGCGTGTTCAGCGGGGCTGAGTCCTTCTACTTCGGCTCGGCCACGGTAGACGGATTGATGAACCTCAGCCAGCTCATCAAGCGTTATCCCGAACGCCTGTTCGACGTGAACCTTATTGCCGGTGTGGGCTTCAACCGTTCGTTCAGCAATGCCAGCAGTTTCATGGGCAAGTTGGGTCTGCAGGGCAGTTTCCGCCTGAACGACGCCATCGACCTGAATGTTGAAGCTACGGCCAACGGCGTTTCCGACCGCTGGAACGGACGCGACGACCACGGCATAGACACGTATTTCCACGTGGGTGTGGGCCTCACCTACAAGTTCGGCATAAACGTGGACTGCATCACCTGCATCTCCGAGGAATATCCAGAGATTGTCTATACTGAAGAAGAGATGAATGCACTCATCAACGAACAGCGCGCGCAACTGGCCGACAGCATCGTAGAACACCGGACAGACACCATTTTGGTTGAGAAAGATTGTCCGCCCGCCGAAAAGGTGGTGAAGGGTATCCGCAGCCACGTGACGTTCAGCATCGGCAAGACCAACATCACACCGAGCCAGGAGATGAACATCATGGCCATCGCCCAGTATCTGGAGCAGTATCCCGAGGCCAACGCCACCATCAACGGATATGCCGACACGGGTACGGGTACTCCCGAAATCAACCTCCGTCTTGCCAAGCAGCGTGCCGAAGCTGTGCGCGACTGTCTGGTCAAGAAATACGGCATCAGCGCCGACCGGCTCGCGGTGATGAGCATGGAAGGAGAAGAACAGCCGTTCAAGAATAATAACGACTGGAACAGAGTCGTTATCATTGTTGCAGACTAAGTCCGCTCCTCATTTATAGTCAGGAGGAACCGATTCTCATAGCGGTTTCTCTACATTCAAAAAGAGCATTGGACTCGGGAAACCGGGTTGCAATGCTCTTTTTGTATGGGCAAACGGCCTCTTTTCAGACCGTTCCAGCCGGCCGTCCGACAAGAATCCTACCCCAACCTGCATAAAATCCCGATAAAATTCGTATTTTTGCCTGCAACTGAAATCTGTATTACCATAGAATAGACCAATTCACGGATATAAATATGAGCGAAGATATAGAAGTACCGAAAGATGATTTGGGCAAGGAGTTCTCTGAAGAAAGAGCTGAAGGGCATTCTGACTACAAACCCGCCGACACGAAGGATGGAAGCGTGAAGCACCAACTGAGCGGCATGTACCAGAACTGGTTTCTGGACTATGCGTCGTACGTCATTCTGGAGCGGGCCGTGCCGCACATCATCGACGGACTGAAGCCGGTGCAGCGCCGCATCCTGCACTCCATGCGCCGCATGGAGGACGGACGGTACAACAAGGTGGCAAACATCGTGGGGCATACCATGCAGTTCCACCCGCACGGTGACGCCAGCATAGGCGATGCGCTGGTGCAGCTGGGACAGAAGGATTTGCTCATAGACTGCCAGGGTAACTGGGGAAACATCCTGACGGGGGACGGCGCGGCGGCGCCCCGTTACATCGAGGCACGGCTGTCGAAGTTTGCCCTGGACGTGGTGTTCAACCCCAAGACGACCGAGTGGAAGCTGTCCTACGACGGACGCAACCGCGAGCCAATCACCCTGCCCGTAAAGTTCCCCCTGCTGCTGGCACAGGGCGTGGAGGGCATTGCCGTAGGGCTTTCGTCCAAGATTCTGCCACACAACTTCAACGAGCTTTGCGACGCTGCCGTCAGCTACCTGCACGGCGAGGAGTTCCGCCTCTACCCCGACTTCCAGACGGGAGGCAGCATCGACGTGAGCAAGTACAACGACGGCGAGCGGGGCGGCAGCGTGCGCATACGCGCCAAGATAGAAAAGGTGGACAACAAGACTCTGGCCATCCGTGAGATTCCCTACGGAAAGACCGTAGCCAGCGTGTGCGACTCCATCGTAAAAGCCAGCGAGAAGGGAAAAATCAAAATAAAGAAGGTGGAAGACTTGACATCGGGCAGTGTGGAGATACTGGTCCATCTGGCTCCGGGCGTATCGTCGGACAAGACCATAGACGCCCTGTTTGCCTTTACCGACTGCGAGGTGAGCATCTCGCCCAACTGCTGCGTCATCGACGACCAGAAGCCACACTTCCTCACCGTGAGCGACGTGCTGCGCAAGTCTGTGGACAACACTTTGGCCCTGCTGAGGAAGGAACTGGAGATACGCCGCGGCGAGATTCTGGAGAGTCTGCATTTCGCATCGTTGGAGAAGGTCTTCATCGAAGAACGCATCTACAAGGACCGGGAGTTTGAACAGGCCCCGAACATGGACGCCGCCTGCGAGCACATAGACCTGCGTCTGACTCCCTATTATCCCTCTTTCATCCGCGAGGTGACCAAAGATGACATCCTGCGCCTGATGGAAATCAAGATGGCACGCATCCTCAAGTTCAACTCGGATAAGGCCGAAGAGGCCATCGCCCGCATGAAGGCGGACGTGGAGGAAATTGACCGTCACCTGGACAACATCGTGGAATACACCGTGGACTGGTTCCGGATGTTGCAGAACAAGTACGGCAAGAACTTCCCGCGCCGTACCGAACTGCGCAACTTCGACGTCATAGACTCTGCCAAGGTAGTGGAGGCCAACGAGAAACTCTACATCAACCGCGAGGAGGGCTTTATAGGCACGGGGTTGAAGAAGGACGAGTTCCTGGCCAACTGCTCCAATCTGGATGATGTCATCATCTTTTTCCGCGATGGCCGTTACATTATCACGCCCGTAGCCGACAAGAAGTTTGTGGGCAAGAATATCCTCTATGCCAACGTGTTCAAGAAGAACGACAAGCGTACCATCTACAACGTCTGCTACCGCGACGGCAAGGACGGCACCACTTACATCAAGCGCTTTGCCGTGACTTCCATCGTGCGCGACCGCGAATACGACCTCACCCAGGGCAAGCCCGACTCGCGCATCACCTACTTCAGTGCCAATCCCAACGGCGAGGCCGAAATCATCAAGGTGACGCTGAAGCCCAACCCGCGTATCCGCAAGATTATCTTCGAGGAAGACTTCAGCCAGATAGGCATCAAGGGACGGCAGGCCATCGGAAACATCCTGACCCGTAACCCGGTACATAAAATCAGTCTGAAGCAACGCGGTGGTTCCACCCTGGGAGGACGCAAGGTGTGGTTCGACAGCGACGTGCTCCGCCTCAACTACGATGGGCGCGGCGACTACCTGGGTGAGTTCCAGAGCGGCGAGCTCATCCTCGTGGTGCTGAACAACGGCGACTTCTATACCACCAACTTCGACGTGAACAACCACTACGAAGACAACATACGCATCATGGAGAAGTTCGACCCCAACAAGGTGTGGACGGCTGTGCTCTACGATGCCGACCAGCAAAACTACCCTTACATCAAACGCTTCTGTTTCGAGCCTTTCACCCGCAAGCAGAACTACCTGGGCGAAAACAAAAACAACCGCCTGGTATTGCTTACGGACGAGTACTATCCCCGCCTGGAGGTGGTCTTCGGAGGACACGACAACTTCCGCGAGCCTCTGGTCATCGATGCCGACGAGTTCATTGCCGTGAAGGGCTTCAAGGCCAAAGGCAAGCGCCTGACCACCTACACCATAGAGACCATCAACGAACTGGAACCCACCCGACAGTACGAGAAAGTACAGGAAACGGATATTAAGGAGGAAGAAGAACCCGAGAACCTGGACCCCGACCGGGACAAGAGCGAAGGAGACATTATCGACGAAATCACAGGACAAATGAAACTGTTCTGACCGGAGAAATATGAAATACAGACTCTTATATACCCTGACATTCCTGTTTGTCTGGAACACATTGACGGCGCAGGACTTCACAGAGAAGAGAGCGACGGCCCTGACGGCCGACTCACTGACAGTTGCCCCTACCCGATTCGTCACCCGCGCCACCCTGTACGGTGCCGGATTCACCAACGTGTTCGACACCTACCTTTCGCCCCAGGAGTACCGGGGAGTAGAGTTCCGCGTATCCCGCGAGAGCATGCGCATGACCCGCTGGCTGGACGGCAACGTCTCCCGCCAGACCTTCTTCCAAGGCAACCTGGGCTATACGCACAACCGGGCTGAGAACAACAACACCCTGTCCGCTCTGCTCAACTGGAACTACGCCCTGCACTACCACTTCCGCCTGACGGACAACTTCCGCCTGCTGGCCGGAGCGGCGGGAGAACTGGACGGAGGCTTCGTCTACAACCTGCGCAACGGCAACAACCCCGCCCAGGCACGCGCTTACGTCAACCTGGCCGCCTCGGGCATGGCCGTGTGGAACCTGCGCATCCGCAACTACCCCCTCACCCTGCGTTACCAGCTGAACCTGCCTCTGGCAGGAGTGGCCTTCTCGCCCCACTACGGACAGTCGTACTACGAAATCTTCTCGCTGGGCAACGCCAGCGGAGTAGTGTGCTTCACCTCGCTCCACAATCAGCCATCGCTGCGGCAAATGCTGACGGCCGACCTTCCTGTGGGACGCGCCAAGATGCGCCTGGCCTATGTGTGGGACGCACAGCAGTTCCACCTGAACGGCATCAAGGCCCATACCTACTCACACGTATTCATGGTGGGCTTCGTCAAGGAGTTCTACCTCTTACCCCCTAAGAAATAATCAACCTTATGAGACTCACTGCCCCCATTCGGAATATGCTCCTCCTCCCGTCTGTCCTCCTCGTCCTGCTGACGGGCTGCATCCGCGAAGAAGACTTCGACAACAGCCCGCAAGGCAATTTCGAGGCCCTGTGGCGGATTATAGACGAGCAATACTGCTTCCTGGACTACAAGCAGATAGACTGGGATGCCATACACGACCGCTACCAGCCCCTTATCACCCCCGGCATGAGCTACGACGGACTCTTCGAGGTGCTGGGCAACATGCTGGCCGAGCTGAAAGACGGACACGTCAACCTCTACTCCGCCTCCAACACCGCCCGCTACTGGGACTGGTACCTAGATTATCCGCGCAACTTCGACGAAGCGCTGGTAGAGCAGTACCTGGGACGAGAATACCGCATTTCCGGCGGCATGAAGTACCGCATTCTGGAAGACAACATCGGCTACATCTATTATGGCGACTTCACCAGCGGCATCGGCGACGGCAACCTGGACGAGGCCCTTTCGTATCTTTCCATCTGCAACGGCCTCATCATCGACGTGCGCAACAACGGCGGCGGCAACCTGACCTACTCCAGCCTGCTGGCCGCCCGCTTCACCAACGAGCGCGTGCTGACCGGCTACATCCAGCACAAGACAGGCAAGGGGCACAGCGACTTCTCCGACCCCGAGCCCATCTACCTGGAACCCTCCAACAGCATCCGCTGGCAAAAGCCCGTAGCCGTACTCACCAACCGCCACTCGTACAGCGCCACCAACGACTTCATCAACTCCATGAGCGTGCTGCCCGGCGTCATCCTCGTGGGCGACCAGAGCGGAGGCGGCTCGGGACTGCCCTTCTCGTCGGAACTGCCCAACGGCTGGGGCGTACGTTTCTCCGCCAGCCCCCACCTGAACGCACAGAAAGAGCACATTGAGTTCGGCATCGAGCCCGACGTGTGGGTGGACATGGACGAGACCGACAAGGCCAACGGCCTGGACACCATCATCGAACGGGCCCGCGAACTGCTGAAAAAAGGGAAGCAAGACCAACTGAGACCCACTTTCTGAGGCAAACGGTTTGCAGGTACCGAAAAATCTTACTATCTTTGCCGCGCCCAACAAGAAACAGCAACTGCGGCTGTGGCGTAATTGGTAGCCGCGCCAGACTTAGGATCTGGTGTCGCAAGACGTGTAGGTTCGAGTCCTATCAGCCGCACAGAAAGACAGAAGAGGAAAATTCGGAAGAGTTTTTCTCTTTTTTATTTTTGTAATCGCTTGATATTTTTGCTATTATAGAGAGTGCCTTATTCTCATGGAAGGTTCGATAATCGTCAATTTCTTTATCCCACAAAATTCCATCAGGAAAGAGTAAATTTTGGATTCTTTGGCTTAATTCCAACGAAGCATTTTTCCATAAAGTATCTAATTCACAGCATATTGCAAGCGTATCATCAACTTCACTGTTGAAGTTCGATAAATTTCTTTTGCAGTTTGCTAATTCAAGGTCTATTTTAGTAAGCCTTTCCTGCAATGTCTCAACCGTTGCCTCATAAATATCTTCATCAATATCGCCCATTCCAAACCGTACTTTACACTTCTTCATCTTGTTTTGGCATTCCGTTTTCTGCTTTTTCAATAGGACTTCTGTTTTCCTTTGTTCTTCATCGTCAACAGCAATCATCCGACTGATAATATCACGCAAAATGCTTGTCAGTTCGTGAGGAATATTGAATGAATGCAAGACACGTTCATATTTGCTATGCAACTTCTTTGCTGATTCATTTGTTTTGCAGCCAATCTGATTGCATTTATAATAATCCAAATTCTTTTTCTTTACAGTGTAAGCTGTAAACGGAGTATGGTCTTTTGCACACAAAACGTGGCGTTTCAAAGGATAGCGTGGTGTTTCTTTTTTATGAGTATATACCCCTGTTCTATCACTCAGTATTTCTTGCACACGCAAAAAATCATCATAACTGACAATGTGAGGTTGATTGCCGTCCACAAGTTTTCCTTCCAACATCTTGTGTCGGATTTTCCCTGCATAAAAAGGATTGGTAAGGATGTGATGCAACTTTTGCTTGGTTAATGTCAGTCCATAAGTTTTCAGTTTCTCTATAATTTGGTAATTTGCCATACCTTGTAATTTCCAAGCAAAGGCTTTCTTTATCAATTTACCATCTTCATTTATCGTGAAAGTTGTACCCAATGATTTTCCATGTTTGGTGTAGCCAAGAGGTTTGGCCGCTTCACAGTACACACCATTTTCAAGGCAAAACTTTCGCCCTGATATAAATTTGTCGGTACGATTTCCATTGTCCCATTCAGCCAGTGTCAGTTTAAATTTGACCATCATAACCCCGTTACGAGTAGAGGTGTCTATTCCTGTTGATGCTTCTACTATGATTACTTTGCGCTTTAATAGTTCATCAATAATAGTAGCCCCTTGTCCTACATTCCTACTAAATCTGTCAACTTCGGATATAATAACGTGTGTGATGGTTTTATCCTTCTTCAATACAGAATACATCTCTTTTAACATAGGGCCTGGTGTTTTGGCAGTTTCATGCGCACCACCAAAATACCCTTTTATCTTATATCCATTTTGCTTTGCAAATAGTTCACATTTACATTTTTGGTCAGCTAAGGAAGCTCCATTTTTCTCCTGATACTTAGTTGATACTCTCGTCCATATTATACAATTCTTCATCGCCTTCTACTTTTTTCTCATTATTAAATCTAATACCTATCTCTGCTATGGCCTGCATATAGTCTAAAAGAATGCAAGCGTCTGTTTGGGATATTCCTAACTGATTAAATTCTTGTTCATAGTCTTGATATTTAATCATTCATTATCATTGCTGTCCGGAGAAAATTCTTTAAAACAGTTATTATTAACTAATAATCAGTTAGTTACAAGGCTAATAAAATTTTTCGATTAGAAATCATAGTTT
>NZ_CASFWU010000114.1 GCF_949298305.1 uncultured Bacteroides sp. | reverse complement strand
GAGGTAGACTTCCAGACGATGGCCCATGTTGAATACCTTGTACATCTCGGCCCAGTCCGTGTCGCTCTGCTCCTTGATGGTGCGGAACAGGGGAGGTACAGGGAAGAGGTTGTCCTTGATGACGCGGCAGTTGTCGCCTACGAAGTGCAGCACTTTGGTCTGCGCACCGCCCGAGCAGTGTACCATACCGTGGATTTCGGGGCGTAGGGCATCGAGCAATTTCTTTACTACCGGCGCATAAGTACGGGTGGGCGAGAGGACGAGCTTGCCAGCATCCAGCGGACTGCCTTCTACGGCATCGGTCAGCTTCAGCTTGCCGCTGTACACCAGTTCGTCGGGCACAGCCTTGTCGTAGCTCTCGGGATATTTCTCGGCCAGGTATTTGGCAAACACATCGTGACGGGCCGAAGTCAGGCCGTTGCTGCCCATGCCGCCGTTGTATTCCTTCTCGTAAGTAGCCTGTCCGTAGCTGGCAAGGCCCACGATGACGTCGCCCGGACGGATGTTGGCATTGTTGATGACATCGCTACGCTTCATGCGGCAGGTCACGGTAGAATCCACGATGATGGTACGTACCAGATCGCCTACGTCGGCCGTTTCGCCGCCTGTGGCATAGACGCCTACGCCCATTTCACGCAGTTCGGCCAGCAGTTCGTCCGTACCGTTGATGATGGCCGAGATGACTTCGCCCGGCACCAGCAGTTTGTTTCGTCCGATGGTCGAAGAGACCAGTATGTTGTCCACTGCTCCTACGCAGAGCAGGTCGTCGATGTTCATGATGAGTGCGTCCTGTGCAATGCCTTTCCACACGGACAGGTCGCCCGTTTCCTTCCAGTACATGTAGGCCAGCGACGACTTGGTGCCTGCGCCGTCGGCGTGCATGATGTTGCAATACTCCGGGTCGCCGCCCAGGATGTCGGGGATAATCTTGCAGAAGGCCTGCGGGAAGATGCCCTTGTCGATGTTCTTGATGGCGTTGTGAACGTCTTCTTTCGATGCGCTTACGCCGCGCATCATGTATCGTTGGTTACTGCTCATGAGATAATAAGTTTTTGTTCAATTGAATATGCAAAAGTAGCAATTATTTGGCAGACGGCCTACTGTGTGGCTGGCATTTTCCTATTTCTTCTTTGGTACAGCAGGAATCTTTGCTCCTTATGGCGGGGGAATGATTGTCGGAGGGATTCGTGAGAAATGGGATGGTATGAAGTGAAATGCAGGGACGGTTCTCCCGCCTCGCTTGTGAGTCATTTACTGCAACGAGGTTGCAGCGTCACTGTATCCTTGCTTGCAGCGGTACTGTAAGCCTGTTTGCAGTAACACTGTAACCTGCGTGCAGTAGCTCTGTAGCCTGTGTGCAGCGACAGTGCAGCCTGTGTACAGAAACTCTGCAGCCTGCATACAATAAAACCGGCACTTGCAGTGGTGTGCAAGGAGGCCGGTCATTTGTGTGTCAGAGGGCAGTAGAAACTTAGAACTGCACCTGCGGTGCCTGCTCGGCCCCCTCGGCTGCCTCGAAGTAGGCACGCTTGTCAAAACCGAACATGCCGGCCAGCATGTTCTTGGGGAAGCGGCGGATGGCGGTGTTGTAGGCCTTGGCCGCGTCGTTGAAGTTCTTGCGGGCCACGTTGATGCGGTTCTCCGTGCCCTCGAGCTGGGCTTGCAGCTCCAGGAAGTTCTGGTTGGCCTTCAGGTCGGGGTAGTTTTCGGTGATGGCCAGCAGGCGGCCCAGCGCGGTGGCCAGCTGCCCTTGTGCCTTCTGATATTCGGCCAGCTTCTCGGGCGTCAGGTCCGTGGGGTCTACCTTGATTTGGGTGGCCTGGCTGCGGGCGGCGATGACGCCTTCCAGCGTCTCCTTTTCGTGGGCGGCATATCCCTTGACGGTGTTCACCAGATTGGGGATGAGGTCGGCCCGGCGCTGGTACTGCGTCTCTACGTTGGCCCACTGGTTGCTGACGTTCTCGTCCATGTTGACGAGGCTGTTGTAGCCGCTGACGGCCCAGATGGCGATGATGGCCACGATGGCCACGATGATGATGGTTCCTTTCTTCATGTCGTTCTGTGATTATTAGGATTGATAATGTTTACTGTCTTGGGGTGTGGCGGCCGTGTCAGAAGCGCGAGCCTGCGCCTCCTCCGCCGCCCATTCCGCCGCCGAAGCTGCCTCCGCCGAATCCTCCGCCAAAGCCGCCTCCGCTGCCGAAGATGACGGGTCCGCCGCCTCCACCGCCGCGTCCGCGGTAGTTCTCGTCGTAGGACTGCTGGCGTCGCACCACCTGGTGCCCGCAGTTGCGGCAGGTGTAGGTGACGTCTTCCGTCCTGACCCCGTTGCGTCGGGCCACGAGGTGGGTCGAGCTGCGCTGCAGCTTGTGCTTGCCGCAGTGGGGACACTTGCTGGCGTGGTGCATGGCCAGCACGGCCAGCAGGATGCCTATCGCCACGAGGCCGAAGAGGGCCATGAGGACGCTGGCCACGCCGTCGTCTCCTTCGTCGTCCGGAGCGTCGTTGGACATCGAGCCGTCCAGGCGGGCACAGGCGGCGCGCACGCCGGCCTCCATGCCTTCGCTCCAGCGTCCGTCCTTCAGGTAGGGTATCATGTCACGCGTCTGGATGCGTTTGCAGATGGCGTCGGGCAGGACGCCCTCCAGGCCGTAGCCGGTATAGAACTGGATGCAGCGCTGGTCGGTGACGAGCAGGATGACCAGTCCGTTGTCCTTCCCCTTCTGGCCCACGCCCCACGAGTTGAGCAGTTCGTGGCAGAAGTCGAAGCAGTCCGCCTCGCCGATGCTGGCCACTACGGCCACTACGGTCTGTATGCCCGTCTGCTGCTCCAGCCGGTAGAGCATGCGGTCCATGTTGGTCCGTGCCTCGGGGGTGAGTATGCCGTCGGGGTCGGTGACGTAGCGTGTCTTGTCCTGCAAGTGCACTTTAGGCAGGTTGTCGGGTGTATATGCCTTTTGTGCCCGCAGGGGTAGCAGCAGGCACAAGAGCAGGGGGATGAGCAGGTAGGTTTTCATGTCGGTAGTCGGTTTGTCAGAGAAAAGTCAACTATTTGCCGCGAAGATAGGACAAATTGGGTAGATTGCCAATTGGGTTGTAGAAAATTAGTGGTAGAAGGAATGGGTATTTAGTGTATATACTTGCTTACAAAGCCGCCTACGCGGGCGGTGTACTCCTCGGGGTTCTCCTTGTAGGCCACGGCGTGTTCGGCTCCGGGCACTATCCAGAGCTCCTTGGGTTGGGGCTTGGCTTCGTAGAGGGGGTAGACCATCCAGGTGGGCACAAAGGTGTCGGCATCGCCGTGGATGAAGAGCATGGGCAGGGTGCATTTCCTGACCTGCTCCAGGGCGGAGGCTTCGGCAAAGGCCCAGCCGTACTCCCAGCGGCAGAGGGCGCTGGCCACGTGTAGCAGGGGGAAGGCGGGCAGGTGGAACTGGTTCTTCAGCTCACCGCGGAACTCGTCCCAGGCGCTGGTGTAGCCGCAGTCTTCCACAAAACACTTGACGAAGGGCTGCTGGTGGCTGCCGTGCTCCACCTCGCCGGACACCATCATGGTGGTGGCGGCGCCCATCGAGATGCCGTGTACCACCATCTGCGTGTTTCCGCCGAAGAGGTGGTTGGCCTCCTCCGTCCAGCGCAGCACGTCGAGGCGGTCTTTCCAGCCCATCTGTACCTCGGTGCCTTCGCTCATCCCGTGTCCGTAGAGGTCGGGCAGGAGGATGTTGTAGCCCAGCCGGCGGCTGTACAGGTAGCCGATCATCATCATGCGGATGGAGTTGTCCGTGTAGCCGTGGACGATGACCGCCGTGCGGCGGGTGCTGTCGGCGGCGGGGACGTAGAGGGCGTGCAGGCGGGTGCCCTCATCGTTCTCGATGTAGAGTTCGTGCAGGGCGCCTGCTGTCTGCAGGCTGTCCATCCAGCGGCCCACATCGGGGTAGGTCTCGGCCATGTACTTCAGCGAGCCTTCGATGTCGCGGCTGCGGTTGACCAGTTCGGCGGGCTTTAATGCGTAGCCCAGCATGTAATAGCCTGCGCACAGCAGGATTGCGGCCACAGCCATGACGGCTATAAGGCTGTATTTGACGGTTTTCTTCATTCCTTGTTTATTTGTTCCAGATCTCCCATGCGGCAAAGGCCTGGAGCAGCAGCATCTCCAGGCCGTTCTTCACGGTGGCTCCCTGCTCTGCGCCCTTCTTCATGAAGAGGGTTTCGTTCGGATTGTATAACAAATCGTAGAGCAGATGGTTTGGTGTCAGGAGCTGGTAGGGGATGTCGGGGCAGTAGTCCACCTTGGGATACATGCCCAGCGGCGTGGTGTTCACGATGATGGTATGTGCTTCCATCACTTCGGGCGTGAGTTCGCCGTAGGTCAGCACCTCGTCGTTCTTTTTGGTGCGCGACACGAAGGTGCTCTCTATGCCCAGGTTGGCCAGGCCGTGGAAGACGGCCTTCGACGCGCCGCCCGTGCCCAGGATGAGGGCCTTGGTGTGGTGGGGCTGCAGCAGGGGTTCGATGGACTGCGTGAAGCCGATGATGTCTGAGTTGTAGCCCACGAGCTTCACCTTCCCCTTGGGCTGGCGGATAATCTTGATGACGTTCACCGCGCCTATCTTGGCGGTGTCCTTGTTCAGTTCGTCCAGGTAGGGGATTACCTTTTCTTTATAGGGGATGGTGACGTTCAGTCCGCACAGGTTGGGGTTCTCCTCAATCACTTCCATGAAGTCCTCGATGCGTGGGATTTCGAAGTTCACGTATTCGGCGTCGATATTCTCCGACTGGAATTTCTCGTTGAAGTATCCGATGGAGAACGAGTGCTTCAGCGGATAGCCTATTAAACCGTATTTGTCCATAATCGTCTGTTTAATTATTTGGTTGCAACATAAAGGGTACAGATGCCGAACGTCAGCCGCTTGAAGTAAACCTGGCTGAAGCCGGCATTGCGGATGGCCTGCTGCATCACTTCGCCTTGGGGGAAGGCGCGGATGCTTTCGGGCAGGTAGGTGTAGGCGCTGTTATCTTTGGATATGAGTTTGCCGATGAGGGGCATCACTATCTTGGAGTAGAGGGCAAACAACTGCTTCATGGGGAAGCGGTCGGGGGTGGAGAGCTCAAGGATGACCAGGTGGCCTCCGGGGCGGAGCACACGGCACATTTCGCCGAGGGCAATGTCCAGGTGCTCGAAATTGCGGATGCCGAAGGCCACGGTCAGCGCATCGAAGGTGGAGTCGGCAAAGCTGAGGGCCGTGCAGTCCTCGCGGGCGAAGGAGATGCGGTCGGCCAGCCCTGCCTGGCGCACCTTCTCGCGTCCGACGTTCATCATCCCTTCCGAGATGTCGGCGCCTATGAGCGATTGCGGCTGCAGTTCGCGGCAGGCCAGTATGGCAAAGTCGCCGGTGCCGGTGGCGATGTCCAGCATTTGTTGCGGATGGTAAGGCCGGAGCGTATGAATGGCTTTCCGGCGCCAGTTGCGGTCGATGCCCAGCGAGAGGGTATGGTTCAACTGGTCGTAGGTGGGAGCGATGTGGTCGAACATTTGCTCCACCTGTTCGCTCTTCTTTCCTTCCTTGCCGTAAGGCATTACTTTTTCCTGTGGGTAATCCATCTGTTGGTATATTCTTTTGCGCAAAGTTAGAAAAATATGTAGTTCGGTGTACTGTTTGTCGTATAAATTCCTGTTTATGCACGCCTTTAGCTTCTTACTATACCCGTGTGGGTATAATCTTTCATGGCTATCGGCAATTTATACCCTAAAAGGTATAATCTATCCGATGTTTTGCTATATTTGTACCCGAAAGGGTATAAACTATGGCATATACAGTGATTGCAGACTTTGTAAAGGAGATGCGCCGGCAGTTCGGACTGACCCAGGTGGACCTGGCCGACAAGTCGGGGGTGGGGTTGCGCTTTGTACGCGACCTGGAGCAGGGCAAGCAGACCCTGCGGATGGACAAGGTGAACCAGGTGCTCAGCCTCTTCGGCCGCCAGGTGGGGCCGGTGGAGCTGGACGGAAAGGCAGGGGAGGGTAGGTCATGAAGCGGGCCAAGGTATATCTGCACGACCGGCTGGCAGGCCGGCTGGTGGAGGACGAGGACGGCTTCACCTTTACCTACGACGACGCCTACCTGGCACAGCCCGACGCGGCGGCGGTCAGCCTGACGCTGCCTCTGGCTGCGAAGCCCTATCGCGACACGGTGCTCTTCCCCTTCTTCGACGGGCTGATACCCGAGGGCTGGCTGCTGGACATTGCCGAACGGAGCTGGAAAATCAACCAGCGCGACCGCATGTCGCTCCTGCTGGCCTGCTGCAAGGACTGCATCGGTGCCGTCAGCGTGATACCCGACGACGAAACAGAGGAGGATAAGCCATGAACCGTTGCCTATATTGCTACAAGGAACTGGACGAGGGGATGAAGGACTTTCATCCGGCCTGTGCCCGCAAATTCTTCGGAGTCCGCACGGCTCCCGAGCTGCCCTACGTGCGCAGCCAGTTGGGCGACCTGGCCCGCGAGGTGGTGCGCAGCCAGACGACCCTCACCGGCGTGCAGGCCAAGCTTTCGCTCGACATTAACCGCGGCGGACGCAACGAGCCCGACCGCTTCACCATCGTGGGCCTGTGGGGGCGCTTCATCCTGAAGCCGCAGACGCAGTCCTACCGTGCCCTGCCCGAGCTGGAGGATGTCACCATGCACCTGGCCGAGGCGGCCAAAATCAGCGTGGTGCCCCATAGCCTGATACGCTTCAGCGACGGCGAGCTGTGCTACATCACCCGCCGCATCGACCGCTTGCCCGACGGGCGCAAAGTGGCCATGGAGGACATGTGCCAGCTGTCCGAGCGGCTGACGGAGTACAAGTACAAGGGCTCCTACGAACAGATAGCCAAACTCATCCGCCGCTACTCGTCCGCCCCGCAGCTGGATGTCATCAACTTCTGGGAAGTGGTGGTGTTCTGCTGGATAACGGGCAATGCCGACATGCATCTCAAGAACTTCTCGCTCTACAACCTCATGGGCCGATATACGCTCACGCCGGCCTATGACATGCTGTCCACCACCCTCGTGATGCCCGAGGACACCGAGGAGCTGGCACTCACCCTCAACGGGAAGAAGAACCGCTTGCGCAAGGCCGACTTCTACAAGGCCATTACGGCTTCGGGGGTGGACGAGAAAGTCATCGAGAACCTCTCGCGCCGCTTCAGCCGCGCCCTGCCCAAGTGGTTCGAGCTGATAGACCACTCCTTCCTGCCGGACGACATGAAGCGGCAGTACAAGAAACTCATCCTGCGCCGCGTGGTGATGTTGCGGTGAATGGCTGTTGGAATAAGCATGTGCCTCGGGGCTCCTGCGGAGAGATTGAAAGAGGTGTTTGTCCCTTGTCGGATGGACGCTTGCACGGCCCGCGGTGGATGCTTGCACGGCCCGTGGTGGATGCTTGCATGGCCCGCGAGCGGTGCTTGCACGGCCTAAGCGCTGATAATGAGGATGAAAAATATATTTTTTACGGGCTTCCTTCCGAAATGAAGGATACGCCCCAAACAGATTGGGACAGATAATCACAGATGATGTTTTACTAATGCTTAGTATAAATCTGTGAAAATCTGTCCCAATCTGTGTTATCGGTGTGCCGACAGAAGTCTGGCGCTTACTTGCTCAGGTATTCTGTTACGTTCTTCTCGATGCGGGCGGCGATGTCTTCCGTAGCTTCGCGTCTTCCGTAGCTTCGCGTACAAACTTCTCGCCGGTGATGTGCTCGTACAGCTCGATGTAGCGTTCGCTGATGGAAGTCACGATTTCGTCGGTCATCTCAGGCACCTGCTGGCCTTCCTTGCCCTGGAAGCCGTTGTCCATCAGCCATTCGCGTACAAACTCCTTGGAGAGCTGCTTCTGCGGTTCGCCTTTGGCAAAGCGTTCTTCGTATCCTTCGCTGTAGAAGTAGCGGCTGGAGTCGGGCGTGTGGATTTCGTCCATCAGGTAGATTTGGCCGTTGTGCTTGCCGAACTCGTACTTGGTGTCCACGAGGATGAGGCCGCGTTCGGCGGCAATCTCCGTGCCGCGTTGGAAGAGGGCCAGTGTGTACTTCTCCAGCAGGGCATATTCTTCAGGCGTAGCCAGGCCCTTGGCCAGGATTTCTTCCTTGGAGATGTCGGCATCGTGTTCGCCGATTTCGGCCTTGGTGGTCGGGGTGATGATGGGTTCGGGGAACTTCTGGTTTTCCTTCATGCCTTCGGGCAGACGCACGCCGCAGATTTCGCGCACACCGCTCTTGTAGGCACGCCAGGCCGAGCCGCAGAGGTAGCCGCGCACAATCATTTCTACGGGGAAGCCTTCGCACATGACGCCGACGGTCACCATCGGGTCGGGCGTAGCCAGTTTCCAGTTGGGGCAGATGTCGGTCGTGGCATCGAGGAACTTGGCGGCAATCTGGTTCAGCATCTGTCCCTTGAAGGGGATGCCTTTGGGCAGGATGACGTCGAAGGCCGAGATACGGTCGGTTGCTACCATGACGAGCTTCTCGCCGTTGATGTTGTACACGTCGCGTACTTTTCCGTGATACACGCTCTTTTGTCCCGGAAAGTTGTAATCAGTTTTAGTTAACGCTTGTTTCATAATTATATCATTTTAATACATAGTTATCTATAAGAGAAAGCTCCATTTCCAACAGGCAATGCTTTATATTTATCATAATAATTTTCTAAAACTTTACTTTCCAATGCTTTGGAATTTTCTTTTCCTTGAATTCGCAAATAATATAGCTCTGTTCCTCCCTCCATTCGCATATAATTATATCGGCTGTAAGACCAATAGTTTTTAGGATCATCATTATGATAATGATTAATATGTTGTAATAATCTTGTTCTTAGTTTATCAGATTTACCAATATAAATTATGGGAGAAGTTCCTGTTGGTAAAATAAAATGTTGTTTCCTACTAACAAAAAAATAAATTGCAGGGAAATTATCTATTTGATCGATATCATCATTGTCTTGTTCAAAAATAGACAAAGGCCCTTTGATATATTGTAGTCTGTTAGTAGCTAAATAATTTTTTAGAAAAGAAAAGCACCGTTTCATATTTTTTCCTCCTTCCTTTTCTCTTTTTCCGCTTTCTGCTCTTTTTCAAACTTCTCGTACGCCTCTACAATCTGTGTTACCAACTTGTGCCGCACAATATCTTTCTTGTTCAGCTCGATAAAGCTGATGCCCTTCACCCCTTTCAGTATCTTCAGCGCCTGTACGAGGCCGGAGGTCTGCGAGGAGGGGAGGTCTATCTGCGTCATGTCGCCCGTGACAATCATCTTCGTGTTCATGCCCATGCGGGTGAGGAACATCTTGATTTGTGCCGAGGTGGTGTTCTGCGCTTCGTCCAGAATGACGACGGCGTCGTTCAGCGTCCGTCCGCGCATGAAGGCCAGCGGGGCAATCTGGATGATGTTCAGCTCCATGTACTCCTTCAGCTTGGCGGCGGGTATCATGTCCTGCAGGGCGTCGTAGAGCGGTTGCAGGTAGGGGTCTATCTTGTCCTTCATGTCGCCGGGCAGGAAGCCGAGTTTCTCGCCTGCTTCCACGGCGGGGCGGCTGAGGATGATTTTCTTGATTTCCTTGTTCTTCAAGGCACGCACGGCCAGTGCGATGGCGGTGTAGGTCTTGCCCGAGCCGGCGGGACCGATGGCAAATACCATGTCGTTCTTCTGGAACGCTTCCACCAGTTTCAGCTGGTTTTCGCTGCGGGGGATGATGGGCTTGCCCGTCACGCTGAACACGATGACGTTGCCGTTCTTCTCGGCTTGCGGGGCATTTCCCTTGATGATGTCGATGATGGCCTCCTCCTTCAGCGAGTTGTATTCGGCACAATATTTCTCCAGCTTGACGATGTTCTCCTCGAAGGCGCACATCTCTTCTTCGTCGCCCAGCACCTTGATGACATTGCCGCGCGCCACGATGCGCAGCTTCGGATGCAGGGCTTTAATCAACTGCATGTTGGCGTTGTTCACGCCGTAAAAGATGACGGGGTCTATATCTTCGAGGACAATCAGTTTCTCTATCATTCTTTAATCAGGTTATCAGCTTGTAACTCTTTTCAGTGCAAAGTTAGTGAAAGGTTTGGACACTTCTTCTGTTTTGCCTGACTTTTTGAGCGGAAGCCTCCGTTATCCGAACAGGTGGACGGTGCCTCCGTCTGACGAGACATATTTCCTCAGCAGTTCTTGCGTCATCTCGGCAGCTTGTTGCAGGCGGGCCGCATCGCCGTCGTAGCCGTTGATGATGGCCAGGATGTGGCGGGTGCCGAGGTCCATCTTTGTCCGTTCGTGGTCGCTGGTGGGGGTGCCGATGCCTCCTGCGGCGTCGCGATAGACGGGCAGGCCTTCGATGTTGAGCATGCCGCGGCCGATGCCCTCGAAAGGCTCGTCGGCACGCCCGATGCCCAAGCAGAGGTCGGTGCCCTGTATCTTGTCGGCATCGAAGCCTCCGATGCTGTAACCCGTGCGCAGGGAGACGAGGTTGATGAGGTCTACCAGCGTGTCAATCCGGTAAAGTTCCAGTCCGCGTAGCAGGCGCCGGCGCAGGGCTTCGGCCGAGGGACGGTAGCGGCTGGGGTCCTTGCCGCAACGCTTGTACGCCTCGCGGGTGGCGGCAATGGCGGGTTGCAGCTTGATGCTGTCCGTGCTGTCGGCAGCACGCAGTTCTTGGGTAAAGGCATTGATTTCCAGCCAAAGTCCTTCGCAGAAAGGCGTGTTGGTCACTTCGGCATAGACTGCTGCCCCGCGGTATTCGGGGCAGCGCGATTTCAGTTCTTCGGATACGGTGAGGTTGAACATGGAGCTTAAGTTTTTTAGTTTATAATCAGCTACAAGCTACGAGCTACAAGCTACGAGTGACGAGATTTGTAGCTCGTAGCTTGTCACTCGTCACTTTTCATCATGATTCCCGTCAGCATCCTGCCCGACCGTATGCCCAGCCGGCGGGCGGAGAAGAAGTCGGTGTGGCGGGTATAGGTGCAGATGCCGCACTGCGTAATCTGACGGTCGGGCACGCCGAAGTCCAGCAGTTGCAGCACATTGGCAGCGGGCAGGTCGATGTGGTGCTTGTGGGTGTCGTTGTGCCAGCTGGCGATGTAGTCCATGCGGAAGCCGGCCGTGCGGAAGGCTTCGTACACCTCTTCGCCTACCTCGAAAGCGGCGAGTGAGATGCCGGGACCGATGACGGCCCATACGTCTTCGCCCCGCGTGCCGTAGAGGGCCTGCATCCGTTCCAGCGTCTGCCGGGCAATGCGGTTCACCGTGCCGCGCCAGCCGGCATGGACGGCGGCTGCGGCGCGACGGCGTGCGTCGTATAATAGGACAGGTATGCAGTCTGCCGTCGAGATGCAGAGGCAGACGCGCGGCAGGCGGGTGATGAGGGCGTCGATACCCTGCAGGCGTTCGTGGCGCGTCGGCCCGTCGGCCTGCAGGTAGCTGTCGTCGATGACGAGTGCCTGCGTGCCGTGTGTCTGCCAGGGGATGACGAGTTCCTGCGGGCGGTGGGGCAGGGCCTGCACGAGCCATTCCTGGTTGCGGCGGACGTTGTCGGCTTCGTCGCCCGTGTAGGGCGTGCAGTTCAGCGAGGCATAACTGCCGGTGCTGACGCCGCCGTGGCGGGTGGTGCTGAAGGCGGTGACTTCGGGCGGCAGGGCGGTGTAGCGGATGATGGGGTCGGTGTTCATAGGCTTGGTGACGGTATGGCACGCAGATGACACAGATGAAACGGATGACCACCGGTTTCTTCTTTCCTTACTAACGGGTGGTCTGCCCTTATGCTGAAGAAACCGGTGGCTGTCTGCTCAGTCTGTGTCATCTTGTGTGCCGTTGGTGTTACTTCTGTTCCTCCTCCCAGTCTTCCTCGCCGTATTCCCATTCCAGGTCTTCCAGCGATTCCTCTTCCTCGTCGTCGTATTCCACGCTGAGGTCTTCGTCCTCGCCTTCCTCCTGCAGCTCTTCCTTCAGGTAGCTGATGGGCTTGGCGCGGTGGGCGATGCTCTCAATCTTGCCCTCAATCTTGTTGCTCTCCTTGTTCAGCTCTTCCCAGAGGATGTCCTTCAGCACGCTGAGGCCCAGGCCCGATATGGCCGAGATGAACACGTGGGGGATGCCTTGGGGCAGGGTAGGCTCTATTTCGTCCATCAGCTCCTGGTCCAGCATGTCACACTTGGTGATGGCCAGCACGCGCTGCTTGTCCAGCATCTCGGGGTTGAACGTCTTCAGTTCGTTGAGCAGTATCTCGTATTCGCGGCGGATGTCGTCGCTGTCGGCAGGCACCATGAAGAGCAGCAGCGAGTTGCGCTCGATGTGTCGCAGGAAACGCAGTCCCAGCCCCTTGCCCGCACTGGCGCCCTCGATGATGCCGGGTATGTCCGCCATGACGAACGACTTGCCCTCGCGGTAGGGCACGATGCCCAGGTTGGGCTCCAGCGTGGTGAAGGGGTAGTTGGCAATCTTGGGCTTGGCCGAGGAGAGGGCCGAGAGCAGGGTGGACTTGCCCGCGTTGGGGAAGCCGACCAGGCCGACGTCGGCCAGCAGCTTCAACTCCATGATGACGGTCATCTCCTGCATCGGTTCGCCCGGCTGCGCAAAGCGCGGGGCCTGGCGGGTGGGGGTGCGGAAGTGCCAGTTGCCCAGTCCGCCGCGTCCGCCCTTCAGCAGCACCACTTCCTGTCCGTGCTCGGTGACGTCGCAGACGTATTCGCCCGTCTCGGCGTTGTACACCACCGTGCCGCAGGGCACCTCAATCACCTTGTCCTCGCCGTCCTTGCCGAAGCTGCGGTTCTTGGAGCCCGACTCGCCGTGTCCGGCCAGCACGTGGCGGTTGTAGCGCAGGTGGAGCAATGTCCAGTAGTTGCGGTTGCCGCGCAGGATGACGTGTCCGCCGCGTCCGCCGTCGCCGCCGTCGGGTCCGCCGTTGGGCACGTACTTGGCGCGCCGCATGTGTGTGGAGCCTCTTCCGCCCTTGCCCGAGCGGCAATATATCTTCACGTAGTCTACAAAGTTCGATTCTGCCATATAGTCTTGTTATTGATGGTTATTGTTTGATTAACGGGAATAGGCTTCCACTTGTTTGCGTATTTC
>NZ_CASFWU010000113.1 GCF_949298305.1 uncultured Bacteroides sp. | reverse complement strand
TGCTCTTGCAGGGAGCGGCAGTTGGGAGCGAATACGGCGTAGTTTTCCTCAAACCCCTTGACGGAGAAGGTGTAGTAAGGTATTACACCCTGTTGGTTGAGCACCTGGCGGAGACGGGTGGTGTGTCCGCGTCGCGAGGCCGCCACGTTGTACACCAGCTGGTTGGTGACCAGCCATCCGGCCGAGAGGAGCTTGCGGATGCCTTCGGCAGCTTCGGGCGTCATCTCCAGCGGAGTCTGGAAGTGGGTTTGGATGATGAACTGGCTGATGCCTGCCGCCGAAGCCTTCTCCTTGAAGGCGCGCAGGATTTCCACCAGCTCGTCGTTGATGCGCATGGGCAGGTAGGCGGGCAGGCGCGAGCCCAGTCGGATGCGTTGCAGTTCGGCATATTTCTGCCCTTCGGGGCGCGCCTGGTTGGCTTTGCGCTTGTGCTGGGCCATGCGGCAGACGGCGTCCAGGATGTGTTGCAGAGTCTTGTTTTGGCTCATCAGCGCGTCGCCGCCCGTGATGAGGATGTCGCGCAGCTGGGTGTCCTCCTCGAAGTAGGCCATCAGGCGGCGCAGCTTCTTCTCCCAGCTTTCCTTGGGGCGCAGTTCGTCGAACTCGAAGTTGAGGCGCTTGCTCTGGAAGTCGTACATGCGCTGGCAGGAGGCACAAAGACCCCCGCAGGCGCGCCCCAGGGTGTCGGGGATGAGGATGGCCACCTCGGGATAGCGGCGGTGGATGTTGTGCCCGTCGGGCAGGAGCCATCCGGCAGCGTTGGGCTTGCCCGCCTCCACCACGTCCTCGCGCTCCCAGGCGCGTATCTCGCCGTAGGTCTCCACCAGTTGGGGCGAATAGAGGATGTAGCTGCGCAGGGCTTCGTCGTCGTAGCCCTCCGTGCCGCAATTCAGGAGCGAGAGGTAGTAGGGGGTGGCGAAGAAGGGCATACCCTTCTTGCGTGCCCTGGAAAGGAGGTATATGGTCTCCGCCGAAAGCGAATTGCCCAAGAAGCGGTTCAGCTCCTTCGGCCCCTTGACGGCCATGGCCAGGTGGAAGCGGAAATCGTCCCACCATTCGCTCACCAGACGGTATTTCTCTTCATAGCTCGCGCCTTCGTCGAAGTGGTAGCGGGAACTCTTGCGGCCCTCTATCTTCTGGATGAGGGCGTGGATGATGCGTTCCTTGTTGCGGGCGCGTATCTCCTGCACCTCCTCGTCCAGCCCCGAGGGCCACCGTTCGGTCAAGGCCTTGACGCGCTGGGGCGAAGGCAGATGGGGGGAGGGTTGCTGCAGGCGCTTGAATTGGGCATACAGGTCGACGAACACGTCGGTCTCCATCTCCGCGTCCGACTGTCCCGTCAGGAAGCGGAAGAGCAGGGAGAGGGTGCTGACGGGCAGCTGCTCGCCGGTGGACAGCTCGAACACTGTCCGCCCGTCGTGCTCCGCCAGGAGGCGCAGCTGCCGGCACGCTTCGCCCTCAGCCTGCGGATGGGTGGCCAGGTGCTCCAGCAGGTTTTGCCTGAAGTCGCCTTCGTCGCCGCTTCGGGCGGCCAGTTCGTCCAGCTCGGGCAGTTCGTGACGGTAGAGTTGTCTCAGTTGTGAGAGGGTCAGGGCAAGCAATTTCTTCTGTTTCATAAGCGGTTGTTTTCTGTTTACGGTAACTCTCCTCCTCCGGTTGTCCCTGTCGTTGTGGGGCTTTGTACCTACGATTTGGTTTCTTCGGCCTTCTTTTTCGGTTCTTTCTTGGCCAGCATCACTACATTATAAACGTATTCGGTCATCCATTGTTCAGAGTAGCCCAGGCGCTCCTTGTATTGGCGCACGGCAGCGGCTGTCTTGTGTACGTCGTCCTTTTTCCACACGGTCTTGGTGCAGACGTCGTGGACGGTCTTTTCGGTCATGGTGCGCAGGGCGCCCTTGAAGATGGAAGGCACACGGAATTTCCATTGCATCAGGTTGCCCATGAGCATCATCAGGTCGTTGGAGAATCCCTGATACATGAAGAGGTAGGCCTGCACGTCGTTTTGCGTGCGGCAGTGTTTCTTGATGGAGGCGTCTATCTCCTTGAAGAAGTTTTCGCTCAGGCCATAGTCCTGCATCAGCATCTTCTTCGAGGCAGCCTTTTCGGCCTGCCCCAGCCGTCCGCCCTGGGTGGGTATCTTGAACAGGCGCTTGAAGTTGGCCACGTCGGGGACGAAGCGTATGTTGGTGATGCCCAAATTGGCGGCTATGACCGACTGGAAGTAAACGCGGGTCAGCGACACGAAGTCTTCCACGTTTTTGGACGAAACCTCTTCGGATTTCTTTTTGAATAAGTTGGCAAATATTCCCATATAGTTTTGATGAATTGTGTTAAAATCGTGGCACAAAAGTACGAAATAAGTTGATTTACACCAACGTTGTGCGGGGCTTATTTCTCAACTTTCTCCTGCCAGCAATCCAGGTCTTTCTCCACTTCCTTCAGGCGGCCGGCGGTGAACACAGGGTCTTTGATGCCCTTGCGCTTCTGCGTGCGGTAGTCGTCGAGCAGGCGGAAGGCATATTTGCCCAGCAGGGCAATGGCCGTCAGGTTGCAGAGGGTCATCAGCCCCATGGTGATGTCAGCCAGCCCCCAGGCCACCTCCAGCGGGCCTCGCCGTAGTAATAGTTGCCCAAGATGCTGCTGAAGGCGAAGAAGAACAAGGCCACGGCCACGAAGATGCCGCCCGAGGGGCCTATCTCGTTGGTGAGCGCCTGCTGGGTGAGCCGCACGCCGTTGGCCGAGCCGTCCAGCGGGGCGCCGCTGAAGAGGATGATGAAGGCCGTGCAGGTGCAGATGATGAGTGTGTCGGTAAATACGCCCAGCGTCTGGATGAGTCCCTGCTTCACAGGGTGGCTGACGTGGGCGGTGGCCGCCACGTTGGGTGCCGAGCCCATGCCCGCCTCGTTGCTGAACAGGCCGCGCTTGATGCCCTGCATCAGGGCTGCCCCCACACCGCCTCCCAGCACCTGCTCCCAGCCGAAGGCGTGGCTGACAATGAGGCCGATGACGGCAGGCAGCTCGCCGAGGTTCATCAGGACAATGGC
Source organism: uncultured Bacteroides sp. (assembly GCF_949298305.1). Lineage (GTDB taxonomy): Bacteria > Bacteroidota > Bacteroidia > Bacteroidales > Bacteroidaceae > Bacteroides. The sequence continues at coordinate 7,358 of NZ_CASFWU010000113.1, read as the reverse complement.
AAGGGCCAGGCCCACATAGCCCAGCGCCATGACGGGCACGATGACGCTGCTCACCCGTGCGATGCGCTGCACGCCACCGAAGATGATGACGACGGTCAGTGCAGTGACGATGCCACCCACCACGGCATGGTCGAAGCCGAAGGCGTTCTCGAACGCGGCACAGAGCGTGTTGCTCTGCACGGAGTTGAAGGCAAAGCCGAAGGTGACGGTGATGAGCACCGCGAACAGGGCGCCCATCCACGGCTGCTTCAACCCCTTGCGCATGTAGTAGGCGGGGCCGCCTATGTAGGAGTCCTTGCCTTTCTCCTTATAGAGTTGTGCCAGGGTGGACTCTACAAACGAACTGGAGGCGCCCAGCAGGGCAATGACCCACATCCAGAAGACGGCACCTGGCCCTCCCACAGCGATGGCGGTGGCTACGCCCGCCAGATTGCCCGTGCCCACGCGGCTGGCAATGGAGATGGCAAAGGCCTGGAAAGAGGAGATGTGCTTCACGTTCTTCTTCGTACCAGCCGAGTCGCCCAGCAGGCGCACCATCTCCCTGAGCATGCGGAATTGTACAAAATGGGTCTTCCACGTAAACCACAGTGCGCAACCCAGCAGGAGGGCAATGAGGAGATAGGTCCACAGGATGTCGTTTATCAGGTTGATTGCATTCATAAGTTTTTATTGGTTGAGGGTTTAGGGATTAGAAGGTAAAGGATTAGGCTCATTGGTCAGGCCTACTTCAGCCGGAAGTGAAACTTGTGTCCTTCAAACACCGCCTCCACAATGCCGTAGCGGATGAACTTGGCCAGCAGATGCTCGGCAGCGCGTCGCGACAGACGGGCCAGGCGGCAGTAGCGGTTCAGCGACAACTGCTCGTTTTCGCGGAGCAAATCAAGCAGGAGCTGTTCGCGCCCGGTGTACTCCATCAGCTCGCCCAGCGGGCTTCCGCTCTGCTGCCACACCCGCAGGTGAATGGGCGTGGCCAGGATGTTCTCGTCCTTGATGCGCAGGTAGGCCAGCGGCTTGCCCGATTCGTCCTTGGCGTAGACGGGTTTTTGTCCGCTTTCTTCAATCTGCACCAGCAGCACGTTGCGCCCCTCCACCTGGTAGGTCTGCATGGAGTAATTAACCGTCGGGGTACAATAAAGTTCGGCCGCCGCCTCAATCATGTACTTCTCCTCTTCCGAGCGCACGCCGGCAATCTTGCCGTTGTCCTTCACGCCGATGAGCAGCCTTCCGCCGTCCGTATTGGCAAAGGCCGAAAATGTCTTGGCTATCTTGCGCGCGTCCGAAATCTCAAATTTGAAGTCTTGTTGCTGGTGTTCGCCTTCGGCAATCAAGGCGTGTATATAGTCGGTATTCGCATTCGTTTTCATGCTACAAATGTAGGTAAAAAACAGTCAGATGTATGTTTTTGGGTCAAAAACTCATTTTATTTCAAAAAAAATATCGTTTTTGCGCATTTATTTCGGGAAAGAATGTATTTTTGCCTGAACATTATTAACGAAGTAATTTAATAGGATTATGAAAGAATTAGTAGAAAAGGTTGCTGAATTGTATGCAGCATTTGAAAAAGATGCGAAAGCTCAAGTTGAGACTGGTAACAAGGCAGCCGGTACTCGTGCCCGCAAGGCCTCTTTGGAGATTGAGAAGGCAATGAAGGCATTCCGCAAGGCATCTTTGGAAGCTGCGAAATAAGGGGTGGCACTGAAGAAATTACAAGGAAGACTGTCAGACAAAAGGCAGTCTTTTTTTGTAGATAATAGAGAGAATCCCCAACTCTCCATTCTCAACTCTCCATTACTCCAACTGCCATGAACGAAAACGTCCTCAACAAGCTGAAGATACTGGCCGAGTCGGCCAAGTACGACGTCTCCTGCTCCAGCAGCGGCACGGTGCGCTCCAATCGGGCGGGCACGCTGGGCAATACCGTGGGCGGATGGGGCATCTGCCACAGCTTTGCCGAGGACGGACGCTGCATCTCGCTGCTCAAGGTGATGCTCACCAACTACTGCATCTACGACTGTGCCTACTGCATCAACCGCCGCAGCAACGACCTGCCGCGCGCCACGCTCTCCGTCAGCGAGCTGGTGGACCTCACCATCGAGTTCTACCGCCGCAACTACATCGAAGGCCTCTTCCTGAGCAGCGGTGTGGTGCGCAACCCCGACTACACCATGGAGCGCCTGGTGCGCGTGGCCAAGGACCTGCGCCTCGTCCACCGCTTCAACGGCTACATCCACCTGAAGAGCATCCCCGGCGCCAGCCGCGAGCTGGTGAACGAAGCCGGCCTCTACGCCGACCGCCTCAGCGTCAACATCGAGATTCCCCGCGAGGAGAACCTGAAGCTGCTGGCGCCCGAGAAAGACCATCGGAGTGTCTTTGCCCCCATGCGATACATCCAGCAGGGCGTGCTCGAAAGCGCCGAGGAGCGCAAGAAGCACCGCCATGCGCCCCGCTTTGCCCCCGCCGGACAGAGTACGCAGATGATTGTGGGCGCCACGTCGGAGACCGACCGCGACATCCTCACGCTGTCGTCTGCCCTGTACAGCCGCCCCACGATGCGCCGCGTCTACTATTCGGGCTACGTCTCGGTGAACACCTACGACAAGCGCCTGCCCGCCCTGAAACTGCCTCCGCTGGTGCGCGAGAACCGCCTCTACCAGGCCGACTGGCTGTTGCGCTTCTATCAGTTCAAGGTGGACGAGATTGTGGACGACGCCTATCCCGACCTCGACCTCGAAGTCGACCCCAAGCTGTCGTGGGCCCTGCGCCATCCCGAGCAGTTCCCCGTCGACGTCAACCGTGCCGACTACGAACTGCTGCTGCGCATCCCCGGCGTGGGTGTGAAGTCCGCCCGTCTCATCGTGGCCTCGCGCCGCTTCTCCCGCCTGGGCTTCTACGAGCTGAAGAGGATGGGCGTGGTGATGAAGAAGGCGCAATACTTCCTGACGTGCAACGAACTGCCCGCCCGCACCATCCACGAGCTGACTCCGCAGGGTGTCCGCCGCCTGCTGGTGGCCAAGCCCAGGAAACAGGCGGACGAGCGGCAGCTGAGTATAGAGTGGGGGGGAGAGCCTCACCCCCGGCCCCTCTCCGAAAGAGAGGGGGAAAGTGAATGAATACAGATAGCCGTTCTTAATTATTAATTATCTTAAGTTTCGCAAGTTTATTAATCGATTGTAGTTAAGGAGTTAAGAAGTTAAGCCAATACCTTTGTGAGAAGGATGCCGACCATACACTTGAGCTATCGGCTTTAACTCCTAAGCCCACCTTGGTGGGCGATAACTCCTTCTAACTCCATTAACTCCTGCAAGTTTTGGTAAAACCAAAACTTGAGTTAATTATTAATTCACATGACCGTCTTCCAGTTCGACAACACCTTCCCCAGCCTGCTGACCGCCGTTTTCGAGGCCTACGCCCGCCGCACCTTCCCCGACGCGTTGCTGGGCGCGGACGAGCCCCTGCCACTGTTCTGCGACGAAGTATTCGCCGTGCAGACCGACGACGCCAAGGCCTCCCGCGTGTGGCGCGGCTTGCAGAAGAAGCTGTCGGCTTCGGCCATGACCTGCCTGGCGCAGTGCTGGCTGGCCGAGGAGGCCGAGACGCCCATGCTCCTCTTCCGCTACATCCGCAAGGCCGTCGACGCCCCCCGCTCCATCGAGACCCACTTTGCCGACCCCGACGTGCTGGCCTTCGCCCGCATGTGGAAGCGGGTGGACTGGGAGCGCCTGCGCCTGCTTCAGTTCGTCCGTTTCCAGAAGGCGGCCGACGGCACCTACTTCGCCGCCGTCGAGCCGCAGAAGAACGCCCTGCCGCTGGTCGTGGGTCACTTCCGCGACCGCTTTGCCGACCAGCGCTGGCTGCTCTACGACGTGGGCCGCGCCTATGGCTTCTACTACGACCTGACGGACGTGCGCCGCGTCACCTTCAGCGAGGCGGACAACTTGCCCCACCTCGTCTCCGGCCGCCTGGACGACAGCCTGCTGGACAAGGACGAGCGCCTCTTCCGGCAGCTGTGGCAGACTTATTTCAAGGCCATCTGCATCAAGGAGCGCCTCAATCCGCGCAAGCACCGCCAGGACATGCCCGTGCGCTACTGGAAGTATCTGACCGAGAAGCAACAGGACTGACTATCCTGATCCACACCCCTTCGCCCCGTTCCTTCGCCTCGACAATGCGCCGCTTCAGCAGGGCGACGTGGCGGCGCGAGTTGATTACATGCCCCGGCTTGCGGTTCTCGCCCGGGTGACGGGTGGCGTTGTGCCGCCCGTCTCAGTCAACCACCCAGTTGCTGTTGTGGGGCACCGTCTGCTTGGGGTCGTAGTTCATGCCTGCCTGTGTGGGGATTTTCAGCACATAGGTGCGGCGGCTCTTGTTGGCCAGCGAGCGGTCGCGCAGCCAGGGGTTGGCGTCTTTCAGCTGGGCGTAGGTGATGCCCTGCTGGCGTGCAAAGACGGCGAGGGTGTCGATGCCCGTGGTGACGGTGACCTCCTGGTAGGGGATGGGCGGGTAGAGCTGCTCGCGCTTCAGCAGGAAGCCGTAGCGCTGGGGCTGGCTGATGACGGCCTTGGCGGCCAGCAGGCGGAACATGTAGCGCGAGGTCTCTTCCACCAGCCAGAGGTCGGTGGCGCGTTCGGCCAGCTGCTTCTTCAGTTCGGAGGAGATACGGCCCTGTCCGGCGTTGTAGGAGGCGGCCACGCAGAGCCAGTTGCCGTACTTCTCGTAAGCCTCCTTCAGGTAGAGGCAGGCGGCGCGGGTCTCCTTCTCCACGTGGTAGCGCTCGTCGATGTTGGCGTTCACCTCCAGCCCGTACTCGCGCCCCGTGGCGGGCATGAACTGCCACAGGCCTGCCGCTCCGGCCGGGCTGCGGGCCAGGGTGTTGAGGCTGCTCTCGATGACGGCCAGGTACTTGAAGTCGTCGGGGATGCCGTTGGCCTTCAGGATGGGCTCGATGACGGGGAAGTAGCGGTTGGCGCGCTTGATGGTGAGCATGGTGGTGGAGTGCATGAAGGTGAACGACATCAGTTCGCGGTCCATCCGCTCGCGGTGGTCGTAGCGCTTCAGGTCGATGGTCTGGCCGGCAAAGACAATCTGCTCCGGCACGCTGGGCGGTGAGACGCAGTAGGGCACTTCGGACTTCACCGAGTCGCGTGTAGGGTCGAACGAGCTGCTGCCTGCCAGGAAGGGCAGGGTGGCGCCGACGCAAAGGGCGACGGCGGCAGTCAGGATGAAAGGTATGGCTTTTCGTTTCATTTTAATGGTGAATGGTAAATGGTTAATGGTGAATGGTAAATGGTAAATGGTAAATGGTAAATGGTAAATGGTAAATGGTAAATGGTAAATGGTAAATGGTGAATGGTTAATGGTGAATGGTTAATGGTGAATGGTTAATGGTAAATGGTTAATGGTGAATGGTTAATGGTAAATGGTTAATGGTAAATGGTTAATGGTAAATGGTTAATGGTAAATGGTTAATGGTGAATGGTAAATGGTTAATGGTAAATGGTTAATGGTAAATGGTTAATGGTGAATGGTTAATGGTGAATGGTTAAATTCTTCACTTTTAATTTTCCCCTTTTAATTCTTCTCTTTTAATTCTTCTCTTTTAATTCTTCACTTTTCATTTTTCCCTTTTCATTTTTCCCTTTTCATTTTTCCCTTTTCATTTTTCCCTTTTCATTTTTCCCTTTTCATTTTTCACTTTTCATTTTTCACTTTTCATTCTTCACTTTTCATTCTTCACTTTTAATTTTTCACTTTTCTTTCCCCCCCCACCGGCATCCGCTTCCACACCGCCCGCGGGATGAGCCTCCAGAAGAATACGAGGAGGCGGTAGCGGGCATCGATGACGGCCACCCTCTTGCGCCGCTCCAGGGCGTTGACGATGTGGTGTGCCACGCGGTCGGGACGCATCAGCATGGGGTAGTGGCCGCCACGCAGCAGGTCGGTGGCAACGAAGCCGGGGCGGATGTCGGTGAAGCGGATGTGCAGGTGTTGCATACGTGCCAGTTGTTCCAGTGCATCGATGTAGGTGTTCTGAAAGCGCTTGGTGGCCGAGTAGGCGGGTGCGGCTCCCAGCCCCTTGGTGCCGGCGATGGAGCTGATGACGGCGATGTGTCCGCCCTCAGGGGGCAACAGGCCCTCGGCCTGTCGCTCCTTGAAGTAGGCGAAGGCGGCTGTCGTCATGCGGGTAAAGCCTTCGACGTTGGTGCGTGCCGTGCGCAGCTCGATGTCGGGGTCGAGCTCGGGGTTCTGATAGCCGATGCCCGAGCTGAGGAAAAACAGGTCCATGCCGCCCATCCGGTCGATGAGCGTCTGCAGGCGTTCGGGGGCATCGTTGTCGGTGACATCGATGCGCTCTGTCTCCACCCGGTCTGGCGCCGTTGTGCGCAGCGCCTGCAAGGCTTCTTCCCGTCGGCCGGCCACGCCTATGTGCCAGCCCCGGCCGAGGAGCTGGCGGGCCACCTCGAGCCCTATGCCCGATGTAGCACCGATGATAATGGCTTTCTTCATATTTTGTTAGTTATGAGCTACGAGCTACAAGCTACGAGTTACAAGCTACGAGCTACAAGCTACGAGCTACGAGCTACGAGTTATGAGCTACAAGCTACGAGTGGTTATCGCAAGTCGGTTGTTTGTCAGAAATTCTTCATTCTTCATTTTTTTTGTTCTTCATTCTTCATTTTTTTGTTCTTCATTTATCCGATGATTGTCGCCACCACCCTTCTTCCTCCGCCTCGGTTTCGGAACTCGCACAGGTAGATGCCTTGCCAGATGCCCATGTTCAGGCGTCCGTGGCTGATGGGGATGGTAATCGAGGCGCCCACCAGGGTGGACTTGGCGTGGGCGGGCATGTCGTCGTCGCCCTCGCAGGTGTGCTGGTAGTAGGGTTCGCGTTCGCGCACCAGGCGGTCGAAGATGGCCGTCATGTCCGTCTGCACGTCGGGGTCGGCATTCTCGTTGAGGCTCAGTGCGGCCGAGGTGTGCTTGATGAAGAGGTGCAGCAGTCCTGCTTCGGGCAGGGGCGGCAGGTTGCGCACCACCTCGTCCGTCACCAAGTGGAAGCCCCTGCGGTGGGGCGAGAGGGTAAATTCTTTTTGTTCAATCATGTTTCCGTTTTTTCAAGGGTTCGTGTCCGCTCCTCTCGGTCTCGTGGGGGCGGACTTCGTGCAAATATACGCCAAAACTGTCTTTTATGCGGCATATCCTTGTACTAATCTTTTGCCCTTTCGGGAAAAAAAGCGATATTTGCGTGCCCGTTATAAATCTTAATACTTCGTTAAATTTATAGCTAATCCGTTGATAACAAATAAGTTAATTAATAAAGTTTAGCAGAATAAAATAGGTCAAGTAGCTGATTTTCATTA
>NZ_CASFWU010000112.1 GCF_949298305.1 uncultured Bacteroides sp. | reverse complement strand
TTCGTCACGCCCGTCAGCAGTACGAACTGCAAGTGGCTGTCGGCTGCCTTGAAGACGGAGTAGAAGGCTTTCAGCACGTTGCGGTGGCGGTTCTCCAGCTCGGCATCGGCATCGAGCACGTCCAGAATGGGCTTGTTGTACTCGTCAACCAAGACCACGGCGCGACGGCCTGTCTGACGGTGGGCAACTTCGAGCACCTTCATAAAACGGCCGCCCAAGTCCAGCACATCCTGGCCCGAAGGCAACTGATAGGCTTCCTCCCAATCGGACACATAACCGTTCAACCGCTGCTCCAGCACACCGGCCTGCGTAAAATTAGAACCATTGAAGTCCACATGGAACACGGGATATACATTCCACTCCCTCTCCAGCTGCTCGATGGCCAGCCCGCGGAACAGGTCTCTGCGACCCAGAAAGTAGTTCTTCAGGGTGGACACCAGCAAACTCTTGCCGAAACGGCGCGGACGGCTCAGGAAATAGATGCTGTTCTCGTGAGTCAGCCGATAAAGTAATTCCGTCTTGTCCACATAAACATAACCGTCCTCAATGATGCGGTCGAAACTCTGTATTCCAATCGGGTATTTCATAAGTACAACGTTTTACTACTTGCGCAAAGATAAGGGATTCTATGAAAAGGGAAGAACGAAGGAAGAAAAAAAATCCGCCGACAGACGCGGCTACCGGCAGACGTCATGCAAGCGTCCACCGCCGGCTGTTCAAGCAAACGGATGCAGAGGGGTTGCGGGGTAACGGAAAGGCAGTAAAAGAGGCGCACAAAAGACCTCCAAAGAAACTTTCCGTACAAACCGTTGCAAATAGTAAAAGAATATCTTACATTTGTGCTTTTAAAACTTCAAAACAGTTAGCATTTTGAATAATAAACTGGAAGAACTATGGATACAAGCAAGATTGTAGGAGAGAAAATCAAATCGCTCCGCGAAAACCAGTCCATCAGTATGGAAGAACTGGCCGAACGCTCGGGCCTGGCCATCGAGCAGATTGAACGCATTGAAAACAACATCGACCTGCCCTCGCTGGCACCGCTCATCAAGATTGCCCGCGTGCTGGGCGTGCGCCTCGGCACCTTCCTCGACGACCAGGACGAGACGGGACCCGCCATCTGCCGCAAGTCGGAATCGAGCGACAGCATCAGCTTCTCGAACAACGCCATCCAGAGCCGCAAGCACATGGAGTACCATTCCCTGTCCAAGTCGAAGGCCGACCGCCACATGGAGCCGTTCATCATCGACGTGGCTCCCTCGGATGACAACGAGTTTGTACTCTCCTCGCACGAAGGCGAAGAGTTCATCATGGTAATGGAAGGAACCATGGAAATCAGCTACGGAAAGAACACTTACCTGCTGGAAGAAGGCGACACCATCTACTACGACTCCATCGTACCCCACCACGTACACGCCTACCAAGGACAAGCCGCCAAGATTCTGGCCGTAATCTATACACCCGTGTAAAGGGAGTGGTGAGCGGTGAGCGGTTAGTGGTGAGTAAAGCCATCCGGATGGAATATATTAACCACTAACCGCTCACCGCTAACCACTAACCGCTAACCACTAACCGCTAATAACATGCTATACGAACGCACCCTCGGCCAATGGCTGGAACATTGGGCCGAGACAACACCCGACAAAGAATACATTGTTTACTCCGACCGTAACCTGCGCTTTACGTGGAGCCAGTTCAACCACCGTGTGGACGACATGGCCAAGGGCCTCATCGCCATCGGCGTGGAGCGAGGCACACACGTGGGCATCTGGGCCGCCAACGTGCCCGACTGGCTCACCCTGCTCTATGCCTGCGCCAAGATAGGCGCCGTCTACGTCACCGTCAACACCAACTACAAACAGGCCGAACTGGAATACCTCTGCCAGAACTCGGACATGCACACCCTCTGCATCGTCAACGGCGAGAAGGACAGCGACTTCGTGCAGATGACCTACACCATGCTGCCCGAACTGCGCACCTGCCAGCGCGGACACCTGAAGAGCGAACGCTTCCCCTACATGAAGAACGTCATCTACGTGGGACAGGAAAAATACCGCGGCATGTACAACACCTCCGAGATACTCCTGCTGGGCGACAACGTGGCCGACGACCGGCTGAACGAACTGAAGGCACAGGTAACCTGCCACGACGTGGTGAACATGCAATACACCAGCGGCACCACCGGCTTCCCCAAAGGCGTGATGCTGACCCACTACAACATAGCCAACAACGGCTTCCTCACCGGCGAGCACATGAAGTTCACGCAGGACGACAAGCTCTGCGTCTGCGTGCCCCTGTTCCACTGCTTCGGCGTGGTGCTGGCCACGATGAACTGCCTCACCCACGGCTGCACCGAAGTCATGGTGGAGCGCTTCGACCCCCTGGTCGTGCTGGCCTCCATCCACAAGGAACGCTGCACCGCGCTCTACGGCGTGCCCACCATGTTCATCGCCGAGCTGAACCACCCCATGTTCGACATGTTCGACATGTCCAGCCTGCGCACGGGCATCATGGCCGGCTCGCTCTGCCCCATTGAGCTGATGAAGCAGGTAGAGGAAAAGATGTTCATGAAGGTGACCAGTGTCTATGGTCTGACCGAAGCCTCGCCGGGCATGACGCATACACGCATCGACGACCCCGCCGAGGTGCGCTACACCACCGTGGGCCGCGACTTTGAGCACACCGAAGTGCGCGTCATCGACCCCGAGACGGGCGAGGAATGCCCCGTCGGCGTACAGGGCGAGATGTGCAACCGCGGCTACAACACCATGAAGGGCTACTACAAGAACCCCGAAGCCACGGCCGAAGTCATCGACAAGAACGGCTTCCTCCACTCGGGTGACCTGGGCGTGAAGGACGAACAGGGCAACTACCGCATCACCGGACGCATCAAGGACATGATTATCCGCGGCGGCGAGAACATCTACCCGCGCGAAATCGAGGAGTTCCTCTACCAGCTGCCCGGCGTGAAGGACGTGCAGGTGGCCGGCATCCCGTCGAAGAAGTACGGCGAGGCCGTGGGCGCCTTCATCATTCTGCACGAGGGCGTCACGATGGACGAGAGCGAAGTGCGCGACTTCTGCCTGGGCAAGATTTCGCGCTACAAGATTCCCAAATACGTCTTCTTCGTCAAGGAATTCCCCATGACGGGCAGCGGCAAGATACAGAAGTTCAAACTGAAGGACGTGGGCCTGCAGCTGTGCAAGGAGCAGGGCATCGAGATTATCTGACGCGCGAGGGAAATCCCCCGCACGCCTACAAAGAAAGTCCCCGGGAAAGGTTGCCTTTTCCCGGGGACTTTCTCTTTCTTTCTCCGCCACAAGCCTGCCGTCAGCCGGCCACCAGGCCGCCGTCCACCAGGTAATGGCCGCCCGTGCAGAAGCTGGAAGCATCCGAAGCCAGGAAATAGACCAGCTCGGCCACCTCTTCGGGGCGTCCCACCGAACCGCGGGCATAGAGCGCATTCTCCTCACGCCAGTAGTCGTCCACCGAGCAGTTGTTTACAGCGGCAAACCGCTCGAACAGGTTGTCCACCAGCGGCGTATGGATGGTGCCTGCACACACGGCATTGACACGGACATTCTTCGGCCCGAGGTCGATGGAGAGGCTGCGGGTAATCTGTCCCAACGCGCCCTTCGTCATGCCATAGGCAAAGCTGTGCGCCTTGCCCACAAACCACTGGTCCGAGGCGTTGATGACCACCGAGCCGCCTCCGGCCTCAATGATGTGCGGCACCGCCTCGCGCAGGGTGTTCACCGTGCCGTAGATGTTGGTCTGAACCATCAGGTCCAGTTCCTCGTCCGTGATGTCGAGCAGGGTGTTGGCGCGGTGTATGCCCGCGTTGGCAAACACGCTGTCCAATTGGCCGAACTTGGCCACGGTCTTCTCTACCGCCCGATGAATATCTGCACGCACGCGGGTGTTTCCTTCCGTAAAGACGAGCCTGTCGGGGCAGTTCAGTTCGGCCTCCAGCGCCGCAGCCGCCTCCGTGTTAATGTCCATGAAACCTACGTTCCAGCCCTGTGCCACGAATTTCCTGACAGAGGCTGCTCCGATGCCTGTGGAGCCGCCTGTGATAAATACTGTTTTTGCCATGATAGTAAAGCTTAAATCATTATTTTGAATTAGATTCCTTCTGTTTGTACAAGTGGCAAATGTAAGCAAATTAAGCCAAATGTCCGCTCCCCGCACGCATTTTCTGCACGCACAAGCCGCCGCCAAGGCCCGCCGCAGTCAGATTTCCGGCTTCCTTCCAACAATATTCGGGCAGATGTCGTAACTTTGCCGTCCAAATACAAACCGTCATGAATGTAAGTAAACTTATCAGCGAGAGCCTGGCACGCCATGCCCACATAGCCCTCCACCTGCTGGCCCTGGCCATTGTCACTGTGTGGGGAACCACTTTTGTCTCCACCAAGATACTGCTGATGTCGGGGCTAGGCCCGGCCGAAATCATGTTCTACCGCTTTGCCCTTGCCTACGCCGGCATCTGCCTCTGTAGCCGGCCGTTCAGGCTGTTTGCCGCCACGGGGCGCGACGAACTGCTGTGCCTGCTGGCCGGACTGACGGGCGGCACGCTCTACTTCATCACCGAGAACACGGCCTTGGAATACACGCTGATATCCAACGTGTCCCTGCTCTGCAGCACGGCTCCGCTGCTCATCACGCTCATCCAGTGCTACATCACCCGCAGCGTCAAGCCCTCGCGGCTGCTCTTCGCCGGCTCCGTCATGGCCTTTGCCGGAGTGGCCACGGTGGTGTTCAACGGGCGGTTTGTCTTCAACCTCAGCCCGGTGGGCGACCTGCTGTGTCTGGCCTCGGCCCTGTCGTGGACGCTCTATACCTTCATCACCAAGTCGCTCAGCGAACGCTATTCGTCCCTGTTCATCGTGCGCAAGACGTTCTTCTACGGCCTCGTCACCCTCATCCCGTGGCTGCTGTGGCAGGGAGCGCCGGGCATCAGCGTGCAGGCCTTCATCCGTCCGGACGTCTGGCCCCAGCTGCTGTTTCTGGGCATCGTGGCCTCGTTCCTCTGCTTCATGCTGTGGAATATGTGCCTGCGCAGGCTGAACACCATCGTGCTGTCCAACTACATCTACCTGGTGCCGGTCATCTCCATCCTGACCTCCACGCTCATTCTGGGCGAGAGCATCAACGCAGCCATCCTGACGGGCGGTGCGCTCGTCATAGCCGGCATGTACCTGTCCGGCAAATAGGCTACAGGGAGGTGAGAAACGCCCGAATCGTGCGGAACGAGCGCTCGGCCATCGTGGCCCAGAAGTCCTTGTACTGGGCAAAGTTGTCGTCGTGCGCCCCCGGCGTATCGCTGACGATGCGCAGGCTGAGGAAAGGCACACCATAGATGTAGCAGGTCTGGGCAATGGCGGCAGACTCCATGTCCACAGCCAGGCCGTCGGGGAAGTGGCGCTTGATGTCGGCCTGTTCGGCTGCGCTCTCCACAAAGCGGTCGCCCGTACAGATGAGCCCGCCGTGGATGCGGCATTCCAGCCCGTCGGTCCCGTTCAGCGCAAGGGCGCGGCACAACAGGTCGGGCGAGGTTTCATAGTAGTGGGGCATGCCCTGCACCTGCCCGTAGTGGGCGCCGTCGCTGCCGCAATAGACGTCGTGATAGACCAGGCGGCTGGCAGCCACCACGTCGCCCACCCGCAGGACCGTATCAATGCCTCCTGCCACACCGGTGCTGATGATGCACTGCGGAGCGTAGCGGCGGATAAGTTCTGCGGCCCCCACGGCAGCGTTCACTTTGCCTATGCCGCTCTGGGTCAACACCAAATCGTTCGTCCCCAACTGTCCTTCCACATAGCGGAAGCGACCTTCGCCGCCCTCCTGCTTTCGCGACAAGCACTCTGCCAGCTGGCGGTGCTCGCTGTCCATTGCACTGATGATGCCTATCTTCATATCCTTCTTACTTTGATTATCGGTCGGTTTGCGGGCGCAAATATACAACTTTTCGGGCGATATATCCCTGCTCCGCATGCAAGAAACCCCCGTTCCTACCGCCGCTTCCGTGCGAAAAAGGAACGAGGGTTTCCGGACTATGCCCGCCGGGGACGGACGGGCTGTCTCAGAGCTTCACGCGGAAGGCTCCGCAGACGGAGTTGAACAGCAGGTCGCCGTTCTCCATGTACTGTATGATGGCATAGGCGCCGTTGCCGCGGCTGCTCTTGCCCAGAACGACGCGGTGCAGCGTGGCGCCGGTGTTCCAGTCCAGGCCCTCCACATCCCAGCCGTCGGTACTGCTGTAACCGCTGACAAACACCATGTTCGAGGCGGTGCTGATGGCAGGTATCATGCTCACCGAGCTGACGTCGGCACGCGCCCATACGCTCTCCCAGGCATTCTCGGCCGTGTTCCACTGGAAGCGTTCCACGCCCACGGGCGGTGTCTGCAAGGGGCCGATGGCCAGCACGTCCACAATCTTGTCGCCCACGCCGGGTGTCGAGGTCAGGTTATTCACCACGAAAGCACCATACCCGGCCACGGCCACCGATTGCTCGGACTGAATCCATTCCGTGCTTGCCGGCAGTCCGCATCCCACTTCAATCTGTCCGGCCAGACGCGGGTTCTGCGGGTCGGGCGTCGGGGCGTCGGCAGGAATCTCGTCACGCCAGAAGGCCAGCAGCTTCATGCGCTTGGCACCGTCGGTAATGACCACCAGCTTGTCCTCGTCGTCGCCGAAGCCCATCAGCGTCGGGGTGGAGCCGGTGCCCATGCCCATCTTGATGGAAGGCGCCTGCGGGCCGCCGTCGTAAGTGGTCTGCCAGGCTCCGTCGGCCTCGTCGGCAGACAGCCTGCTGCCCGTCCACACCAGCTTCTGCATCAGCCCATCTCCGTTGGCCGTTTTGCTTCCGCTGGCCACGTAGATGCCACCCTTCTCGTCCACGGCCACCGAGTTGGAAATCTGCTGGCCTTCGGGGAACTGGTAATAGTCCATCACGGTGGACAAGTCACGGGTGAGGATCAGAATGCCACGGCCGAACACCACCACCAGATGTCCGTCGTAAGTCATCACCATTCCTACCAGCGTGATAATGTTCGGATTGTAGTCGCTCAGCTTGATTTGGCTGTCCAGTTCGATGCCCTGGGTGGGGTCGGCAGCATTCTTCAGGCGGTAGCGCACCACGGTGGAGCCGATGTTGCTGTAAGCGTAGTTGTCCTTGTCGCAGAGCACGTAGTTGCCGCTTGCCATGGCAAACTGGGGATTGGCGCCAAGCAGGGAGGTGACGGCAGCCTGCAGCTCGTCCACCGAGCTGTAGTCGGCCACCAGCGTCTTCAGCTGGTCTTCCGTCTTCGTCTGCACACCGGGCAGGGCCGCTTCGCCCAGACGGGTGAAGGAGCCGTCGCCCACATAGATATAGGAAACGCGGTCGCTGCTCATGCCCCACATGTAGTCAGGGTCGGTTGAAGAAAGGGTCATCAGGTTGACAGGGCCGCTCCAGCCTCCCTCGCATTGGTCGGGGTCAGCCTGGAAGGTACCGGTCTTGACGCTGTATGGGAAAGCGTCGCTTTGGGCCGAGTTGAAGTGGGTGATGCTGTAATGTTCGGCAGCCAGATAGGGATTGCGCTCGGGCATGTTTGCCTCGGAAATGGGCGGAAGCTCCGTACCGTTGTCCGAACCGCCGCCCGTCGTCTCGTCGTCCGAGCAGGCGCTCCATCCCAGCAGCAGGCAGCCGCATACCATCACTTTGCCCCACAGCGAGGGCTTAAGAAAGTCTTTCATTTTCATACGCGTAAAGTTTTAATCGTTCATATATTCTGTGTCCACCGCCCAGGAACCGCAGACGGATTCCGAAGGCGATGTTCCGCGTTATCGGCCGCAAAGGTAATGCTTTCTTCCATACCGCAAAAGC
>NZ_CASFWU010000111.1 GCF_949298305.1 uncultured Bacteroides sp. | reverse complement strand
CCCAGACTATTTCCAGAAAAAGTTGCGTTCACATTGGCAGCTGCACCAGAGTGTGGCCTATTGTCTCTATGGCAGCAAGCGCCACATGATGATGGAAGTATTTACCGATTCATCCAAACCCTTTTACAAGTTTGGCAACCTGATGTTTCTTAATAAGATTGACACGCCTTGCCTCGTGGAGTTTTTCAAAAGTCGTTTCACTGATACTGGCAAGGAAATCGACGATGAAGCAAGCCATTTGATTGCGAAGCTCGTAGACAACCATCCATACTACGCACAGCAGTTGGCACAGCTTTCATGGCTCAGAACAAAGGATGTATGTACCGTTGAGATTGTACGTGAGGCACACACAGCATTGGTGGAGCAGTTAAGTCTGTTGTTTGTAACAATCACCGAAACATTGACCACACAGCAACTAAACTATCTTAAAGCTCTTATTGCCGGCGAAAAGGCCATTAGTTCGACCGAAGTGATGCATCGCTATCAAATTTCTTCAACGACCTCAATATCCCGCTCAAAGGCTGCCCTTATCAAGAATGATATATTGGATAATAAGGCCGGTGAAATCTCGTTCCAGGATCCGATTTATGCCTATTGGCTAAAGACTGAATATTTCACAAAATGACAATATCCTGAAAAAATATTTGCGAACTAAACAAGTGGTTATTGAATATAATTTGTGACTATAATATGAGTTTTAAAAATAGTATTCCTCGGATATGGTCCATTTATAAGCTATTGAAAACCAATTTGGTTATTCCTAATTATCAACGGCCGTATAAATGGACGGATAAAAATATCATAGAGTTGCTCCTTGATATCCAAAAGAGTATTGAAGAGAGTAGAAAATATACAAACTTTAAATACCGTATAGGTACAGTAATATTGTATAAAAATGAAAACGGCGAGTACGAGGTGGTAGATGGTCAGCAGCGTATATTGTCTTTTTTACTCTTAAATCTGTATTTGCAACCTAGTTTTACTTGTGCTCTGTCGGAAGTAAAGTATTCTAATAAGATTACCCAAAAGAACATACATGCAAATTATAAGACAATAAGTGAGTGGTTTTCTTCTGTTGATGAGAAAAGGAAAAAACTTTTTACGAAAGCGCTGAAAGATATACTGGAGGTGGTGGTCATCACGGTCAATAAAATCAGTGAAGCTTTTCAGTTGTTCGATTCTCAGAATACCCGTGGCCGTGCTTTGTATCCACACGATTTGCTTAAAGCCTATCATTTAAGAGAGATACATGATAAATATGAGATGCAGCATGCGGTGATAAAATGGGAATCAAAGGATCCCCGAGCCATTCGAGAGTTGTTTGATCATTATCTGTTCCCGTTGTGGAACTGGGCCAAATGTCGTAAATGCGGAAATTTTACCATAGCCGATATTGATATTTATAAGGGTATCGAAGAGGATACGGGATATACCTATGCCCGCAGAGCCAACAAGGCCATGCCTTACTTCCTGCTTACGGAGCCATTTATTTCTGGAAGTGATTTCTTTGAAATGGTCGATCATTATATGCAAATGTTGCATAACATAAAAGAGGAAATCATCACCAATCCGAATTTCGACAAAATAAAGCAAATGTTGACCGACGGGAAAGACGCTGTTTCTGTCGAGGCTTTCGATAAGGCTTGCCAGTCTTCATCAACTGGGCTTAATTATGCCCGCAATCTGTTCTTTTGCGCTTTATTGTGCTATTACGACCGTTTTCATAATTTCGATGTTATGGCGGTCACAAAGTTGTTTACCTGGGCTATGATGATCAGGGTTGACATGAATCATTTAGGCTTTGATACAATTAACCGGTATGCCATCGGAAGAAACGATTTTGACAGATACAGCAATGCCAAACCCGTAATAGCGATGATAGCTTATGCTCGCAGGCATACTGAAATTGCCGGTATGAGACTTACTTTGAGCGTCGACGATCGGGCAAATGACGAATGGAAAGAATTATATAGCAACCTTTGTATATTAAACGGATATAGTATTTGAGATGGTAGAAGAGTTAAGAATTTTAGACGGGCATACCCTTTTCGATACAGATGCCCACTATGTCATTCCGCGTTACCAGCGGGCTTATGCTTGGGAGGACAAGGAAATTGGGCAGTTGATAGATGATATTAATGACATTGATATAGATTCCGCTGAAAATTATTACATCGGGTCGCTTATTGTTTCAAAAGTCCAAGGTAAGGCTGATACCTACGAAGTAGTTGATGGACAACAACGTCTTACCACCTTGTTCCTTC
This sequence comes from uncultured Bacteroides sp., assembly GCF_949298305.1. Classification (GTDB taxonomy): domain Bacteria; phylum Bacteroidota; class Bacteroidia; order Bacteroidales; family Bacteroidaceae; genus Bacteroides. Next base: position 6,051 of record NZ_CASFWU010000111.1, on the reverse strand, counting down.
TGCTGCAGTATTTGGTTTCCGAAGGAGCTTTGGAAGGTGAGTTGGGGAAGACGCTTTCCTTTGACTGCCGTCCAAACTCAAACTATACGCTTGCACGTATTCAGAAAATATTGGATGATAAGATAGATGACGAAAGTGCTGTCGAGCAGCCTATTGTGAATGGCATCCGGGCTATTCGTCAAAAATTTGAAGAAAAATCAGGATTGAATAGAGCTGATTTTGTGTCACGCTTGGCACATGTTGTCCTCTATAGAATAGAAGTGCCCGAACATACCGACCTGAATCGTTATTTCGAAATCATGAACACCCGAGGAGAGCAGCTGGAGCAGCACGATATTCTGAAAGCCCAGCTCATGGGATATCTAAACGATAGAGGCGAACAAGAGTTCTTTTCAAAAATATGGAATGCCTGTAGCGATATGACTGGTTATCAGATACGGAGTGAGGTCGTATCGGTGGGGAGCCACAAGGCTTTCCTCATGCCCGTCCACCTTGACCCCTCTACCCACACCTGCGTGTCCCACAGCACACGCTCCAGATTCAACAGCACGTCCTTGCCTCCCCACTCTGCCGGGATTTCCACCTCCTTGGCATACCATGCCGCACCTATATAACTGTATGCCCGCGTCAGGTGCAGCAACTGCGGTTTCTCCAGCGCAGGTTTCAATGCACACTTCGTTCCCAGTCCGGCCTGGTCGGTGGTGCCGGGAAGAGTGATGGGAGTTTCGTAACAGCGGCCGAACCATGCCTCTTTCATCCCGACATCCGTGCTGTCAAGACGCACCGTCCACTCTCCCGCCAAATTTATTCTAAAAAGATTCTTGCCGCACGAAGAAAGCAGCAAGGCCACAAGAATAGCGATAAATGTATTTTTCATGATTAAAAAATGAGATTGTTTACGACTGCAAAGTAAGGGGAAACCTCCCGACGAGGAAATGGAATATTTATTTGAATTAATGTAAATTCCTACGGTGCCTGTGACCGCACTTCCCATCCACCGGGAAACCCGACTTCTTACGGCTTCAAATTCCGAACCGGGAAGGACATCCGTGAAAATCCGTGCAATTCCGCAGCCGGAAGAAAGCCGGTTGGCTATTTTGCCGCCACCTCATTCTTGACCCCAACCGCCACCTTTCTCCAGCTTCTCAGCCACCTTTGCCGGGATAAGTCCCCACCTTTGCCGGGCAGAGGCGCTACCTTTGACAACATTAAAAGGCTTTCTTCTGAAAATTAAAAGCCTTTTAATTGATAAATGAAAGCCTTTTAATTGATAAATAAAAGGCTTTTAATTTACAAATGAAAGGCTTTTAATTGGGACAAAGGCACGGACTTGTACACCCAAAAGTGCCGCCTCAGCCCCGCCAGGGCAGCGCCTTAGACCGCGAAAGGTGCCGCCCTCGACCGTCCGATGGGGCACCTTTCCGTTTCTTATTCACAGGCTTGTCCGCGCTGCCTGCACGCCTCGCCGCTCTTCCGGCGGCCGCCTAAGGCCGTCCTTCTGCGTGCGGACAGGTATAAACGCCAGATTGAACTGAGTGGTGAAAGTGTACGAAAAATCAAGGCTGGGAAAAACAAATAATCTCAACTAACTAAAATAAAAATAACCCCCGTCGGCCAGGACTAATACGGGGTATATAGCATCTTTTCAGAAGAGTCAATCCTGCTTGGCGCACGGGGTCACACCGCTGTGGATTTTCCACACCTTTCACTATCTTTCCATAAGATAGGATGCGGTTCGGGATAGTCTAACTGAAAAACTGCGTTTTTCGTTTGCCTCTCCACTCACCTTTCACTATCTTTGTCGGTAATATTCACGCTAAGTGACCCTGTATATGACAAAAAACGATTCCATCCTCATAAAAGGCGCCCGCGTCAACAACCTGAAGAACATTGACGTAGAAATTCCACGCAACCGGCTGGTGGTCATCACCGGACTGTCCGGCTCGGGCAAGTCGTCGCTGGCCTTCGACACCCTCTATGCCGAAGGGCAACGCCGATACGTGGAGAGCCTCAGCAGCTATGCCCGCCAGTTTCTGGGACGCATGAGCAAGCCCGAGTGTGACTTCATCAAGGGCATTCCGCCCGCCATTACCATCGAGCAGAAGGTGAACAGCCGCAATCCCCGCTCCACGGTGGGAACCTCGACAGAGATTTACGAATACATGCGCCTGCTCTTTGCCCGCATCGGAAGGACGTTCAGCCCCGTCAGCGGACAGGAGGTAAAGAAGCATTCGGTCGAGGACATCGTCAACTGTATGCTGGAACAACCTGAAGGAACCCGCTACACGGTACTGACTCCCGTCCTGCCCCGCGAGGGCAGAAGCCTGGCCGAACAGCTGGAGATGGACATGAAACAGGGCTTTTCCCGACTGGAAGTGAACGGCGAGACGGTACGCATTGACGAATACACGCCCCGCAAGGGCGACACGGTGTTCCTGCTGGTAGACCGCATGACGGCCTCCGCCGCCAAGGACTCCATCAGCCGTCTGACAGATTCGGCCGAGACAGCCATGTACGAAGGCGATGGTGCCTGCCTGCTGCGCTTCTACCAACCGGACGGCAGCACGTGCCTCTACCGCTTCAGCACCAAGTTCGAGGCGGACGGCATCACCTTCGAAGAGCCGACCGACCAGATGTTCTCTTTCAACTCTCCCATCGGGGCCTGTCCGGAGTGCGAAGGCTTCGGCCGCGTCATCGGGATAGACGAACACCTGGTCATCCCCAACCGCGCGCTGTCCGTCTATGACGGAGCTGTCATGTGCTGGCGAGGTGAAAAAATGGGCGAATGGAGGGACATGGTAATACGCGGTGCCGAGAAGGCCGGTTTTCCCATCTTCACCCCCTACTACGAACTGACCGACGAACAGCGGCGGATGCTGTGGGAAGGAACGCCCTACTTTGAAGGCATCAACGCCTTCTTCCGCATGTTGCAGGAGAACCAATATAAGATACAATACCGTGTGATGCTGGCCCGCTACCGGGGCAAAACGATCTGTCCCAAGTGCCACGGCACCCGCCTGAAACCCGAAGCGGGTTATGTGAAAGTGGGCGGACGGAGCATATCGGAACTGGTGGACCTGCCCGTCACCGAGCTGAAAGTCTTCTTTGACAACCTGCAACTGAACAAGCACGATACCGACGTGGCACGCCGCATTCTGACTGAGATAAACAGCCGCCTCCAGTTCCTGCTGGACGTGGGACTTGGCTATCTGACGCTAAACCGCCTCAGCAACTCGCTCTCCGGCGGCGAAAGCCAGCGCATCAACCTGGCCACCTCACTGGGCAGCAGCCTGGTGGGCAGCCTCTACATTCTGGACGAACCCAGCATCGGACTGCACAGCCGCGACACAGGCCGACTGATTCACGTACTGCGACAACTGCAACAGTTGGGCAACACAGTAGTGGTGGTAGAGCATGACGAAGAGATTATCCGTGCGGCGGACTACATCATAGACATTGGCCCCAAAGCCGGAAGACTGGGCGGCGAAGTGGTCTATCAGGGAGACATGAAGGACATACTGGACAACCCGGCATCGTCCAACCCCGGCCAGACACCGTCCACCACCAGCTACACCGTCCGCTACCTGCGCGGCGAGGAGACCATCCCCGTACCCGAACACCGGCGGCGCTGGAACAACTACATCGAAATCAAAGGTGCCCGCGAAAACAACCTGAAAGGGGTGGATGTGCGCTTCCCGCTAAACGTGATGACGGTGGTGACAGGCGTCAGCGGCTCTGGCAAGAGCACGCTGGTGAGAGACATCTTCTACCGTGCACTGAAGCGCGAACTGGACGAATGTACCGAACGGCCGGGCGAGTTCGTCAGCATCGGGGGCGATCTGCGCAACCTGCGCAACGTGGAGTTCATCGACCAAAACCCTATCGGCAAGTCATCGCGCAGCAACCCCGTGACCTACCTCAAGGCATACGACGAGATTCGCAAGCTATACGCCGAACAGCCGTTGGCCAAACAGATGGGATACACGGCCGGCTACTTCAGTTTCAACAGCGAAGGCGGACGATGCGAGGAGTGCAAAGGCGAAGGAACCATCACCGTAGAGATGCAGTTCATGGCCGACCTGGTGCTGGAGTGTGAGGCCTGCCACGGCAAACGCTTCAAGAAGGACACACTGGAGGTGAAGTTCCACGACGCCAGCATCTACGACGTGCTGGAGATGACCGTCAACCAGGCCATCGAGTTCTTTACGGAACACGGACAGAAGAAGATAGCCCGCAAGCTGCAGCCGCTGCAGGACGTGGGACTGGGCTACATCAAGCTGGGGCAGTCTTCCTCCACCCTCTCGGGAGGCGAGAACCAGCGCGTGAAGCTGGCCTACTACCTCAGCCTGGAGAAGGCGGACCCCACGCTGTTCATCTTTGACGAACCCACCACCGGCCTGCACTTCCACGACATACGCAAGCTGCTCGAAGCCTTCGACGCTCTGATACTGCGTGGTCACAGCATCGTCATCATTGAGCACAACCTCGACGTGGTGAAGTGTGCCGACTATGTGATAGACCTGGGTCCTGAAGGCGGCGACAAGGGCGGAAACATCGTAGTGGCAGGCACACCGGAAGAGGTGGCCGAATGCGCCGCCAGCTACACGGGACAATACTTGAAGGAGAAGCTGGCGCAATAAGCAAGAAACAATGAGGGAAAAGATACTCTGCAACTCAAAATCCGACACCGGATGTAGAATTGATATTAAAACACGGATTAGCGCAGATTAACGCAGATTTTCAAAATCAGGACGGTTTATCTGCGCTAATCCGCGCCACCCCTGCACCTTGTCAAGGAAAAGAAACGACAGCTGTCCATATCGGCACCTTCTGCCAATCCGTGCAAGCATCGAGTACAAGCCATGCAAGCACCGACCGCGAGCCATACAAGCACGGTGGAAGAGCCATGCAAGCATGAAGGAACAGTTTTGTATGATTGGAAATTCATTGCAAAACACAAAGCAGGACAGACACCAGACACACCAACCAACTTAGCCGCATGTTTCACACAAAAAACAGGTGCGGACGGTTGCACGATTCCGGCAACATCCACACCTGTCTCTTTAATAATTATGTTCTGCTAAAACGGCTTCTAACAGCTATGCTTTTCAGAAGTAAAAGCCGAAGCCTACCTTCAGGCCGTAACGGGAACGGTCGCCGTTAATGTTCCAAAAGACGGCGGGTTCCAGAGTTACCGTGCGCGAAAGGAAGAAAGCATAGCCCGCTTCCAGTCCGACGGAAAAATCCGTATCATCCTGGTCATGACCGAAATCATAGCGCTCCACATTGACGTTGGCACCCAGATAAATGCCGACCTGGCTGAAGTAATAACGACCACCGACACCCAGCGTGTAGACATCCTGGTTGCCTCCACCCTGGTTCCACTGAGCCGCTCCGTGTACCAGCAACGCCACATTGTCCATCAGGAAGGCACCTCCATGCACATCCAGTCCGAAGGCTGTCTTGTCCGTTTCGTTATAATGTACCAATCCCAGTCCTGTTACCGACGGGTTTACCAGCCACTTTTTTTCAAACTGTGCCTGAGCAGCCACTGAGGCAATAAGCAGGCAGACGAGCAATGCAATTTTCTTCATGTTGTTCTTGATTTTAATGATTGTCTTTCTTATATCTCTCATCTTCCTCACGGCGTTTCCGTTGCAGTTCCTCCTTTTTGCGTAGCACCAGCCAGAGCAGAACCAGGATGACGTAGGCCGCAGCCAACGTAAAGTATTTCTCCGTGGCGCTGATTTCCGTATTGCGTGGCAGCAGATAGGCTGCCGACGCAGTAATATAGACGAACAGTGCAAGGGTAATCCCCGTGGATTTCTTTAGTTTCATGCTTTCAACGCCTTTTTGGCTTTTTGGGAATACCAGATTCCGAACCAGACTAAAGCTACCAGTACAGCGGCGCCGGCAACCAGCATGGAGTTCTCCGTACCCAGTCCGAAGCCCTCGGGAGCCACACAGATGTAAGTGGTGCATACGGCGGTCATAAAGAGAGCGGGAATCAAGGTGACAAAATAATAGAATCCTTTCTTGTTGCGCACCAGA
>NZ_CASFWU010000110.1 GCF_949298305.1 uncultured Bacteroides sp. | reverse complement strand
AGGATTGTATAAAAATTCTTTCCTTTCATCATACGCATTCCTTTCATCTGTTTGTCAAGTACCGGACGGAGTATCATCGGACGAATTACCGGGCGGATAAACCGGTACATAATGGATACCTCCGTCTTTCCATTCCACTTCCTTAGCAGTCACAATCACCCCGGTTTTATAGAACTTCAGATATATTTCGTACACATAACCGGGCTTAAATGCTGTTATGTTATCATCAGTTGCTTGTCCACTATCGTCAATTGCCTTGATAGGCAGATTGGTTCCGCTCCATGTAAATTCATAGGCATAGGGCGAACTAAAGTCCTGCAGATACGAGTATTCGGCAGATACCTCCAGATTAACTGTGGTCGTTACATTAGCCGGCTGGCAGACGTAACAGGAGTCTATCCGTTTATCCTGCAACACCATAATCATATCGTCGGTATTGTCTTTAAAGGTTAAACCATTTTCAAGTTTCTGATATTCTGTTACCTGATAGCCCCATTTATCTGTTCCATCCGGATTTTTCTCATTTAAAATGCTCCATGTAAGTTTTTTAGGCACATGAAACTTTTCATTCTCATTATTCAGCGTCACAGTAGCCTCCACCTTTCTGACATATACTTGCCCGGTAATGCTCTCGTGTCGGGAGGATTTTGGAAGTGAGGTGTCTGAACTGCAGTTCATTGTCTGCCGTATTTCCAAAAGGATGTTCAAAACTGCCTTTCTGTTCGCTTCGGGCATCGCAGGACAGGAAGTCACAGTGCGCCACCTTTTGCAGATCCGTTTCTGTCACGGTCAGTTTTCTGAATCCCAGTTTTGCGTCTTCTGTCAGCAGGGTGCGGGGCGCATAGCCGGTGGCGTATACATACGCTTCCGTATTGTTTGGATTCTCCGGATAAGGATGTCCGGTATCCAGCCAGCGGCTGTCCGCAAAGCTGAACGAGGTGATTGCATCGTTCATCAGGTAGGTGAAATAAGGGGTAGGTTTATTTCCGCTATTGTCAGCCAATAGTTTATCTGTTTCATTTTTAAAATCACCTTCATGCCAGAAGAACAGCTTGGCAGGCAGTTCTTCGCCCACCCACGCCTCTTCATCGCCGACTGCATACGTACTGCCTCCTCCCTCTACGGATGTATTGACCCGAATGGGCACATCGGTAAAGGAGAGCGATGCGTCGGTTGCCTGGTCGCAAGCCGCCAGCAGCGGCACGAACAGCAGGAAAAGCAGGTATCGGATATTCCGTTTCATCTTCGTTCTTTTTATCAGTTCATTCAAGCTTACCACAAATCCACCTCCAGCCTACCGCCTTTCTTCCACGGAACCACGGTTGTATTCACCTGGATGTTGTTGGGGTCAGTCTTCGACCCTCCCAATCGGGTTATCTTATTCAGTTTCAGAATGTAGTATGTATTTCTCGTTACTTGCGAGTCGCTATATACCGCTTTATTTGTGGTATTTGTTCCATCTCCATCCAGGTAAGTATAATAATAAGCCCACCCGCCTACGTAAGGCACATAATATATAGGGTTCGCTATCTTCTGCCGGGCACCGTAGGTATAATAATGATACAGGAAAGTATCTGTATTGCTTCCCGTATCGGAATCCGGCGTAAAAGCAAAGAAAGTATTGTCCGGAAACTTGCTACCGCTGTATGTACCGTTCGTCACCTGGTTGCCATACTCCGTGGAAGAGATATAGGCATTATTCAGTTTGAGCGACATGGTGAGTATAAACTGGGCGTCAGCTTCGGTATCAAATATGATGTTCTTCACTTCGCCTGTAGAAGTTGTCTCCTCTTCAAAGCTTTTCCAATCCGCATAATCACCTTTCATTTTACCCCATTTTTCTATTTCGCTTGCCGACATTCCTGTACCTGTTTCCAATTGATCATACAGTCCCTTTTCCACATAAATCTCTTTGGGAGTATAGCGCAAGGCGATGGATATGCTTGTCACCATCGGGAGGGCGAGTTTATAGGCTTTCAGCTGCGAATCATAATCACCCGGTATCGTAAACGTATTTTCCAGGAAATACATACCGGCTGTATAACTATTATTATTGTCAGTCGTCTGATCAAACTTCTGAGCCTGATAATAAGCATAATAAAGTTTGTATTGTTCCGTCTGGTTGTAATACACAAAGTCTTCCTGATACTCTTCGGTATTCAATGCCAGTTCGGTATCTGCCTCCGTAGAAGTAATATAGTATTTAAGGTCAGAATTGGGATCCTCATTATTATCGGTCTGTTTAAACCAATACAGGCTTTTGTTGGTTCCGTTGGGGAAATAATAGATGTCGCTGATGCGTACCCAGCCCTTCTTATCATTTTCAGAATCGATTACTGCATAAGCTTCATTCTTATCATACCCCTCTGCTATATCACTGGAGGCAGGAGCTACCGTAAGCAATGCTTTGGCTACCACCCGTTTCAAATCAACTGTTAAGGCAAGCGGATTGTCAGGAGAGGTATAGCCATGAAGGTCAAATTCTTTATTCGAACCCGAAACCGCCTGTCCGGTCATGGCGATGCCTATGTCGCGCTTACTAATACCTGTTACTCCAAACTGTGGCATAAATTCGTAAGGCGCAAACTCGTTGATGGCTCTTGTATAGGATGTTGCCTGGGTTTTATAGGTAGCTTCCGGACTTGTAATGCTTTCCGCCTGCTGGCGGGTCAGGTTTGCAGCCAGGTATATGCTCACGTTTTCCGGCAGGTTTAAATCCTGCAACTTGATGACATAGGTTTTCGTGTTGTCGGCTTGATAGAGGTTGGTAATGTCTGTCCAATAGACCAAAGCGTTGGTTGTCGAATTGAACAGATATATATAAAGAGAGTGAATATTGTTTTCATCTTCATCCTTGTCAGTTCCGGGAATGGTACCTTCATCGGTAGCTCTGCTGACGGCACCGCTACCGTCGTTCACCCGGAGGCTCAGGTTGAGATATAGCGAGTTTCTTGCGTGGGAAGTGTCGATTTCTTCCACGCAATCCTGCTCTTGACATCCGCCTGTCAGCAACAAGGCGAAGCAAGACAAAAACGCATATATCACTTTTTTCGTCATAAATCTACATTCTGCACCCGTTTGCTCCATCCCAGCACTCCGATGGACACGTTGGCGTAGGCCCAGCTGCCGCCGGAGAGGAAGAAGGAGAGGTCGTAGTCGTAGCCGCGGTCCAGGAATTCCTGTTTGGAGTAGCGGTGCAAGTCCTCGAAGTTGCTCAGGCGGCCGAGCAGGTCGGGCAGGTTGACTTCGATAACGGTCTTTCCCGTCTGCTTGTGCCGGACCACCAGCACCGCATCGTCCGCCATGTTTTCGTGGACAAAGATGCGGGAGGTCATGAAGTCGGCGTGTCCCATGTTTCCTACGGAAGTGCCGCTCCGGGTATCAGGGTCTTGTGTATTCCACGTGACGTAGGGGGTACACACGGCCGTGGCACCGGGAGCTTCCGAGTTGTCATAGTTCAGCCGGACATTGGAGTTGGTGATATAGAGTTCGTAGTCTTCAATGTTCATCACGTCCGGTTCGTCGATGTCGCGCAGGGTGACACTGATGTACTTCGTATTGCGCATCAGGGGCAGGGTGTGGTAGTTGTATTGTCCTTCCAGCACTTCCACGGTCGGGGCGGAATTCATGGTGTGCCACAAGGTGTCGAGGGGTTCGCCCTGGTGGTTCACCAGTTTGATGCCGTTGTACAGCACGATGTGCTCCAGGGTGACCTGAAGGTCCTCAATCCGGCTGTTCTCGTCCAGATCCGATGCTTGGAAGCCGGCACGCGTCCCGCCTCTCTTGTTCTCCTGATAGGCCACCGCCACGAAGCGGTACTTCCCTCCGGGCAGGTCCAGATACATGGTATAGTCGCGGTCTTTCAACGGACGGTGTTCCCCGTCGTTGGCCTCGGTATATTGTTCGAGGTACTTCCCCTCTTCATCGAACACGTAGACCGTCACCTCGCCCACGTGGTCGGGGAACATGTCTGCCCGCTGGAGGTTGTAGTCGTACCTGAAGTCGATGAACAGGCCATGTTCGCACCCTTCGCGGCTGTCGAAAATCAGGTCGGTACACGACATGACGCCCAGCCCCAGCAGGCAGCATGCCAGTCCCCACACCTTCACAATATGTTTGGCACAATGGTTCATAAAAAGTTGTTTTTTAGGTCTTTTGATTGAGCAGATGGGGAGGGGTGCCTCTTCACCACAGATTACACGGATTGACACCGATTCTTTCCGGAATCCCGATTGCCCAGTTCCATCCGTCTGCGACAATCCGCGTAATCTGTGGTGAATACGAGGCACAGCCTCACACACTATGTTACAGTTCTACACCCTGTGAACGTTTCGCCCAGGAGAGGACGTTGATGGTACAGTTGAGGTAACCTTCATCTTTCACAATCGGTTCTTCACCCGGATCAACACCCGGTTCGCCAGGACCGCTTACACTGTTAATCTGAATCTGATACCAGTTATTACGTACCACGCCGTAACCGCCAAGGAAATTGGCATCAGTTACCGCCTGACCTTTAGGTTGTTCGATCTCAAAATGCTGGATAGGAACAGAATAATAGTAGCAACCGCCGTCTTTATAGTAACGGACCTCACCGAGATCATTAAGGGCGTCATCATAAGTCGTATCAGAACCTTCTAATCCGGAAATTAATTCCTTAAGTTTTGAGGCACCCTTGTAATAACCTCCAGCAGCTGTTGAATTAATGTCCAAAGTTATACCAGCATCATCAGGTATTCCCAAATCCGTCTTAATCTTACTCAAGAATTCAGCTTTACTCAATGTTACAGCATTATCTCCTATCATAAAGAATGATTTATCCTCTGCATCTATGCCATCTACCAGATAAATAGCTTTAATTAACACGCATGTGGTATTGTTTTCTTTCATATCTGCTGCAGGAGCTGTATTTTCCAAACAATACTGGGGTACTATTCCAGCAGTCGTACTCTCAGAATATGCTTTCCATTTAGCGGGCAAGCTACTCCCTTCACTATGACTACGATAGATATTAAAATCAGTATCAGTAGAATTACCATCATAATTATTATCAATGGCCCAATAGATGCGCTTCCAATTACCTTCAACAGAAGTGGTTCCGATAAAATCTCGACCCTCAAGCTCAGTAAATTTAGTATTATCAAGCCAATCAGCTATACCTGAAACGTTTCTTAAGGGTTTAGTATTCTTGTTTGTTACATTGAGCACCCAACCTAAAGATTCTGCACCATCGTTTTTATCAACAAAAACAACCTGGTCACCGGTATAAACAGTATTTTTTTTTACAGCAAGTCCTTCTTTTTTAGAATCTGTACCTATTTGAGCTAAGTCGGGAATGGATACATCCACCTTAGCCACAATACGTTCTACATAGATGTTAACGGAATATTGTTCAGCTTCCTCTTTAGTGGGGTAAACTTTAACCGGAACCAGCGTTTGAGCTTTTTTGCTTACGTTATCATACAATGGTGCATTCAACATTAAAAAGCCATTTGATGTAACCTCATCTGAATTTAAAGCCCACTTTGCACCATCCAAATCCTTGAAGGTAGATGTACCGGATTCCAATATGATTGGGGCGTCACCATTCTTCAGAGTCAAGCGTTTGCCCTCGTTATCCACAGAAGCCAGGCTGTTATTTTCACCGTTGTTCAGAATTACTAAAGCATACATCTGAGTATTACCGTCACTTAGCACAGGAGCATTGAGTGTCTTTGCGTATGGTATATTTGAAACATGATTATTGTTGGTAGTCGAATTATCAGTCATTGTTCCTAGATCATAAGCCTTCACAAATTTAGCCTCTCCTTCTACATCTTTATCTTTCCCTTCAAAGAAAGCAATAATACCATTCTTAACAGTCCATTCTTTTTCAATTCCATCATTTAAATCATTAGTTTCATCAAATGCTCTTGTACTACTAACACTTGGCATATTAATTGCCACCTTCACATACCCTTCACCGGTAAGCGGCCCTTGACCGGTGTTTTCACTCTCGTCCAGCGAGTCGGAGCAGGCCGCCATTACCAGCGTTGCGGCCAGCATCCATGCCATGTTTTTCAAATTCGTTTTCATAATCAGTTCAATTAAAGTTTATCATTCAAAATATTATCTCTTTCGTAACAAAGGTGCTGTGGCGGGATGGCACACTGATGACACAGATGTGAACGATGGCCACAGACGTTTTTCCCTGTCTTGCAAGCGCAGCATCCGGCTTTACGCATCAAGGCTTGTCAGGAGTTGGGATACATTCTTTATTCTTCATTCTTTATTCTTCATTTCCCAGTATCTTCCGGTTCTCCTCCGCCTCCTTCACTCCGCCTTGCAGCGCCTGTTGCAGCAGCGGGAGGGCTTCGTCGTAGCGGCCTTGCAGCAGGAGCGATACGGCGCGGGCGTTGGCTGCCTGCGCACTGTCGCCCGCCTTGTCCAGATAGGGCTGCGCCTGCTCCGCCAGTCCCTGCTCCAGGAGGGCGCAGGCGGCGTTGAGGTTGGCCACTTCGCTGTGGGGGTACATGCGCACCGCCACGTCGAACACCTGCTTGAAGTCGTCGCTGCCCGGCTCGTAGGTCTGCGCCACGGCAAACATCTCGTCGAGGCTGAGGTTCTGCGGGCGGGTGCGGAGCACGGCCTTGGCCTCGTCCACGTTGAAGCTGCGCACGGTGTAGTCTATGCGGTAGTCGGTGCGGCGCAGGCCGGGATAGCACTCGGCCAGCAGGGTGGCGTAGGCTTCGGGATAGCGGCTGCGGATGGCGCGTTCCTTGTCGTCGGGCTCGCGGTCGCTGTCTATCAGGGCGAGGATGCCGTCGCGGTCGGCCAGCGTGCTGCCTGCCACGTAGCGGCGCAGGCCTTCCCAGTTCTCGGGCACGAAGTCGGTGACGAACAGGGTATCTACAAAGCCGTAACGGCTGCTGATGTAGCTCTTCAAGGCGCCGGTACGCCCTTCGGCCAGCCGGGCATTGCTGCGGTAGGTGCCTTCGGGCGAGGCAAAGCCGCGCAGGGTGATGCGGGTGATGCGGAAGTCGCGGTCGTGGAGGATGGTGTCTATGGAGGCGTGTATGCGCGCCAGTTCCTCGGGGTTGCGGCGGTAACCGGGGTTGATGTCGGTGCGGTTCACCACGAAGTCCAGATAAGCCTCGCCGCTCAGCGCACGCCGTTTCTCCACCTCCACGGCGGGAGCCACGTAGGCCAGGCGGGGGCGGAAGGCCACGTCGGCCTGCTGCAAAGAGAGCTGGCTGCCGGGATGCACCTCGCCACAGCCGCAGAGGTCTTCGGTGACGGCCAGGCGGGCACCGTCCATCCACGCCTCGTAGCGCAGGGAGGTGCGGTAGTCCACCGTCTGCTCCTCGCCCTGCTTGCGGCGGATGACGCGCCAGGGGGTGTCGGCATAATGCTGCTGCCCGTTGCGTTCGTAGTAGAGCCGACGCCGGCGGCCCATCACCTCGAGGGCGGGCAGTTCAAAGTGCCGTCCGTCTGCCTCCAGCGAGGGAATGAGCACGACGGAGCGGTTGGACTCCACCTCCATGGCAGATAGGTCAAGGTGCATCTCCACAACCACACTGTCGCGCAGGCGGTAGACGTCTGTCGACCTCACTTCCGCCCCGCTCTGAAGCGTCTGCTGGGCTACCAGCGGCAGAGCGGCCAACAGGCTACCCAGCAAAAGGCTATATCTCAAGACAATCCGTTTCATGGTTATGATGAGTTTTAGTTTGTTAGTTTTTTTGAGTTGGAATTATCCGCGTCCGTCCGTCTTTTTCCGTGTCGTCCGCGTATCTCAAAATTTCACCTTATTATATTTAGAAAACATATATCAAATTCAGGGCGGCCTTGGTGGGGCCGATGTAGTGGTGCGGCTCGTTGTCCTCCAACTGCTCGCCGCACCGCGGACAAAGGTATTTATCAGCCCGACTGTAAACGTAGCCCAAGCCGATGACGCCCTCGAGGCTCCAGCGGCGCGACAGCATCCAGTGGTAGCCGTAGGCCAGGCCCACGCCCGCCATCCAGCCCTCGAAGCGATGGCCTTTCAACTGGCCGAAGTCCGTGCCGAAGAGCTTGAAGTCCAGGTCGATGTTGCTGAGGTTGTACACCCCGCCCAGCAGATGGGCACCTACGAAGTGGCCGTTGAAGCGCTCGCACAGCCAGTAACGCAGTTCAGGCTGAACGAGCCAGTGCTTCCACTTCTTGTTTTCACCGAAAGTCCAAGGATTGACGTTGGCAGAGACATCCAAGGTCCACTTGGGAGACAAGCCGACCTCCGCCCCCAGATTGACTGTGGTCGTAACGTCATACAACAGATTCGTTTTGACGGCAACGTTTTGCGCCGACAAGGAGACGCTAATCAACAGGAATAGTAAGTATACACTCCACTTCATGTTTTTTTTGTTTTGTTTGTACAGTTTCTCTACGGGCGTTTCCCCAGTCCTCCGTCACCCTTCAGGTAACGGAATGTATATTTTATGCAAAAATAGGCAAAAGATTCAGTATATAAAATTTATAAAGAATTATTTTTCAGCACATCAACATTTTTAACTTTTCTCAAGTTTCGCAAGTGCGAAACTTGCAGGAGTTAAAGGAGTTAAAAGGAGTTATCGCCCACCAAGGTGGGCTTAGGAGTTAAAGCCGATAGCTCAA
>NZ_CASFWU010000109.1 GCF_949298305.1 uncultured Bacteroides sp. | reverse complement strand
CGCGCCGATGGTACTGCGTAACAGTGGGAGAGTAGGTCGTCGCCGTCTTCGAGAGCCCCGCCGCTTCCTGAAAGGGAGGTCGGCGGGGCTTCTTTTTGTATTTAATGTATGTAGCAATGGTTTGAACGTGTCCGGCTGTTTGAATTATATAGACCTTATATGTGTTTTATCCCGGCGGTATGAATGATTTGGACGAAATATATATAAAATGTGAATATTTTGTTGTAATTGCTACATTATGAGGATAATTATTTGTATCTTTGTCGCCCGAATAAACTAAAGAAGCTTTGGGAAAGTTTGATAAATACAAAATAGATTTGAAAGGGATGCAGGCAGACTCTTGTACATATGAGTTTGTTCTTGACAACCTTTTCTTTGCTAACATTGATGGCCCGGAAGTCCAGAAGGGTAAAGTCAATGTTGTATTGGTCGTTAAAAAAACATCTCGTGCTTTTGAATTGAATTTCCAGACGGATGGTATGGTTTGGGTACCTTGTGACCGTTGCTTGGATGATATGGAGCAACCGATAACTTCGACGGACAAACTTTTGGTTAAGTTTGGACGTGAGTATGCGGAAGAGGGTGACAATATGATTATTATTCCTGAAGAGGAAGGTGAGATTAATGTCGCTTGGTTCATGTATGAGTTTGTGGCTTTGGCTATTCCGATGAAACATGTTCATGCTCCGGGTAAGTGTAATAAAGCAATGAGCAGCAAGCTCAGCAAACATTTGCGTACGACTCCGGATGAGGAGGACGGTTTTGTTGTAGAAGAAGGCGATATGTTGTCTGCTGATGACGGGGAGACTCCGACCGATCCGCGTTGGGACGAATTGAAGAAAATATTAGATAACAATTAAAGATTAGAGAAAATGGCACATCCTAAAAGAAGACAGTCAAAAACAAGAACTGCAAAGAGAAGAACTCATGATAAGGCAGTAGCTCCTACATTGGCTATTTGTCCGAACTGTGGCGAATGGCATGTTTATCATACTGTATGTGGCGCTTGTGGCTACTACAGAGGTAAGCTTGCTATCGAGAAAGAGGCTGCCGTTTGATGCGGTTGTTTTTGAAACATTTTAAGCTTGAGTATCGGGTGTCTAAAAAGATTTGTCTTTACAAACCTTTTTAGACTACCGTTGTTTAAGTGTTTTTGTTACTAAAGTACTTTCAATGGAAAAAATAAATGCAGTAATTACAGGAGTCGGCGGTTACGTGCCTGATTATATCTTGACCAATGATGAATTGTCGAGAATGGTCGATACCAATGATGAATGGATTATGACCCGTATCGGAGTGAAGGAGAGACATATCCTGAATGAAGAGGGCTTGGGTACTTCGTACATGGCACGTAAGGCTGCCAAGCAGTTGATGCAGCGTACCGGTTCCAATCCCAATGACATAGACATGGTTATTGTGGCTACTTCTACTCCTGACTATCATTTCCCTTCTACGGCATCTATTTTGTGTGATAAACTGGGCTTGAAGAACGCTTTTGCTTTCGACTTGCAGGCTGCTTGCAGCGGGTTCCTCTTTTTGATGGAGACAGCTGCAAACTTTATCCGCTCTGGCCGTTATAAAAAGATTATCATTGTAGGTGCCGATAAAATGTCATCGGTAGTGAACTATACCGATCGTGCTACTTGCCCGATTTTTGGTGATGGTGCAGCCGCTTTCATGATGGAGCCGACCACTGAAGATGTGGGCGTGATGGATGCTATCTTGAGAACCGACGGCAAGGGTCTTCCTTTCTTGCACATGAAGGCTGGTGGCTCAGTATGTCCTCCTTCGTATTTCACGATAGACAATCACATGCATTATATTTATCAGGAAGGCCGTACGGTATTTAAATATGCCGTATCGAACATGTCTGATGCCTGTGTGGCTATTGCCGAGAAGAACAATCTTAATAAAGATAATATCAATTGGATTGTTCCTCATCAGGCCAATCTCCGCATTATTGATGCAGTGGCCCATCGTTTGGAAGTTCCTCATGACAAAGTCTTGATTAACATAGAGCGTTATGGTAATACCAGTGCCGGTACGCTTCCGCTCTGTATTTGGGACTTTGAAGAGAAACTGAAGAAGGGTGACAACATTATCTTTACAGCATTCGGTGCCGGATTTACTTGGGGTGCCGTTTATGTGAAGTGGGGTTATGACGGCAAGAAGCAGTAATTGCTTCTTCTGTTCCCAATCGGTGAATGTTTGAACACTTTACATATAATTATAAAAGAAACGCATCCTATTTCGATTCGATGCGTTTTTTTGTCTCAACTAAAAATGTAGGAAATCAATGCATAAAGCAGGTTTTGTAAACATCGTCGGAAATCCAAATGTGGGAAAGTCCACCTTGATGAATGCGCTGGTTGGTGAACGCATCTCCATTGCCACTTTCAAGGCGCAGACTACCCGCCACCGCATTATGGGCATCTATAATACGGACGACATGCAGATTGTCTTTTCGGACACGCCGGGTGTCTTGAAGCCGGCCTATAAGCTGCAGGAGTCCATGCTGAACTTTTCCACTTCGGCCCTGACAGATGCTGATGTGCTGCTGTATGTGACCGATGTGGTTGAGACGCCGGACAAGCACAACGATTTCGTGGAGAAGGTTGCAGCTATGGAAATTCCGGTGCTGCTACTCATCAATAAAATTGACCTGAGTAATCAGGAAAAACTGGTGGAACTGGTGGAGGCGTGGAAGGAACTGCTGCCCAAAGCAGAGATTATTCCTATTTCTGCCGCTACCAAATTCAACGTGGATTATGTGATGAAGCGGGTAAAGGACCTTTTGCCCGATTCGCCTCCTTATTTTGACAAGGACCAGTGGACGGACAAACCTGCCCGTTTCTTTGTCAATGAGATTATCCGCGAAAAAATTCTGTTGTACTACGACAAGGAGATACCTTATTCGGTAGAAGTGGTGGTGGAACAGTTTAAGGAAGAAGCCAAGAAGATACACATCAACGCGGTGATATATGTGGAGCGTGACTCTCAGAAGGGCATTATCATCGGGAAACAAGGGAAAGCTCTGAAGAAAGTGGCTTCGGAAGCTCGCCGCGATTTGGAAAAATTCTTTGGAAAAACCATCTTCCTGGAGACGTTTGTGAAGGTTGATAAGGATTGGCGCAATTCGGACAAAGAGTTGCGTAATTTCGGTTATCAGCTGGATTAATATTCATACGACTGTGACAGTCGCACAAATTAAGAAGGAGACTATGGGAAATTTAGTTGCAATCGTAGGACGCCCCAATGTGGGAAAGTCTACATTATTTAATCGTCTGACCAAAAGTCGGCAGGCGATTGTGAATGAAGAGGCCGGAACAACGCGTGACCGCCAGTATGGAAAGACTGAATGGTTGGGGCGTGAGTTCTCGGTAGTTGACACCGGTGGCTGGGTGGTGAATTCTGATGACATCTTTGAGGAGGAAATACGCAAGCAGGTGCTGATGGCGGTAGATGAAGCCGATGTGATTCTGTTTGTAGTGGACGTCATGAACGGAGTGACGGATCTTGACATGGAGGTAGCTGCCATTCTGCGTCGTGCCAAGAAACCGGTGTTGCTGATTGCCAACAAGACGGACAATAACGAATTGCAATACAATGCTCCCGAATTTTATAGCTTGGGTCTGGGCGATCCCTATTGTATCTCTGCCGTTACCGGTAGCGGTACGGGTGATATGATGGATTTGATTGTCAGTAAGTTCAAAAAAGAGCCTGGCGAAATTTTGGATGAAGATATTCCTCGCTTTGCAGTCGTGGGACGTCCCAATGCAGGCAAGTCTTCCATTGTGAATGCCTTTATCGGCGAAGAACGAAACATCGTGACGGAAATTGCCGGAACCACACGCGATTCCATCTATACCCGTTACAACAAGTTCGGCTTCGATTTTTATCTGGTTGATACGGCGGGAATCCGCAAGAAGAACAAGGTGAGTGAGGACCTGGAATATTATTCTGTCATCCGCTCCATCCGTTCCATTGAGAATTCTGATGTCTGTATCCTTATGCTGGATGCGACGCGTGGCATCGAGAGTCAGGACCTGAATATTTTCTCGCTGATACAGAAGAACCAGAAAGGCCTGGTTGTCGTAGTAAATAAATGGGACTTGGTGGAAGACAAGACCGTCAAAGTGATGAAGACCTTTGAGGAAGCTATTCGTAACCGCTTGGCTCCGTTTGTCGATTTTCCCATTATCTTTGCCTCCGCTTTGACCAAGCAGCGCATCCTGAAAGTGTTGGAAGAAGCACGTCAGGTTTATGAAAATCGTATGACCCGTATCCCTACTGCACGCCTGAACGAGGAAATGCTTCCGTTGATAGAGGCTTATCCGCCCCCTTCAACTAAAGGGAAGTATATCAAAATCAAGTATATCACTCAGTTGCCCAATACGCAGGTGCCGTCGTTTGTCTATTTTGCCAATTTGCCGCAATATGTAAAGGAACCCTATCGCCGTTTTCTGGAAAACAAAATGCGTGAAAAATGGAATTTGACGGGAACTCCAATTAATATCTTCATACGGCAGAAGTAATCTTTGCGTTGGCTCATCGACAGGTGACTAATAGTCGGATGCTGGCTTTTTCCGACTGGTGTGGCGCAAGTGTGAATAGGAATTTGTATTACAAAACGAAAAAAAGGAATGAGAAAGCGTTACTGCCTTCTTCATTCCTTTTTTTAATTTCTTCGGTGGAAAATTCGTCCGTATGCCTTGTCATTAGAATAATTTGAATATTTTTGTTGCAAAATGAAGTTGGAGGTCGTATACATGAAACGTTTGATAGGATGGTGGATTCTGTTGTTGCTTTTACCTGAGGTCGTAATGGCTGTGCAGGCTGATGCGTTGTCGCGTCTTCAAAGCGAAGCTGCCAGGCGTAAGGACCTTCAAGGTTATGTAGGCGTATGCAGTTACCTCAGCGAGAATGGTGTGTATCCCGAATTGCTTTCTGCCTATGCCGATTCCATCCGGCAGCTGGCTGTGCGCGACAAGTCTGCCTCTGCTTTTGTGGAATATTATGCTTATCGTGGCGAGGCTTGTTTTGTCGGTGGTAATTTTACGGAAGGATATCAGTGGAAACGCAAGGCGTTGGCTTTGGCCGAAACATTGGGGAAAACGCAGAACATTGTGACCATTTCCGGCGATTTGGGTTATTATTATAATGTGGATACACGTTACGATTCCGCCCGTTATTATTTGAAAAAAGGAATGGAAGCCGCTGCGGAACAGCCAGAACTGTCCGGCTATTATCGGACAATGCTGACCAACTATGCCAGTTCCTATCTCTTTGAAGGAAAGGCTGATTCTGCTTTGCACTATACCCTTTTGGCTAAAGAACGTTCTCTGGCCGATCGGGACACGGCTTTGCTGATAGAGAACCTGAACCAGTTGGGCACCTTGTACCGGAGGAAGAAGAAACTGAGCAGGAGTATCGAACATTTTAAACAGGCCCTGCAGTTGTGTGAGTTGAAACATAACTACAGGGCGGCAGCGTATATCTATGGCAATATCGCTACCGTCTATTGCGAGTGGAATGCTTTTGAGGAGGCGGTTTCCTTCTCGGAAAAGGCTGTAGAATATGCCTTGAAGTGGGGAAATCCGCAGATGGCCTGCATCTTCTATACCAATTTGGGTGCTGTCTTGTGCAATGTGGAGGGTAAGGAGGCTGAAGCTATCCAGAACCTGCAAAAGGCGGTAGAGGTTTCGATTGAAGTAGGCAACAACCGTCGTTTGTGCGAGGCCTATTCTTATTTGGTAGGGGCATTCAGCAAGATTGGACAGATGGATGCTGCCGAAACCTATGTCTCCAGACTGGACAGTCTGACCAATGTACTCCAGACCGATGCTGAGTTCTTCCGCTACTACCAGGCTAAGGCATCTCTTTTACAGGCAAATGGCCGTTACGGTGAGGCTGCCGGATATTACCGCCGTATTGTGGAGATGATGCAGCATGGTTTCCGCAATTCCAAGGATTACGAAACTTATCTGCATTTTGCCGAGTGTCTCCATGTTCTTCAGGACAACGCGGCCGCTTATCGGAATCTACATGAGGCATACGCTTTGCGCGACTCATCTTTCCGTGCTGAATATAACGAACGTCTTTCCGATTTTTCTGTGAGGTATAAGACACAGGAAAAAGAATTGGAAATAGCCCGTTTGCAGCAGAAAGAGCTGGAGAGGAAAGGGGAACTGTTGCGCAACCGGATTGTGCTGGGCGCTTCTTCGGCTGTCTTTCTCATTGTTTTGCTGCTTTTCCTTTATGCCCGTCAACGGCAGAAGGTGCGGATAGCCCGTCTGGCGCAGGCTGCTGGCGAAAAGGAACGGCAGTTCCTGGCCTTGCAGAAAGACACGGAACAACGCCTGACGCGGAAATACATTGAGGGACTGGAGAGTGAGCGCGAACGGATGGCTACCGAGCTGCACGACGATGTGTGCAACAGCTTGTTGGCTTTGGCAATGAACGTCCGCTCCTCGCTCGAGAGTGGGACCCCGCATGAAAAAGGCATGGACGAGCAGCTGGCCCGGCTGGATGAGATACGGGAGCGCTTGAGAAACATCTCTCATGAACTGATGCCTCCTGTATTCCAGTATGCAACCATTGACGAGATGTTGGCCGATTACGTGGCCCACCTGCCTTTGCCCGAGGGTCTTCGGGCTGAATATCGTTCTACGGAAGGGGGCGACTGGAAACTGATACCCCAGCAGATTGGCTTTGAGTTTTATCGTATTGTGCAAGAAGTGGTCAGCAATACCCTGAAGTATGCATCGGCATCGCTCTTACAGGTGGAACTCACATGGAAGGATGCGGTGCTGTCGGTTTCTGTGTGCGACAATGGAAAAGGCTTCGATCCTCATAAGAAGAGAAAGGGAATAGGACTGGAAACAGTCAGACAACGGGTTCAGACCATTGGGGCTGTGATGTCGTTGGATGCAGCTCCCGGCAAGGGCATGTGCCTGAAGGTGATGGTTAATTATCCGCTTTGTGCAGACAAAGTCGGCCTGTCGGACGGCGACAGTCGTGATAAATAGCGGAGCATGAGTAAATAATAGGTGTTATGGACAGTAAAATGAAAAAAGCGGAAGTGCTGGTGGTGGACGACCACAGCCTTATTGTGGAGGGAATCTGTCGGGTGGTGAATGCCATGCCCGAGGCGGTGGTGGCCGATGCCACCACTTCCGGGAAGAAGGCTCTTGAGCTGATAGCGAAGCGCGATTACGATATCTATATTTTAGATGTAAGTATGCCGGAAGTGTCCGGTTTCGACCTGATTGCCCAAATACGTGAATTGAATGAAGATGCCCGTATCATCGTGAATACCCAGCACGAAGAGGTGTGGATTGTCAACCGGCTGGCACAGAGTGGGGTGAATGCGGTTACGTTGAAGTCCTCTGACTCTAATGAACTGACAAATGCCATCCGTAGTGTGCTGAGGGGCGAAAGTTACGCTTGTGGCCGGTTTGCTGCACTCTGCCAGAAGCTGAAGCGGGGCACGGAAGGCATTTTTCCCAGAGAAACGCTTACACGCCGCGAGCGCGAGGTGCTGCAGGCGCTAGCCAAGGGGCTGAACAGTCATGAAATTGCGGAACAACTTCATGTTTCCGAGAATACGGTCGAGACTTTTCGCCGCAGGCTGATGGCTAAATTCGGTGCCAAAAATGCGATTGATTTGGTCGTGAAGGCCATTGCACAGGGCTGGATTACCCTGGAATAGATGGTTAAAATGCAATTTTCACGGTTTTCCGTGATTTTTATTTGGAACAGATGCCCTAACTTTGCGGCGTAATTGAAATTGTCCATCAAAATACATGGTAGACAATTGAGAAATATATCGTGATGATATAGTCAATTCTATTAACTGGTTTTATGAGGAAATGGGATACGCCGTTGATGGCGTGTCCCTTTTTTATTAGGGATATTCAGTAAATGTCCCTACAAAGTAAGATGGCATATAAAGTCGATAGAGTATAATCACTTTATATGCCATTATTATTGTCCTTTTTCCGTG
>NZ_CASFWU010000108.1 GCF_949298305.1 uncultured Bacteroides sp. | reverse complement strand
AGCTCGCCAGTCTTTCAAGAAGCGCCGCCTTCGTTTCCGAAAGCGGGTGCAAAAGTAGCGGGTTTTCGCATACACGCAAAACATACGCGGGACTTTTTTCACCTTTTTCTGAAAGTTTTTCATAAAGCGTTGGTTTACAGTCATGTTTTACAGCAGGTTTTTGAAGGAAAGAATGGGAGGGGAAGGAAACGTACACCTAATTATATTAACGCGGGCGCGCGAAAGCGGAAAACTGGGAAATGAGGGGAAAAACGGGAAAATCGGGAGAAATAGGAAAGTCTTTTTTGAAAAAACAGGGGAAAAGGGGAGCAAAAGCAGGCTACACAACACAAAAAAGGCCCTACGCCTTGCAAAAGCAAGACGACAGCCTACAGATACACTACAACCATCCATGAAACAAAATGCAAGTACCCTAAACCAACTGGGGGATAGTGCAGAAGAGATACATCGCCATCATTCTTCCCGCTCAAAGAAACGGCGAAAAGGCCGACCTGTTTTTACCGGAATTATTTTTCCTTCTCTTTAGCTTCCTCCTGAGGAATACGAAGAGAAGTATAAAGCTCAAGGATGGCAGCTATTGTCATACAGACGATCCACTCGTTGCCATGCGTAAAAAGCATGAAAGCCCCTGTCAACACGAGCAGCAATGCTCCAAATATCTGTTGACGGCGCAGACGCTTCACATTCGGACTGCTACTTTGAGATGGAGAATTAATTTGAGCCAAAGCTACCAGTGTGGCCCCAACCGTGTAGACATAAGGGGCAAGAGACCATCCTGTGATGTAGACAGCAGCCCCCACCAAGGCCATAACGGCTCCTACGGCAAAGAGTGCAGAAACCAACGGCTTCATTGCGCACCTCCTTCGAACACAAATATATCCTCGTTGGGACGTTTCATCAGATACTTCTCACGCGCAATGCGTTCAATGGCACCCGAATCGACCGCCAGTTCATTGAGCCGCCTGGTACTTTCATCGTATTCCGATTGATACCTGCCAATCTCTTCACGCAGAAGACTCTCCTCGTGGGCATAGCCCACGCGGCGTATGATACTGTTCTCGTCCAAGAATCCCACAATCACAATAAACAAGGCCAGCGTCACCACATATTTGTTCAGATACTTACTCTTACGAATTGCAGCCCACAAAGAAGCGAGTTTATCCATCCTTACACAACAATTATTAAACAACAAACCCAAAGCCGTACCTTTTCCCAAAGAAAAGCCGCTACGACTCTTTGCGCACAAAGATAACACGAATAACCGAGATATTTCTTTTTTTTGCGTACATTTGCACAAGTGCAAAGGGTTTATGCATACGAACGCCGGAAGAGCCCCTTCCGAACAGCCCGCCCCGACCCCGACAGGCACTGCAAGAGACAAGAACATCCCTAGTTATGGAAAATTACATTGTATCGGCACGAAAATACCGTCCTTCCACATTTGAATCGGTAGTAGGCCAACGAGCCTTGACCACCACCCTGAAAAATGCCATTGCCACAGACAAACTGGCCCATGCCTACCTCTTCTGCGGACCGCGCGGCGTGGGTAAAACCACCTGCGCACGTATCTTCGCCAAAACCATCAACTGCATGAGCCCCACGGAAGAAGGCGAAGCCTGCAACCATTGTGAATCGTGTACAGCTTTCAACGAACAGCGTTCCTACAACATCCACGAGTTGGACGCCGCCTCCAACAACTCGGTAGACGACATCCGCCAACTGGTAGACCAAGTACGCATTCCACCTCAGATAGGCAAATACAAAGTTTACATCATAGACGAGGTCCACATGCTTTCGGCGTCGGCCTTCAACGCCTTCTTAAAAACACTGGAAGAACCGCCACGGCACGCAATCTTCATTCTGGCCACCACAGAAAAGCACAAGATTCTCCCCACCATCCTTTCACGCTGCCAGATATACGATTTCAATCGAATCAGCGTAGAAGACATTGTGGCTCATCTGGAATATGTAGCCGCCAAAGAAGGAGTTACAGCCGAGCCTGAAGGACTGAACGTCATAGCCTTGAAGGCCGACGGCGGTATGCGCGACGCACTCTCCATCTTCGACCAAGTAGTAAGCTTTACCGGAGGGCACATCACCTACCAAAGCGTCATCGAAAATCTAAACGTACTGGATTACGAATACTACTTCCGCCTGACCGACCACTTCCTTGAAAACAAAGTGAGCGATGCCTTACTGCTGTTCAACGAAGTACTAAACAAAGGCTTTGAAGGCAGCCACTTCATTACCGGCCTCTCGTCCCACATGCGCGACCTTCTGGTAAGCAAAGACCCCGCCACCCTGCCCTTGCTGGAAGTAGGCGCCAGCATCCGCCAACGCTATCAAGCTCAAGCACAGAAATGCCCGCTACCCTTTCTCTATAAAGCGATGAAACTCTGCAACGACTGCGACCTGAACTATCGGGTCAGCAAGAACAAACGCCTGCTGGTTGAGCTGACTTTGATTCAGGTAGCACAACTCACCGCCGAGGGAGACGACGCGGCCGGTGGGCTTGGCCCTAAGCCAGCCATCAAACCCCTATTCAACCAGCCTGCCGCAGCTCAGCCGCAAGCAGGCCCAACGCGCCAGCAGGCACAGCCCGCTCCCGCACAATCCGTCCAGGCTCCTAAGCCCGCCACCCCGTCTGCCCAACCAGCTGCCAGGCAGGAAACGACAGCCCAGTCAGCCAGCATCAAAGATATGCTGATGGGACAGAAACAGGAGGAGAAAAAGATACCGATACTGAAAAAGTCCGACTTGGGCGTCTCCATCAAACGCCCGCATACAACAGCAGAGGAGAAGAAACAACCCGTTGCCGCGCCCGCAACGCCATCAACCCCGATGCCAGACGAAGACTACATCTTCAACGAGCGGGACATCAATTACTACTGGCAGGAATACGCCGGACGCATGCCTCAGGAGCAGACCGCCATAGCCAAACGCATGCAAAACATGCACCTCACCCTGTTGAACGACACGACATTTGAAGCCGTAGTCGACAATGAAATCGTTGCCAAAGAATTTACCGGAATGATACCCGTCATACAGGAATATCTGCGCAAGCGACTGAGAAACCGTAAAGTCACCATGACCGTGCGTATCAGTGCCCCCACCGAAAAAGTGCGAGCCTACGGCCGTGTAGAGAAATTCCAAATGATGGCACAGAAAAACCAGGCCTTGCTACAGCTGAAAGACGAATTCGGACTGGAGTTGTACTCATAAACAATACAGCCTCGTCCGCCCTTCCACAAGGGAAAGAGCTGCAATCGTTTATCAATGACAGATTTATCTGATTCGGAAATACACGAACAACCAGCCGGCAGGAGTTAACGGGAGAAAGAAGCAGAAGAAACTGTCAACCGGCCCAGGCGGATTAAGAAGTCAAAGCCAATAGACAAAAAAAGGCGGAGTGAGAATTTACAAGCATTAATCATGAACCGACGCACCAACTGAGCTTCTTATCCCCGTAACGCCGTATAAGGAGCTTACGGCCAACGCTCGAATTGTTTAAACATTATTTACCACATCAAACTACACCGGTCCACTTATTGATATATGAAATACTCACCTCGGGGAGAGTGCGCCCGCAGCCCTTATAAATCTTAAATAATTACAATCTGTTCCTCAAATCCGAAAGCCACACAAACATTTATGAATCAAATGCTTAATAATGCCAATACGTATTACCGACCGATAGCAGGCAACATTCGGCATGAAGGTAGGCAACCTTCAAGACGATAGCAGGCAACATTCGGCAGGGAGATAAGCGGGGTCGGCCAAAAAAAAGAGAAATTATTTGTCATCCGGCAATCATTCCTTCAAAAAAGTGCGGAGTCTTGCCAGACTACGAGCCGTCAACATCCATTACCATGCCTTCCTGTTTTGCAACCTATCTGCAGACTCTTTGATGTCCATCGAGACTGCACATCCCCACAAAGTATATCGTCCACACGAAGTCCGGTACTATTTAGACGACATATAAATTACACCTTTTTTAGAGCAGATTGGTATCAAGTAATAAAGAAAACCACTATTTTTGTCGCCGTAATTAGTACTAATAATAATTTAAAAATTTACGAAAATGGCTTACGTAATTAGTGACGATTGTATTGCTTGCGGAACTTGTATCGACGAATGTCCGGTAGGCGCTATCTCTGAAGGTGACAAGTATTCTATCGACCCTGAAGCTTGCACAGAATGCGGTACTTGCGCAGATGTTTGTCCTTCTGAAGCAATCCACCCGGGAGCATAATACAATCCGGAATGAAAAAACAGAGATAAAGGGGATATGCCAATGCGGCATATCCCCTTTTATTTTTTCCGTCCGCTCCCTATGAGCGGAAAGTCATTCTCCGAAGGCAGAAGCGCCGAAGCCCGCAATCGGGCTGCCAGCAACCGAATCCGGATGGGAAAGGCACTCCGTCCACAGAGGATTTTATCCATATCCCTCCCCATCCGTATATTCAGATTCAGAAGTCAGTCAGGTCCAAATCGGTAATGCCGGTCAGATTCGGGAGGGTGACTTCTTCCGCACCCGGCACTTCAATGGACACGGTGTGCGGCCCCTCATTGACGTAAGTATGCTTTGCCTCGCTCCGGTATGCCTCCTCCTTGCCATCTCCCCACGCGATGTTTCCGCCCGAGAAGCCGGCGCCACTGAACAAAGGCACGCTGAACAGCAGGTTGGTGTGGGTCAGACGGAGCACACTCGGCGTCTGGCCTGCCTGGAGCACCCGGATGCTTTGCTCCACCTGTCCGGCACGCAGGATGATGAACGCCTCGCGTTCCCCGGTGCCGGGATTGGCCTCGACGGTGAAACTCAGCGGCACCTCGACAAGCCCGCGGGTGGAGGCTGAGCGCTTGATCCACTCGGCAGACAATTCCACCTGGAAGTCCACATTGGCATTGACCGCGAAGTCCAGCGAACCGCCCGCAGCCTCTACGGCGTATTCGCTCTGCGCGATGAGGATGGCGTCCTTCTGCACCTGCGTCACGGTGACCGTATCCGCCAGTGAAAGCTCCCGGTTGAAGAAGGCAATCCGCGCCGTGCGGTAGTCGTAGCCTTCGTTGGGCTCAACCTTGAACCGGCGGGTATAGGTAGAGAACGAGCGGGTGGCCACTTCACTGATCCAGTCGACGTCATCCACCAGACGCATTTCGTAAGGAACATTGCTGCGAAGTTCCACGCTGATGACCTCGCCTTCACTGCCCACGGTGTACTCGTCCTGCGTAAGGGTCAGGGCGGGCACCTCGCCTTCCTGGTAGACGGTGACCGTTTCGGACAGCTCGCCGCTGTGGATGACAATCTTTCCTTCCCTCTTTTCGCTCGACTCGTTGGCTGCCACGTTGAACTGCAGGCGCGTGGCAGTAAGCGCCCGCGTCTGTACGGGCGTCAGCCACGCTGCGGCTTTCTCGTCGATGGTGTACTCAAAGGCTACGTTGGCCATCACCTCCACGGTGGCCGTTCCGCCCTCAGAGCCCACTTCGATGCGATTGGAGGTGACGGTCAGTGCGTCCTTCTGCTTTTGCGAGAAGGTCAGCCGCGCCGTGGCGGTCCCCGCCTTCAGGATGAGGGTCGCATTGCGTTCGTCGGGCGTGTCGTTTACGGCTACGCTGAGAGTAAGGGTCGAAACGGAGGCATCGCCCTGCGAAGGAGACACGCTGCACCACTCCTGGTCGGTCTGGGCCGTCCAGCCGGTGTTGGCGGTGAAACGGATGACGGCCTCTCCGCCCGCCGCCTCGAATACGGGCGAGGAGTTGTCCGTGAAGGCCACCGAGGGAGCCGGCGGTTGCTGTTCATTCTCTTTATCGTCCGAACAGGCGGACCACAAGACTGCCGACAGCAGCATTCCTGCCAGGCAGCATATATTCAGTTTTCTCATACTCAGTTCCATAATAAGGTTGAATTTCATACGGTGAAAATTACGGGGTTACATCGGGCAGGGAGAGGTTCAGCCGCTTTTCTTCGCTTCCCTTCCGCAGCGTGAGGCGGTACGTGCCTCCGGGCAGGGCCGAGGCGTCGATGCTGATTTCATTTCCCTGCGTGCGGCACAGGTCGCTCAGGTCGTTGCCGTCGGCCGAGTGCAGTTGGGCCGTGACTCCCTCCTTCACCTGGAGCTTCAGGAGACGGCTTGTCTTGTTGTAGGTGAGTCGGGTAGTTTCCTCGATGGTGTAGGGGTCTCCTATGAGGAGGTCCCAGACACAGTCCTCTTCTTCATTGCCGCGCACCACTTTCCACTCGGGATTATGCACGCTGCGGTAGTAGGCCCGGATGCGGTAGCCGGGGAGGATGGGGCTTTGAATGACAAATTCCCCGTAAGACATATAGCCGTAACCGGCCGGCAGCTCCTCTATGGCCATCTGGCCAAACTCTTCGACCCAGTTTCCGTCGCGGTCGGCCATGACCAGCCTCAGGTCACCGTTGAATGCGGCCACGCCGTTGTTGAACAGGAAGCCGAAATACAACGTGAAAGGCTCACCGGTACGGACTTCCCCGCCGACCGACAATCCTTTGTATTCATATCCCTCGTAGACGTTCTTCATGAACCTCAACTCCTCCACCTGCACGCCGGCGCCGCTGTCCTTCTGTATTCCGATGACGGCATACTGGCCCTCGTTGTAACTGCCGGAACCTCCGGCACCCTGTCCCTCGGGGTCCATGGCCGAGAGTAGGAAGTATCCGTCGCAATAGCCTCCCCATCCCCAGTTGACGCTGAAATAATAGTCGTCCGTATAGCCGTCCAGCACAAAGGCATGGCCCGCCTCCGCATTGGCTCCCGTATAGAGCACGGGGCGGTTGTGGTCCAGCTCGTCTGCCATCAGCTGCTGCCATTCGGTCGCGGAGTAGGCGTCGCGCGGCACCGCGCGGATATTCTTGTCGTAACCCATGTAGGTAGTCAGGCCGGGAGGAATGTACGAGATGCTGGCGGCAGTGCCTGCGCTGCCTATGGGGCAAAAGTCCGATTGCAGCATGATGCCACAGTCGCGCATCAGTGTAGCCACCGCATTGGCAGCCGTCTGCGAATAGCCCGTCATGGGATAGTCCAGGAGCATGTTGTCCCAATCGTAGGTATGTCCCAGTGTCAGGTCCGAAACGGGCTTCTGGTAGGTAGTGGTCGTATAGCCCGGCAGCGTGCCGACGCCTTTCTCCGGCCAGCGGTGGTAGCGCATGACAATGGCGAGCGCGGTGGCCGTACAGCCGGTATAGGTGGAATTGCCGTTCACCGTGGGGCACAACTGGTTGTAGGGAGCCGCCTGGTTCCAGCGGGCGGTCTCCAGCTTCACGACCGGAGCGCCGGCGCGGGTTGACGTCCAGCGCCGGCTGACGTCGGCCGAGGCCTCCACTCCGTCCCTCCGCATGTCGTTCACCTCCTGCCGCAGCTGTTCCAGCCATTCTTTCAGGTTGGGCGGCAAGCGGTCGGCGGAAAACTCATGTTCAAACGAATAGCCCAGTACCGGCAGGGCCACATCGTCTCCGGCCACCACGACAAAGCCCGGCCCGGCCGTATTGTCAAACACATAGTAGGCAGGCGCAGCACCCGGCTGGCGGGTTGCGAGGCCCTCGCTGTGGAACACCATCTGCAGCACAGGCGTGCCGCCACGTGTAGCGGGTGAAGATTGCCAGAACTGGTAGGCCACCCTGCGAGCTTGCTCTTCGGTGACATCTTTGGCAAACGTCGCCGCAGCGATGAAAAGAAATAAAAGGAATAAGGTGCGTTTCATGATACATTGATTTTCTGTGGTTAACCAAGGTTCTTTCTATTTTACAAATATAGTAATTATTCTGAAAGTCACACCTCTGCGCCCCGCCTTTTTTAGGCCGCTCCCGGCAGAAAACCCCGCCTGCCCGCCACGCCGGCAGTCAAACGAGGACGGCCGCAGAACACCGCCGCACTCATTTATAGCGGAAGGCCAACACGTAGTAGACCGCCAGCGAGAGCACCAGAAGCCCCAGCGAGACCAGCATCAGCACCTTCGACCATGCGTAATGCTCCGACAGAGGGCCGGAGGCAAACAGCAGGCAGAGGCAGATGTTGAGGGCGCGCATCAGGCGCACGGCCAGCACGTACTGGCGGCCTATGTTGTGCGCCCCCACCCTGACGGGGAAGTTGATGAAGCGCACGGGCACACGGGCACC
>NZ_CASFWU010000107.1 GCF_949298305.1 uncultured Bacteroides sp. | reverse complement strand
CTGTTACTTGTAAGAGTTGAGAACTTGCCTCATAAGGAGGTCTCCAAACCTGACCTGTAAAATGTAATAGTTCCATATATTATAATTAAGCATTAAAAAATCGGTTATTTTCTATACTTTTGCATTGCAAAGTTAGGATGTTGCTTTGGAAAAAAGAAGAACTATACTATCTGTCAGCCACTTACGTTTAGGTTAGTATTTCTCAATATCAGTAACATTAAAGATGAAAAAAATGAGAAAAAAATTGGATTATGATTTTTGTTCGGCATCTCCAATATTGGAATGGCTGGGTGATAAGTGGGCTTTAGATTAGTAAATAGGAAAATATATCCATCTGTACCACCCAAAGTAGAATATTATGTATCAGAGTTCGGTGAAACTTTAATTCCTCATTTGGAGCAATTAAAGCAATGGGGACAAGAGAATTTTGATACAATAATGGAAAATAGGCAGAAAAATAAATATTAGTGCAAGGTGCAAGTATATATCTATATATAGCTTGCACCTTGCACTAACCCCAGAAGATTTATTTTCAACGATTTGTGTATTTCAAAATAAAGCAGTATCTTTGAACCGTAGTTTTAGGCAGACAACGAACAGCCAAAAGGTGACAGAAAAGTGTTATTCTTGTAACCTAAGTTGTACCCCCTAAGGCTTTGACATAATGATAATAAATTGAATTTCAAGGATATTGGAGGGTAGGTTCGAAATCCTGTCTCTCCGCTGAAACCTAAGACATTAGGTAGCCAAATTAAGACAAGTCCCGTAAAATCAACGTTTTACGGGACTTTTTCTATTTATCCGGCGAACAACCGAAAGACATTAAGATGCCCACTCATGAAGCACTGAAGCCGTACGGCCTGAAATATAGTCTTAAGGAGTATTGGCGCATCTATTCGCTGCTATTTTCCTGCAGGCTTGCTCTTCGTCGGTATTATATCCGTAAATATATGAAAAGAGATTATATCGAAACTGAAATTGTACTTTTATTGTTATACTCTCCTTTTGCAGAAGAGTATATCTAATTACATATTGAACTCACGTTATTTAAATAACAACAGCAGTTATGGTAAAAATATATGGAATGGAAACTTGTCCGGATTGCACATACGTGGAAGAGCAAGTGAAAGGTAATGTCCAGTATGAAGTTATTGATATCGGCCGGCATGTGCGGGATTTGAAAGCTTTTCTGAAACTGAGGGACCATCATCCGGCTTTTATTGAAGCTAAAAGTGTTGGAGTTGTTGGGATTCCTTGCTTTGTACTGGAAGACGGTACGGTTACGCTGAATCCAGAAGATGCCGGATTGCGTTCACGTCCCGTCAATGATGGGGCTACCTGTAATATTGACGGAAGCGGTTGTTGATGATGGTACAAAAGATTCTTTTTCTTCACGGTTTTTTTGCATCAGGTGCATGTATACCGGCTCTTGCCCTGAAAGAATATTTCAAGGGTAAGGCAACAGTCTTGACACCGGATTTACCTCTGCATCCACAGGAGGCGCTCGACTTTATTCAAAGATTATGCGACCAAGAACGGCCTGATGTAATGATAGGAAACAGCAATGGTTCGTTCTTGGCACAGATAGTGGCTGCTAAAAACAATATCCCTGCTTTGCTTGGAAATCCTCACTTCGAAATGACAAGCTTCCTCATTGAACGTATTGGTTCGCATGAATACAAATCGCCACGGGCTAACGGGAACCAGCGGCTTGTCATTAATCGGACATTGATTGACGAATTCGCTGAACTTCAACAGCATCAGTGGGATTATTGTCAGCAATCCAACCGGGAAAAGATATGGGGAATATTTGGCGAAAACGACCATTTGGCACACTTCGAACCTTTGTTTTTGATGCATTACAAATACTCCTACCACTTCCCGGGCGGTCATACTCCGACAGCCGAAGAAGTGCAAAAATATTATGCTCCACTGGCGGAACGGTTGTTGGAACTATTTTCAGGCTTTGCAAGTGCGGATTGAGAATCGGCGAAGCCAAACTTGCAGGATTTAAAGAGGGTAGAAGAAGTTATCGCCCGCTTGGGCAGGCTTAGGAGTTAAACCGACAGCTCAAGTGTGTGCCCGGCATTCTTTTTTTACAAAGTTATTGGCTTAACTCATTAACTACAACCTATTAATGAAATTGCGAAACTTAAAACATTTATATTCTGATAAAACATATTCAGTGTCCATAACTTTGGTCACAAACAGTTAACGTGTGGCTTAAGTATTTGAACGGTTCGGAATATTCTGTGTCTTATATCTGACTGTAGCTGGAGTTTGATTTGTATAAGTCTGTTTATATGTACCCAGCCACTGCTGTTTAAGAAAACCATGTCAAGATAGATTTATGGCTAAATGAAACGGTACTTTGCGTGATGTCGTTAGGCTAATTGGAGCCAAAAGTGTTTCCGATTGACGGTATTGTAGAACAGCATTTTGATGTGGACTACAGAGGTCCGGTAAAACAGGCTTTTGTGAAATAGTTTATCTATATTGATTTTTTGAAGCCTTATTATACAGAGTGTGAGCTTGACGGCAAGACTGAAGATAGCAAGCGAATGCAAGGTGGTGTTGCCCGCTGTAATCTGATTTACCTATATGTAGTTGTTTGCTGCTTCTAAACACCTACTTTAGGCATCCTAAAGTGGCACTTTATTTCTCTCAAGTCCATAGTTGGCGGGTGAAATATGGGTATTCTGTCTGTGTGGCCGGTTGCTGGCTCTGAGGATAGTGAAAGGTTAATAGAACACGTACACAACCTGATTGTACAGAGGTTTGCCGGGTGAAGTTTCACCGCAAATGCTTCATAAAAAGAAGGATGCTGTGAAGGATTGGAGGCGTGGCAGGTTGTGAAGTGTTAATTCCTGATTCTTGGATTCAGAGCTCAGGTACCTCGTGCATACAGAGTGGTCGTTTTGCTGAATTAGAGGTAAGTACTCGAAAACACAAGATGGATGTCCGCTTTGCGGAGGATGCTTGCATTCCGGATGCAGGATGCTTGCACGGTCTGCGGTGGATGCAAGTGTCCACCGCAGACCGTGCAAGCAACTTTTTCCTTCACCGTGTGAAACCATAAGGTTCACCTCATCTTACTCTGTTTCAGTGAAGAAGGTAAGGCATGACAGCGTGAAACGGAGATGGTAGAAATATGTCAAGCGGAGACCCGCTTTCACCCTCTATTGGGTCACCAGGTTATACAATGTCTGATAATCTTTTGCTACCCCATACTTTACCTTGCAATCACTGATGGCGGCAAAATGGCGTCGGGCGCATTCTATTTTTGCGTCTTCAGCGCCTCTGAATTGTGATTCCTGCCAGTCATTGCCTTTGGTTTCAGCAATGAAATAGATATGTTTCACGCTACCTTCCTTGAATACAATTGCCCAGTCCGGGTTATAGTGCCCCATCGGGGTGTTGATGTAGAATCCGCGGGGCAGTTTGGTATATACCTCTACGATATCTTCACGTTCCAGTGCTTCTGCAAAATTCTTTTCCACTCCTTGACTGTCCACGACGACAATGTCGTACAGGGATTTGGCGCTCTCTATGGCATTCACACCCAGCTTGCCGCGCAGGGTGCTCTCTGTGAAGATGTCCACATCGTAGGTTTTGTTGCTGCGTTCGTATGTTATTTTCTGGATGACAGCCATGGCCTTGGCGTCATTGATGATATTTGCGGTTTTGATGATGAATTCTTCCGGGTTCATCTTGAACTGGGCGAATGTAGCCGGCATGATTCCTTTCAATATTTCTACAATGGTTCTTCTGGTCAGTCCGGTTGCGGCGACCAAATCGCCAATCAGGTCATAGCGCACGCTGTTGCCTACGGCTTCTGTCACGCGGATGGTGCGTGTCTTTCCGGTTGTCATGGCGGCTCCGGCCTGCAGGGATTCCTTGTCACGGATGTTTTCCAGTGTCCCTCCTTCTATTACAATGCGTATTTCCGTAACACTCAGCCGTTTGTCGATGCTTTCAATGGCTTTCTTTATCAGTTCGTCCGTACTGAAATCCACTTTGTAGAATGTCTTTACATTGATGCGATTCCATATTCCGGTAAACTTTTCTTTGAAAAGTTCCTCCCTGAATGTGGACGTTCTGGGCTTACGGGCATTGTCCGGCATCATCCGGTCAGGGTTGAATACGGTATCCAGTCGGCTGATAATATCCGTTTTGACCGGATTCAGTTCTTCTCCCAAATCAATGGTTCCCGCTTTCTTGTCATTGAAGTATTTTTCGGTCAGTTTCCCTTTCTTTACATACCCGTTGGCGATAAGCTCCTCGTGGATTTCGCACGCCAATTCTCTGTTAACCTTGATTGCTTTTCCCTCGGCAGACACCATTATTATGTCTTCAAAGAGATGGGCGGTAACCAGTATGGGGCGGTCTGCCACGTCGGCGGCAAGCTCAGCCTGGAGCTGCTTGCTGAAGTGTTCGTAGCTCTCACTGGCTATGACGGTCAGGATGTTTACGTCGAATACGCCGTCGCCCAATACGTCTTGGTCCTGGCGTTCACCGTCTTTGTTTACGCAGAGGCGCATACCTCGTCCCACTTCCTGGCGTTTTTTGATTTCGTTGCCGGTATCTTTCAACGTACAGATTTGGAACACATTCGGGTTATCCCAGCCTTCCTTCAAGGCTGAATGAGAGAAAATAAACCGCACGGGCTCTTCCAGGCTGAGCAGTCGTTCTTTGTTTTTCATAATCAGGTCATAGGCACGGATTTCATTTTCTCCCTCTTTCTCCTTGGAGTCTACTGCGGTTCCTTTTTTGTCTTGTGAGAAATATCCCTGGTGTACCTTTTCTGCCGGGAATCTGTTCAGATAACGCATATAAGTCTCGTCCGAAAAACAGGGCTGCATTTCCTGGAGCACATTCCGGTATTCTTCTTCAAACATGTCAGCGAATTTTCCATTGCTCGTGCCGTCCTTTTCGTAGATGCGGTAGCTGTTGACGTGGTCTATGAAGAAGAGTGAAAGCACTTTGATGCCTTTGGCAAACAAGTCTCTTTCCCTTTCAATATGTGTACGGATAGTTTCACGAATCTGGATACGGCGTAATACATCCTCGTTCACTTTTCCGATGGCGTCGCCTTCATGGAGGGTGATGCCGTTCAAGAAGCGCACACTTCCGTCTATACCGTCTATTCGCTCTATAATGAAATGGTTGTCATATTCGGCCAACCCGCCGCTTTGTTCGTGCAGATTGAATCCTTCGTCTGCCAGCCGGGTTGTCTGTTTGAAGCCGTTGGCTGTCTTTACATCAAACGAGATACGGGCCTGTGGATTTCCTTTTCCGATGACTATTCCATCCAGATAGACAAAGCCGTTTGTGGCGGTGCTGCCCAGCTGCGAAATGCCTTTCACTTCGATTTTCTTCACCAGCTTCCGGTTGTAGGCATCCATGGCATCCAGCCGGTACACCATGTTGTAAACATCGTCTTTTCGGTGAGTGGCACTGTACAGCAGTGTAAACAGCGGATGGAACTTGGCTATCCCTTTCCGGGTGGCGTTGTCTCTGCTGGCGCCCAATACGCTCTGGGGTTCGTCGATAATCAGAATCGGGTGAGTTTGGGCCAGAATGTCAATCGGTCTGCGGCTGCCAAACTCATCCCGTTTGGAGAAGATGATACGGGCCGCCGCGTCTCCGCTGCGCCCTTCCTGGTTCTTGTCCTCGTTCATGGAGGTGTTGAAGGCCTGCGTATTGATAATCATCACGTGCAGTCCGCTGTCGCTGGCAAAGCCGTCTATCTTGGACAACTGCTTGGAGTTGTAGACAAAGAACTGTATTCGCTTGCCGTACTCGTTGGCGAAATGTTCCTGCATGGTCTCAAAGCTCTTCTGCACGCCTTCGCGGATGGCGATACTGGGCACCACGATGATGAACTTGCACCAGCCGTACAGCTTGTTCAGCTCATACATGGTTTTGATGTAGGTATAGGTCTTGCCCGTACCGGTTTCCATCTCGATGGTGAACATCGGATTGGAAGTGTCGCCTTGCAGATATTCCACGGGTTTCAGCCCGCCGTCCATTTGTATCTGTCTCAGGTTTTCGGTCAGCGACTCTTTGTCCAACATCAATCTCTGGTTGCCGAACCCGGTTACGGCATACATATTCTTCTGTATTCCCTGGTCTATCAGGAAGTCGGCGCTGTCGCAGTATGGCTGGCCGGTAAATATATCGGTTACGCTTTTGGCAGCTTCTGCCTGAAAGCGTTGGTGTTTGAATTTCAGTTTCATTCCATGTCCCCCTTTCCGTATTATTCGATAAAGAATCGTTTCTGTTCTTCTATTTCCCTGCGCAATTCTTCTTCGGTAGGCATGTAAGCCATGTATTTTGAGGCAAACAACTGTTCGCTGTTATGCAGTACCGAATACTTGGCAATCGTCGTATCCGTATCCGTACAAAGCAACACACCTATCGTTGGATTATCCGAATCATCCTTTATCAGGTCGTCATACATCCGTACATACATATCCAGTTGTCCCACGTCTGCATGCGTCAGTTTATGGGTTTTCAGCTCAAACAAAACGAATCGCTTCATCTTGAAATTGTAGAATACCAGGTCCACATAAAACTCATCTGTCTGTGTCACAATATGTTTTTGTCTTTCCACAAAGGCAAACCCACGTCCCAGTTCCATGATGAAATGCTCCAGATTGTCTATCAAAGCCTGTTCCAGCCTGCTTTCAGAATAATCAGTGTCCCGCCTGAATCCAAGGAATTCTGCCACTGCCGGACTTTTGATATATTCCATCGGATCATTATCTCTCTTTTCTGGAACAGGCAACATCTTTCCTTCACGCTTGGCGGCACACAGCCTTCCATAATATTGGGTAGAAATATTCCTGTCCAGTGTACGCACACTCCACATTTCTTTTGATGCCTCATTGGCATACCATTGTCTGGCTTCTTCTTGTGGCACAGCCATGATACGCCGGAAATGTGTCCATGTAAGATTTGGCACTCGCGAGTGCCAAATCTGTAAATCTCTGAAGCACAGATAGAATTGTCTGTAATCCCTTAATCTTCTTGCAGTATAGTTGTTGCCATATTCTATGGACAATTTGTCGGCGAGCTGATTGATAAGTTGCTTTCCATAATCTGCACGTGCATTTCCCGATTGCTCCTCTTCCACAATACGCCGCCCGATATTCCAATACGTTGCAATGACTGCCTGATTGGCTGCCGCATAGGCTTCTTTCCGGCCTTTCTCTATTATTTCACGTATTTCATCAACCAAGCTAAGACCCTTACTTTGCGGGCTGCCTTGAAGCATGTTATGTTGATTTCCTTTCATGAGTTGTTTTATTATCTTAGATAACCTTGATATTCTTCATCGCTTCTTCTTCGCTCCAGTCGAGCAATTGTTTCAGGGTCTCGAACACATTGATTTTGGCATCGTCACGGGTAAAGCAACTGTCGCGGAACAACACGCGGAGGGGTTGCTTTGCGGCCATGGCTTTTACGATATTTTCTGTGATGTCCTCGGCAAAGCAGGCCACCAGGTCGCCCTCGTTTACGGTATAAATCATTTTACCATCCACTTCTTCACTGCTCATAGGTAAGGAGAGTTGTACGCCCCAACTGAGCATGGCTCCAAACAGCAGGTCGAGGTCTGTACGGTCGCTCTTTACGTTATTAAGGAAAAGGTCAAGTTGCGCCTGGTTGTATTCTCCCGGAGCTTTCTTTACCTCCTCAAAATTACTGTCTGCCAAGCGGAATACACGGAAACCGGTATCAAGGTTTTGGGTAGTTAAGGGAGATTCTTCCTTGATTTTTTTTCCGGCACGGCGGATGCGTTCTTTGGCTATTTGCGGAATGGTGTGATAACCTGCTTTACGGGCTTCGCTGTCTTCTGGCGTTTCTTCCGGGAGTTGAACCATGATATATTTGCGATTACCATTATCTTCTGCGTTGAGTTGCATAACAGCATGGGCTGTTGTTGCAGAACCGCTAAAGAAATCAAGAACCACAGCATCTGGTTGATTCTTAAATTTTAAAAGATATTTTATTAATGATACATCTTTAGGATATTCAAATACGTTCCCATGCATTAATTTTTCTAATTCTTTACCAGCTTCTTCTGTAGTAGTTACACCAACTTGAATGTCTATTAAATTGGGAGGACATTCTGGATTATAATCGGCCTTTTTGTAAGACAAAACAAGCTGTTTGCTTAAATCTACTTTTAACCCTTTACTTAAATTTTCATTAAGTGTTTCTTGAATCCAGATGAATTTATTGCTGAAACTAACTTCGTTTGAATTAACGCCGTTGGTTATAACTAAATCATTTAATAATTCATTTGGGAATTTAATTGTACCATATGTTCCTTTGGGGTACACACCATCAGGCAATTTGGTGTTTATTGAGCCTATGGGGAAAGTCAAAACTTTTATTGAATTTTGAGGTTTTGTAAAAGGATCATTACTAGAACTTTCTTTTTTAACCTGAGTTTTGGATAACACTCTCAACATAGTGAGAATATCCACGAGTATTCCCTGCGGAGAACCTTCCGTTCTTCGCTTCCACATGTTTATGTCCT
>NZ_CASFWU010000106.1 GCF_949298305.1 uncultured Bacteroides sp. | reverse complement strand
ATACAGGCAGTACCAACGTGCCTTGCGTACTTTTAATTACCGTTTGTATAAGATGTCGAAGCTGCTGGGTGATGCCGGATTGTTGAGCAGTTACACCGCACGCCACAGCTGGGCCACTATCGCCAACTATCAGAACTACCAGTCCGAACTGATCAGCAACGCCATGGGACACTCCTCGGTGAAAGTAACAGAAACTTACTTCAAGCGGCATACGGACGAGCGGATCAATGAAATGAACCGCGGAATACTGTCATACGTATTCGCTTTTGGATGATTTCGGTAATAGATTGATTGATAAGATAAAACGAAACAAGACAAACGTCTGGAAAGCTTGATTATTTTCCGTTACTTTGCAGGTAACGGGAATCGGTATTGTTTGCAAATATAGACAAAAAGAATTACATATAGAAATTTTTCTGAATATTTTTTCACAATATAGGATAGACACATAAATACTGATATTCTGCGTTGACCTGCTTTCGCCTCCCGGCTTCAAATTATGCAACAGGCATGCCTCTATGTTACAGCATATTAACATAGATAAATTGTTGTGTCCTTTCATTTCCCGCCAGATTTACGGAAAACACCTTTCAGCGCTCTGATGATGGACTTTTTGGGGTGGAAGGCCGACATTCCCGTTACCTGCAAAGTAACGGAAAACAATGACAAAGAGAACACGTATAAACCGGCCTTGTAAAACCGGTAATAAAGATATACAATCAAGCAAAACGGAACAAGTATGAAAAGGAATCTTTGCCTACTCTTACTGCTGATAAGCGTTTCCCTGGCGGCCCAGAATGTGGCCGTCAAGACGAACCTGCTTTACGACGCGACGGCCACGGTCAATCTGGGTGCCGAAATCGGCCTGTCTCCCAAGTGGACTTTGGACCTCTCTGCCAATTACAACGGCTGGACGTTCAACGAAAACAAGAAGTGGAAGCACTGGCTGGCGCAGCCCGAGGCGCGCTACTGGCTGTGCGAACGCTTCAACGGCC
Source organism: uncultured Bacteroides sp. (assembly GCF_949298305.1). Lineage (GTDB taxonomy): Bacteria > Bacteroidota > Bacteroidia > Bacteroidales > Bacteroidaceae > Bacteroides. The sequence continues at coordinate 11,818 of NZ_CASFWU010000106.1, read as the reverse complement.
ACTTTATACAACGTGGGCGGCATCAAACTGCCTTTCGGCCTCTACAAGAATCTGGAGGACTACCGCTACGAAGGCTGGTATGCGGGTGTCGGCCTGGTCTACGGTTACCAGTGGCTGCTGGGCAAACGGTGGAGCATCGAGGCCGCGCTGGGCCTGGGCTATATCCGCGCGCATTATGACCAATACGACTGTCCCCACTGCGGCGAGTGGCGGGGCAGCGGCAACAAGAACTACCTGGGAGTGACGAAAGCTGCCGTCTCCCTGATATACATTATTAAATAAGGAGGAAGGTTATGAAGAATACTGCGATATGGTTCGTCAGCCTGCTGGCTTCATGTGCGCCGGCAGTGGCACAGAACAGCTATCTGGAACAGCTGAAGGTGGAGAACCGCACCGTGGAGAAGGTGGGCGACAACGTCCGCGTCCGTGCCGACATCCGGCTGGACGGGCTGGACCTGAACACCCAGCACTCCCTGCGGCTGGTGCCGGTGCTTGTCTCTCCGGACGGCACGCAGGAGCAGGCGCTCCGTGCGGTGGTGGTGAACGGCCGCACCCGCGACAAGGTAATCGGGCGCCGGGTGGCGCTGGGCGAGATGGAAGCGCAGGACGGTGAGACCGTCCGCCGCCGCAACGGCAAGGTTCAGACCGTGCGCTACGAGGCCGAGGTGCCCTACCGGCCGTGGATGCTCAACGGCCGCCTGGACATGCGCGGCTACGCTACGGGCTGTGCGGACTGCAGCGAGGGCGACGGCGTGCTGGCCACGGGAGGCATCCTGCCTTACGAGGAACCGCAATACCTGATGCAACCCGTGGAGCAGCCCAAGGACGAGGTGGTGAAGCGCCGCTCCGAGGTGCGTACGGCCCGCCTGCAATACCGGCAGGACGGCGACCGGGTGCTGCCCCGCTACAAGACCAACCGCGAGGAGCTGGACAAGGTGCAGGCTTCCATCGACGCCGTACGCGAGAATACCGACCTGACCATCACGGGCATCTACGTCACCGGCTACGCCTCGCCCGAGGCCACGGTGGCCTACAACATGGATTTGTCCAAGCGCCGCGCGCAGAAGTTCGTGGCCTACGTGCAGCAGCAGAACCCCGGACTGGACCGCAGCCTGTGGCACGTGGACTGGAAGGGTGAGGACTGGGCCGGCCTGCGCATTGAGGTGGAGAAGGCCCCCATGCTGCTCAAGCGCGAGGAGGTGCTGAAGATCATCGACGAATGCACCGGCAACCAGGATGCCTGCGAGGAACGCATCAAGGCGCTGGTTCCGCCCGACATCTACCAGCGCGTGCTCAACGAGCTTTACGGCCCCCTGCGCCGCAACGAGTACCGCATCGAGTACAACGTGCGCAGCTTCGACCTCACCGAAGCCAAGGAACTGCTCCGCACCCGTCCCGACCTGCTCAGCGTGGCCGAGATACAGCGCGTGGCCGACAGCTACGGGCGCAACACCGACGCCTACCGCGAGGCCCTGCAAGTGGCGGTGAATACCTATCCCGACAACGTGACGGCTCGCAACAACGCCGCCCTGGCCGAGATAGAGACCGGACACTACGCAGAAGCCGTCGCCCTGCTGAAGGACGCGCAGGAGCCCTCGCTGGTGAACCTGCTGGGCGTGGCCTACTTCAAGAACGGGCAGCTGAAGGAGGCGGACGAAGCCTTCCGCCGCGCGCAGGCAGCCGGCTATGCCGGAGCGGCTGACAACCTGAAGATGCTCCAAGAGGCGATGGAACTGCTGGGCGAATAACTGCACGGACACAAGATAAACCAAGGATATTTTGGAATACAATAATTTGTTTTACTAACTAAAATTTGTAAGATTATGAAATGGAACAAGTATTTGATGCTCGGATTGGCCGGACTGGCTTTTGCGGCATGTAGTAATGAGGAAGATGCTGTAAATAACAGCCAAATTAGTGGCGCGGTTTCTATTAAAATTCAGGCACCGACGTTGACACGTACTTCCAATGCAACAAGTGATGATGTTTCTAGTGTTGAAGTTGTACCACAAGAGGGTTCTAAGGTGATAATTAAGTTGGATGCTGATAAGGGTTCTAATACAATAGAACTTACTCCTGAACAATGGAATGCTGGTCAGGATGTTACATTCTGGGGAGTTGAAAATCCAAAAAGCGTGACTGTATCTATGAATGGTGGTGCAGCCACTTACGATGAAGTTGATATTACTACATTGCAGCAGATGCCTGTAGCTATCCCTGTATATGGTAGTGCAAGTGCTGCTGATTTTACTACTGATGGTACTAGTGATGTGCCCAATTCTTATGAAGATGTAGATTCCGATCATCAAAAGGGACCGAACGGATACGATAAAGATGCTACCTATCAGATGTGGCAGGTGGAGGTAACGCTTGAAATTCCGGTTGCTCGTTTGGAGGTATCTGGTATTACTCATCAACATACATTGACTGCTGATGCAGCCTCTTGCAAATATTCACAGCTGAATATTGCAGGTGTCTATTTGGATAATGTAAAGAAAACCGGTGAAGGTACTCGTACAGATGTTTATTTTGAAGCTGGTAATGGAAGTGGTACAGAGATAGCTTTTTTGAAAGATCCTATCAGTCCAGCAGAAAATTTCTTGAATGGAGGATCTTGGCCAGCAGCAGGCCAAGCATATGCATTTAATTTCTATGCTCCTACTGAGCAGGAAATTACAGCTGCTACAACTGATGATGCAAAGAAAGCATTGAATCCCAAATTTAAAATTTATTTTACGGATGCTTTAGGTAGTGGTGATGCAGTAAGTACACCGCGTTATGCTATGATTACGAATTATAAGGATAGTGATAATAATCCTCTTGTTTTGCAAAAAGGGCATATTTACCGCATTGTTCGTGCAGAGTTAACTGATGAAAATATTATTGGTGACGAAGAAGGTAATACACTTATCGGTGTAGAAGTAACGGTAACAGAAGCAACTTGGACAGTTAAAACTATCGAAGCAGACTGGGCAGAATAATCCTTTTTCTTCATACCAACCAGTTATTAATAATTTAATAATTTAAAATCCGACCGGGCAGCGTTGGCGGCTGCCGAGGCTGCCCGGTTGTTTGTAAGCGCTCCCTTGCAGCAGGATAAAGAAGCGTGCAGGGGTAGGAATGCGGACGTTTTGTATCAAATTGTTTTTTCCGGCCTTTAGGGGCCAATCATTTAAAAGTTATCGCAATGAAACGTTTGAACTACATAGTATGGATGTTGCTGCTGGTTCCTGTCCTGGTGACCGGCTGTATCAAGGATGACACGGATGACTGTCACAACGTGACCATCTATTTCCAATATCTGGCAGATGGAGACAAGGATGTCCTCTATCAGTACATGGACAAGGTGGAGCTCTATGTATTCGACGAGGGCGGACATATACTTGGAGTGGGTACATATAACCAGGACCAGCTGAGGAACTTCTCGGCCGTACCCTCTTTCAAACTGAAACCTGGCAAACGCTATAAGGTGGTGGCCGTGGGAAATGCGTACGACCATACACAAGTGGTCAACCTGACGTCGTCGACGAGCTTTGAGAACATCTACATCCAAAGCCCGTATTGGGGAGTTCCCGATCCGGTCATCAACCACGACGACAATTACATGGGGCAGAAAGAATTTGTGATGCCCGAAGGAAACTTTGTGATGTACCGCGACACGGTGACGCTCTACAGTTCTCACGTGGACGTGGACATCGAGATTACGGGCTTGCCCGCCCCGCAGACGCGCGACGAGATGCCCATTAATGTGCGTTTCGAGCACTCCAACGCACAAACCTCTTTCAACAACGAAATCAATCTGGACGAAAAGGGAACCTGCTATCCCGAACTGATTTACGATGCCGAACGCGGGTGCTACCGCACGGATGACTTCGCCCTGTTCCGCATGGACAATAGCGGCGAACTTCATCCCGACTACTGCGAGCACGAACTGGTGCTCTCCACCGCCGACGGCACGGAGCTTATCCGCGGCAGCATCTACAACTTCATCACCCGCAACCGCGAGTACATCGACATCACGAAGCAGGAAGCCTATTTGCCCATCGAGATAAACTTTACTCCAATTGAAGTAACCATTAAACTGCCGGCGTGGTACGTGGAAGACGTGGAACCGGACTGGCAATAAAAAGGAGGACTGACTTATGAAGATATTATTCAACAGAAACAACTCTATCGGCATCCTCTGCCTGCTCCTGCTGGCACTGCTTCCGGTGTCGTGCCTGAAGGACGACTATGCGGCGAAGGAAAAGGCGACGGTGAAAATGACGTTCACCACAAGGGCCATCAGCAATCCTACGACGAATGCCGGCGGTCTGGAGGCAAACGAGCACATGCGCACGCTGCGGGTGATTGTGGCAAGGTCCTCTAATAGTGAAATACTTTACAATCTGAAGTATGAAATAGACGAAAATGAAACCAGCAAGACCATCACCTTCAGCGAGATGACGGTAAATGCCGATGGAGAAGCCTTTGACTTTTACGCCATAGCCAATGAAGAGAAAGTAAACACAGAAAAAAGTTGGGACAATGTCACCGTTGATGACTTGAAGGGCATGAGCCTGAATGACGAATTTTTGACGGATGCCAATGATGCTTCCAAAAATACAAGGATTCCTCAGACAGTACATAGGCAAATCACAGTAATGCCACAGGCTGGCGGCGCAATACAGAGCGAGACAATGAAACTCGACTTCGCCGTGGCCAAGGTGCGCCTGACCATAAATAATACATCGTCGGGCGACCAGTATGTGAATGATATTAAATTGTCCGGTATCAATATGGAATCAACGCCGTTGTTCGCAGAAGACCATCTGTCTACAGAAAACCAGGGCGAACTTTCTTTGGGCGACATGACTATTCCGGCCGGCGAGTCAGCCACGGTTTATGCTTACTTCTTTGAGAATCAGAATAGTAATGGTTATACACTTACTGCATTTTGGAAGAAAGACCAAACATTGCTTTTACAAACAGGTTTCGATGATAATAAACAAAATATTACGGAAATACCTCGCGGCACCGAGCTTGACATTAATGTAAAATTAAATGCAGACGTTGATATTAACCCTACAATTTATGTTCAGGTTAATGAATGGACTGGTAAAACAATAAATGTACCTGCATTTGAATAAATCTGAAAGGAGGAATGTAGAATGAAAAAGATACTGCATACAATATATACCGGCTTTAGCGCCGTGGTTGTTACGGCCTTGACATTGGCAAGCTGTATTGACGACGAACTGGTGAAAACAAATGACGTAGTGGAAGGTGTACCCATAACCGTTAGTCTGAACCTCTCCGGAAAGGCTACTACGGATGTGACGGTGAGCACTCGTGCGGGTAGTGATCTTTCGGAATTGGCTGGCTTGACACTCTACATCTACGATGGTAACGGAAAATACCAGCAAACAGTCAGCACAACGAACAATAGCCTAATCTTGGATGACCCTCAACCTCAGCTTGATAACAACAATGTTCGCTACAGCGTAAGCTTTCAGACGACTTCCGGTACTAAAAAATTGTTGGCCGTGGGTAACCCTGGTGCAAGTTGGTGGGGGAAAAGCGTAACCGAGTTGGATGCCTCCTCCTTGTCTTTTGAAGAGTTGAAGGAAAAACTGATGACGCTGGCTTATAACCAGAACTCGGATGGGGAAATTCCGACCCCTATTACTATCACTGCGAGCGACCAGATGCTGATATCGGGTTGGAATGAAGGTATCGTGTTCGATACAAATGGAGATGTGACATACTGGGGGAATAGCAACGACCCCGTCGCTGTACAGATGAAACGATCGATGGCTGAAGTGACCTTCAATATTAACGGTAATAATATGTTCACCCCGACTTCTTACAAGGTGTACAATGTGCCGACCAATGCCTATGTGACTAATATGGACGACAACAATATTGCCGAGTCGGTTGTGTTCAATCATTTTGCCTCGTCTACCGTACAGACCTCTGAAACGGGTACTCCCTATTTCCGGTTCTATATGCCGGAGAATATCTATAATCGCGTAGAGGGTGTGGGAACTGAGTATCAAAATCGCGATAAGTGGAGTGCGACTACTGAGGAGGGTTACCCCTTGGGTAAGAAATGGACCTACGCTCCGAAAACTGCTACTTTTGTGGTCATTAGCGGCACTTACAGCGGAAAGGCTACAGTTGATAATGTAGAGAAAGATGTGACGGCTAACGTGGAATATACTGTCCATTTGGGTGACTTTAGCGAGGAGGGCTCTATGGGTGATTTCTCCGTGAAGCGTAATGTGAGCTACACCTATATCGTGTCTGTAGAGGGAGTGAATAATATCGTGGTGGAAGCCTTGACTAGTGAGGAAAAACAGCCGGGTGCCGAAGGACAGGTGTTTGACTACACCGGTACCACTTATACCTATAACCTCGATGCACATTATGAGCAGGTTTATCTGGAATATAACCTCACGTCAATTGCTAATAACGTGCGCACGGCGTTGCAGAACACCTCCAATCCTACTGATGAGGAAATAGACAACGCCATTGCCGACGAGTTGATTCTCATTATACGCTCTGAAGCTATGGACTACATCGAGACCGACCCGGATGGAAGTAAAGGTTATACTGTACAGGATAGGCGCGGCACACTACGTCCTTACAAAATCTATGCAGATGCTGTGAGGAATAAAGATGCTGGTACAGCTGCGGCAGACGCAGCAAGTGCTGCCAAGTCTGCCGTATTGGTTGGTGCTGGCGAGGGTATCAATCCCACGAAAGGTATCGACTACAAGTGGGTGGAGTTTTGGCCTCAGAGTGAACAGACACTGGCATCCTATCCCGGCGTATCGGACTGGAGCAAGGATGATGTGACAGAATTGATAAATAAAGATGTGTATGGCGGCGAACCCACAAGCAATAATAATGATTTCCTGATGGACGTGTACGATGTGGTTGTGGCGATGGGTAAGGTGGTTAAAAAGATTTATAATGGCGGCAATCAGGTTTCTACTGCAGCCCATGGTGAGGACGGTATAACCGTTACCCAAAATGGCAATGACTACGTAGCCCGCTTCACTGCTTTTGTCAACGAAAACTACTACTACCACCATCCGTTGACGGGCATGAAGGTGAACGTGTGGAGCGTGTTGACTGACAAGATTCCTCGCGAAATGATTATCGCAATGGATACGCACACCTCATCAGATGGTAACAGTTCGTACAGCAAGTTGTACACATACATATCACAGTTGTCTATGAAAACTATCTATAACTCACGTAACGAGAGTATCGATGGTTTCGGCGTTGAGACCTACAACGAGACACCTCTAACTTCTGAAATTGCTACTTGGGGTACTCCCTACAATGGGACCTACACCCTTAACGATTCTGACGGGCGCGGCAACCAAAAGAAATTGCTGGGTCTGAGCAGCAATAATATTGCGCGAAAGAGCTGGAGCAATTACATCGTTGCAGCCAATAACGGTTGGAAAACAACGAATAGCACAGAGCATTCATTGCACAAGCTGAGTGGAGATGCCTATGCGAACACCTATCGGGGTGCTTACGCTGCCTGTCTGTCACGCAATCGTGACTTGAATGGTAACGGCGTGATAGACGACAACGAGGTGCGCTGGTACTTGGCTTCGCTGAACGAATACATCCGTATGGGTATCGGTGAAAGTGTGCTCGGTGATGCGAAACTGTACTTCGGCGTAAAAAGTTCGATGGTGTATGGTAGTTACCCCGATTCATACATTGGTCAGGGAGCTTTGTACTTTACCAGTAGTGGAACAAATAAGCGGGTATTCTGGGCCGTAGAAAAAGGGGCTTACGGGGGAAATAATGATAGTGATCAGAATCCTGGATACACCCTTCCTATCCGTTGCATCCGCCTGCTGCCTGCTGACGTCAAAGATAAACAGGACATTTCCTCCCTGACCAAAGTGGATGATGATAATAATACTGTAGACATCGTAAGCGCCTCCTCTTTTGAGAAGGTAGGAGACTATGGTCTTAAGTTCTCGGATCGTTTGGTAGACGGTCTCTATCGTGTCCAAACGGCTACCCGTTTGGATCGACACCACGAGGATGCCGATGCAAACAAGTTTTTTGAAGGAATTATAGTTGCACAGGATTACCTTTCTGGTACCTATCAGTTGGGACGGATTGTCCGGGCAAGCGGTTATAGTATTGTTAACCCTTGTGCGTATTATTCCGAAGACGGTGACGGAAACGCTACGTGGCGTGTACCTAACTTAGTGGAACTGTCCTTGTTGTACATACTTTAGCAACACTTCAATACGTGCAGGTTTTGCCTACTCCACATTGATTTACTGTCCAGGAGGAGGTGGTGGTAATAACCCCATCAATAGCAGTCTGAATAGTTATTTTCGTGTCCGTTGCGTGCGCGACGTATCGGCAGCAGATTTGGGGAGTAACTAAGTGTACTCTTTCAGGTGTGGCTTCTGCAGATAGTGTACGGATGAAATATAAAACTAAATGTTTCGTTCTGCTTTTTTGTGGTATCTGCGCCTGAAGAAGATAAAACGAAAGAAACTACAACCTTGATAATATCATTTCCGCTGTATGACAAAAACAGCAATACATTTAGTGAGCTTCCTGTTCCTGCTTCTCCCGACTTCTTGTAAGCCGGGAGTGAATTCGCAGTCGCATGCTGCAAGCCACGCCGTTTCGTCTGTTCCGCAGGAAGCAGTGAGCCAAAAGGGTGAAATGTTCCCCTTCCCTGAAATACCCGCCATGTACACTTCGCCCGACGAGCGGAAGGCTTATCTGCTCACGAACTACTGGGAGCGTTTCGACTTTGCCGATACCACCTTGGTGAACAACCGCGACGTGACGGAACAGGGCTTTGTGAACTTCATCGCCCTGCTGCCGGACAACGACACGCCGGAGCGGATGGTGCGCGAAAGCATGATGAACTTTTGTGCTTACTTCCTTCCTTCGGCCCATGCCCGCAGGGTGATGGCGCGTATTGCTGACGATTACCTGTACAATCCCAACTCGCCTTTCTACAACGAGGGTTTGTATGCAATCTATCTGGAAGCCATGCTGGCGCAACTGCCGCCGGACGATGCGCAACGCTCCACCTGCGACTTCCGGCTGAAGCTGGTGAGGCGCAACAACCCGGGCGACCGGGCGACGGACTTTGCCTATTACCTGCCCGACGGAACCCGCCGCTCGCTGGCTGCTACACGGGTGAAGAACAACCGCCTGCTGCTGATGTTCTACGACCCGGAGTGTGAGTCGTGTCACGAGGTGCTGCTGCGGATGGCGGCGGACAAGGAACTGGCCGAGGCGGTGGCAGCCGGACAAATCAGCGTACTGGCCGTTTATACCGAAGGCAACGAAGCGGCGTGGCGCAAGGCCCTGCCTGACATGCCGAAGGGCTGGATGGTGGGGACTGACCGCGAAGCGGTGAAGAACGGAGCCCTGTACGACCTGAAGGCCATGCCGACACTCTACTTGCTGGACGGGGCAAAGAAGGTTGTTTTAAAGGACACTGACTATGAAAGAATTAGAAAAGAACTGGTTGGCGGGGAGTGGTAAAACGATGGTTGGATAATGGTTGATGATGATGGATGAAGGCTTTGGACAGGCAACAGGACATTGTCTTATCGTCGACCATCTGCTCTCTGACTCTCCATTAAGACAATTTCCGCCGTGAGGTGGAATTTTACCTGTAATGTTTGGCGAAACACTATGGGCCGCTCATTATCGTAATGAGTGTTTGTTTGTTTTGTTTGTGGGGGCATCCATGTGTGGGTGCCCCTTTTTTGCGGCTATCCAGGTCTGTTTTCAGTATATCCAGCATAAAGAAAATGGCACACGGGAAGATGCCACGGATGATACAGATTCTCACACGAAGTAAGGCCTGCATTCCAATCTGTGATTAAGTGATTTCAGTGTGCCATCGCACTTTTTGAAACTGCCACTTGGGCTTGGCTAAAGAGGAACTTTGGAGGTGCTGAAGTCGTACATTAGGGGGAGTAATGTGGCACTTTAGGTGGGTAATGTGGCACTTTAGGTGGGTAATGTAGTACTTTAGAGGGAGTAATGTAGTACTTTGGAAAGAGTAATGCGGGTATGAAAAAAAACTCCTGCAACCTTTCGGTTACAGGAGTTGATTGAATATAAAGTAACTGGAATTACTTGTTCAAAGCAGTAGCCACGTCAACTGCACAGGCTACTGTACAACCTACCATCGGGTTGTTGCCGATACCCAGGAATCCCATCATTTCTACGTGAGCAGGAACGGATGAAGAACCGGCGAACTGAGCATCAGAGTGCATACGGCCCATTGTATCGGTCATACCGTAAGAAGCAGGACCGGCAGCCATGTTGTCCGGATGCAGAGTACGTCCTGTACCACCACCTGAAGCTACTGAGAAGTACGGCTTGCCGGCCAGTACACGTTCTTTCTTGTAAGTTCCGGCAACCGGGTGTTGGAAACGTGTCGGGTTTGTAGAGTTACCCGTGATGGAAACGTCTACGCCTTCCTTCCACATGATGGCTACACCTTCGCGTACGTCATCGGCACCGTAGCATTTTACTTTGGCACGAGGACCGTCGCTGTAAGCGATTTCCTTCACAACTTTCAGTTCGCCCGTATAGTAGTCAAACTGAGTCTGAACGTAAGTAAAGCCGTTGATACGGGAGATAATCATGGCGGCGTCCTTGCCCAGACCGTTCAGGATACAGCGCAGAGGCTCTTTACGAACCTTGTCGGCCTTAGCGGCAATCTTGATGGCACCTTCGGCAGCAGCGAATGACTCGTGACCGGCCAGGAAAGCGAAGCATTTGGTTTCTTCGCTCAGCAGACGGGCAGCCAGGTTACCGTGGCCCAGACCTACCTTACGGTCATCGGCTACAGAACCGGGGATGCAGAATGCCTGCAGACCGATACCGATAGCTTCGGCAGCTTCGGCAGCTGTCTTGACGCCTTTCTTCAATGCGATGGCGCAACCTACAACGTAAGCCCATTTTGCATTTTCAAAGCAGATAGGCTGAGTCTCTTCGCAAGTCTTATAAGGATCGAGGCCGTAAGATTCGCAGATTTGGTTAGCTTCTTCGATATCCTTGATTTTTCACTTCTCTAATCATATTCCTTCCTCCTTATTCTTTACGTGGGTCAATGTATTTAACTGCACCGGCCTCTTTGCTGAAGCGTCCGTAAGTACCGGTAACTTTCTTCAGAGCTTCGTTGGCATCTGTACCTTTCTTGATTTCGTCCATGAACTTGCCCAGGTGAACAAACTCATATCCGCAAACTTGGTCGTCCTTGTCCAGAGCGATTGTCTTGATGTAACCCTCGGCCATTTCCAGGTAACGGGTACCCTTAGCCAAAGTTCCGTACAGGGTACCTACCTGGCTGCGCAGACCCTTGCCGAGGTCTTCCAGACCGGCACCGATCATCAGACCGCCTTCTGAGAAAGCAGACTGTGTACGTCCGTATACGATTTGCAGGAACAGTTCGCGCATGGCTGTGTTGATAGCATCGCAAACGAGGTCGGTATTCAGGGCTTCAAGAATTGTCTTGCCCGGAAGAATTTCAGATGCCATGGCGGCAGAGTGAGTCATACCGGAGCAACCGATTGTCTCGACCAGAGCTTCCTGGATGACACCTTCCTTAACGTTGAGGGTTAATTTACAAGCACCTTGCTGAGGAGCACACCAGCCGATACCGTGTGTCAAACCAGAGATGTCAACAATTTCTTTAGCTTTTACCCATTTACCTTCTTCGGGAATAGGAGCCGGTCCGTGGTTAGGACCCTTCTTTACAACACACATGTGTTCCACTTCGTGTGAATAAGTCATAATTAGCTCTTTT
>NZ_CASFWU010000105.1 GCF_949298305.1 uncultured Bacteroides sp. | reverse complement strand
GGCATATTGCTTTTTTGAGAAGAAACCCGCCATTGATGTAAAGTTTATCAATGACGGGCAACTTACTATCTTTTAATTTTATATCGAACTCACGTTAAAATAGCGAGTTGTAGATTGGTTGAACCTGATGAAGAAAGCCTGTTTGGGGGACATGATTGCTATATTGAAGCAAATTATGCAAATGGATTGAAGTTAAGGGCAAAATGCTTTTGTTTTCCTATTAGTTTCAAGAGAAACGATTGTCTCTCCTTGACAATGTAGAGAGCTGATTTTTCATTTTTGGCACAAAGTTGTTTAAATTGTGCAATAATGTTGTACCTTTGCATGCGAAATCAATAAAAAGAGTAATACATGAGAAAAAACTTGTTAATCGGCGCAGTGCTGCTGATTGTTTCAATTCCAACTTTTGCAGGAGGGTACCTGACTAATACGAATCAGAACATCCTGTTTTTGCGAATGCTGGCTCACGATGCTTCTACTCGCATTGATGCGGTTTATTCCAATCCAGCCGGACTGGCCTTTATTGAGAGTGGCGACGGCCTGCATTTATCTTTGAATATTCAAAGTGCCTATCAGACACGTCAGATAACTTCCACGTTCGCTCCTTTTGCATACGGTGTACAGAATAACGGTAGTGCAACCAAGCTGTTCAAAGGCGAGGCTTCGGCTCCTGTCATTCCCAGCATCCAGGCTGCCTACAAGAATGGTGACTGGGTATTCTCGGGTAGCTTTGCAGTGACGGGGGGTGGTGGTAAGGCCACGTTCAACAGCGGACTGGCTTCGTTCGAGTCCATCATTTCTATGCTTCCCGTGTTCGGTCAGAGTTTGGGCATCAACCGTTACGATGTGGACAGCTATATGGAAGGTAGTCAGTTTTTCTATGGTGTCCAGTTGGGTGTCACTTATAAGATTAACGAACACCTTTCGGCCTTCGTGGGCGGACGTATGAATTATGTGAACAATAATTACTCAGGCTACCTGCGCAATATACAAATCAATACGCCGGGCACGGAAAACATGGTGCCGGCTTCGGATGCTTTCAAGGGATTGGCCGCACAGATTCCAGATGGTGCTCCTGCTGATATGCAGCAACAGAAAGTGCTGCTGGGTATGTTGGCCAAAGCCACGGAAGATAAAGAGCTGGATTGTGACCAGAAAGGGTGGGGATTAACGCCAATTATTGGTCTTGACTTCAACTACAACAAGTTGAACATTGGCGTGAAGTATGAATTCAATACCAACTTGAACGTGGAGAACGACACGCGTGTCAATACCACCGGTTTCCCTGCCTACGACCACGGCATCAATACGCCGAACGATATTCCAGCCCTGCTGACAGTCGGTGTTTCCTACGATATTCTGCCTACATTGCGTGCTTCGGTGGGCTACCATCATTTTTTCGACAAGCAGGCCGACATGGCTAATGACAAGCAAAAACTGCTGTCGGCCGGCACCAATGAATACCTGGCAGGTATAGAATGGGATGTACACAAACGCATTCAAATCAGTGGCGGTATGCAGCGTACCAAGTATGGTCTGACTGACGACTACATGGAAGACATCAGTTTTGTCACCAGTTCCTGGTCGTTCGGCTTCGGCGCAGGCATCAAACTGGCTAAGAACTTGAATCTGAACATTGCCTATTTCTGGACTAACTACGACGACTACACTCGCGAGAGCAGCGATTACAACCACATGTCGCAGAAGTTGCAGAACATCGGTTTACCCGAGGCTGTGGCCTCTCAGTTGCCCAAACTGCCGGGAACTGACGTATTCACCCGTACGAATAAAGTGTTCGGCGTGGGTATCGACTATAAGTTCTGATTCCCGTTTCTTCTTTGGAAATACTTGTATGAGAGGTTGTCGCTTTATTGTCGACAGCCTCTTTTTTGTGTTCCTCTGTTGCCTGTTTGTGCGGAAAAGCCTATCTTTGCGTCCGATTTTAAAATGAGATGCCGTGAATAGCGGTCGTGTATTCTAGGTCAACCACGTAAAAAACAGGAATTATGAAGCAGAAAGTATCCGTATCCTTTATGCTGATGGGCATCTTGTTCAATGTGTGCCTCATCGCAGCCAATCTTCTTGAAACCAAAGTCATCCAGGTGGGTAGCCTGACCGTTACTGCCGGACTGCTGGTTTTCCCCATTTCTTATATTATCAACGACTGCATTGCCGAAGTCTGGGGCTTCCGCAAGGCGCGTCTTATTATCTGGAGTGGTTTCCTGATGAATTTCTTTGTCGTCACGTTGGGGCTGGTGGCCGTGTCGCTGCCTGCCGCTCCGTTTTGGGAGGGCGAGGAGCACTTCAACTTTGTTTTCGGCATGGCACCTCGCATTGTGGCTGCCAGTCTGCTGGCTTTCTTGGTAGGTTCGTTCCTCAATGCCTACGTGATGAGCCGCATGAAGATAGCCAGCCACGGACGTCATTTCTCGATACGCGCCATCTGGTCTACCATCGTGGGCGAGACGGCCGATTCGCTCATCTTCTTTCCCATCGCGTTTGGCGGTGTCATTGCCTGGCGTGAACTGCTGGTGATGATGGGCCTGCAGATTGTCCTGAAGTCGGCCTACGAGGTAGTCATCCTGCCCGTCACCATCCGTGTGGTGAAGGCGGTGAAGCGCATTGACGGCAGCGACGTTTTCGACGAAGGCATCTCGTATAAGGTGTGGAAGGTCAGAGACCTTTGAGCATTGGACAGAATAAATCCCTACTCAAGTTTCGCAAGTGCGAATTGAAAATCGGCGAAGCCAAACTTCCAGGAGTTAAAGAAGTTAAAAGGAAGCCCCCTCCAACTCCCCCCGAAGGGGGAGAGGTCCCACCAGGGTGGGCTTAGGAGTTAAAGCCGATAGACAAAAAAATGAAGAATGAAGAATGAAAAATGAAGAATTTATTAACCATTAATCATTAACCATTAACCATTCACAAAGGTATTGGCTTAACTCCTTAACTTCTTAACTCCTTAACTACCCGATAAATATTAAATCCGAATCTTGAGAACTTAAAATCCAATATAACAAGAATGAATATGAATAATGATGTAGCTTTGGTTGTGTTCAGCGGAGGGCAGGACTCAACCACCTGTCTGTTTTGGGCAAAACGGCAGTTTAAGAAGGTATATGCTTTGAGCTTCCTGTATGGACAGAAGCACCGGCAGGAGGTGGAGCTGGCGCGGCAGATTGCCGCAAAGGCGGGCGTGGAGTTCGACGTGATGGATGTGTCGTTCATCGGGCGGCTGGGACACAACTCGCTGACCGATACCTCGATGGTGATGGATCAGGAGAAGCCCGAAGGCGGCGTGCCCAATACCTTTGTGCCGGGCCGCAACCTGTTCTTCCTGAGCATTGCCGCCGTCTATGCCCGCGAGCGGGGCATCCACCACCTGGTGACGGGTGTGTCGCAGACGGACTTCAGCGGCTATCCTGACTGCCGCGACGCCTTCATCAGGTCGCTCAACGTGACGCTCAACCTGGCCATGGACGAGCAGTTCGTCATCCACACCCCACTGATGTGGATAGACAAGGCCGAGACCTGGGCTTTGGCCGACGAACTGGGCGTGCTGGACCTGGTGCGCAACGAGACCCTGACCTGCTACAACGGCATACCCGGCGACGGATGCGGCCACTGCCCTGCCTGCAAGCTGCGTCGCGAGGGGCTAGAGAAGTATCTGGCAAGCAAGTGAATGCCTGCCTGCGTAAATGTCAAATCTAAACAATCCGAACAATGACCGAACTGAAAGACCAACTATCCCTGCTGGGTCGCAAGACCGAGTATAAGCAAGACTATGCTCCCGAAGTGCTCGAAGCCTTCGACAACAAACATCCCGAGAACGATTACTGGGTGCGCTTCAACTGCCCCGAGTTCACCAGCCTGTGTCCCATCACCGGCCAGCCGGACTTTGCCGAGATACGCATCTCCTACATCCCGGACGTGAAGATGGTGGAGAGCAAGAGCCTCAAGCTCTATCTCTTCAGCTTCCGCAACCACGGTGCGTTCCACGAAGACTGCGTGAACATCATCCTGAAGGACCTCATCCGCCTGATGAATCCCAAATACATCGAGGTGACCGGCCTGTTCACCCCGCGCGGCGGCATCTCCATCTATCCGTATGCCAACTACGGCCGCCCCGGCACCAAGTACGAGCGCATGGCCGAGCAGCGGCTGATGAGCCGCGAGTAGCTTCCATGCAGACTGGTTGCCCCTCCTGTTAGAGAGCGGCAACCAGTTTGCGTATATTGGCCAGCCTTTCCAGGAAGGACTGGTTCGACTTGGCCACCTGCATGTCGTAGCGCATCTGTTGCCGGATCCATATCTCCGCATCAATGCCCAGCGCCGCTTCAAACAGCAGTGCATACTCGGTGGAGACAGAACGTTTGCCGTTTAAGATCTCGTTGAGCAATGTGGGCGAGATACCCATTTGTGCGGCGAGCTTCCGTTGAGACAGACCACGATATTCTATCTCGTCCTTAATCAATTCTCCGGGATGGATAGGTTCCGACGGAGTCAGATTGTTGGCTATCATTTTAGGGTCAACGCCTTTCAAGGTAATCATAGTGCTTCTTATTTATACATAGATTGGATGCACAAATGTAAGGAATAAATTGGAATTCTTGTATTTATTGGGGTAAAACAAAGAATGCCCTCCGCGGTGGAGGGCATTCCCAAGAAAAGCGATGGTTGGCGCGGGTTACTTGATGCGCGGGTAGCCGTAGACGGCCAGGGAGCCCAGTTCCTCCTCGATGCGGAGCAGCTGGTTGTACTTGGCCATGCGGTCGGAGCGGCTGAGGGAGCCGGTCTTTATCTGTCCGCTGTTGGTGGCCACGGCGATGTCGGCAATGGTGGCGTCCTCCGTCTCGCCCGAGCGGTGGGAGGTGACGGTGGTGTAGCCGTTGCGGTGGGCCATCTCGATGGCGTCCAGCGTCTCGCTCAGGGTACCTATCTGGTTCACCTTGATGAGGATGGAGTTGGCGCATCCCTCGGCGATGCCGCGGCGCAGGAACTCCACGTTGGTGACGAAGAGGTCGTCGCCCACCAGCTGGCAGCGGTCGCCGATGCGTTCGGTCAGTTTCTTCCAGCCTTCCCAGTCGTTCTCGCTCATGCCGTCCTCGATGGAGTCGATGGGGTATTGGTTAATCAGGTCTTCCAGGTAGGCAATCTGCTCGTCGGCCGTGCGTCGTTTGCCTTTGTCGCCTTCGAAGAGGGTGTAGTCGTACACGCCGTCGCGGTAGAACTCGCTGGAGGCGCAGTCCATGCCTATGCGCACGTCCTGTCCCGGCTCGTAGCCGGCGGCGCGGATGGCGTCCATGATGCAGTCCAGTGCGTCTTCCGTGCCGTCCAGGGCGGGTGCGAAGCCGCCTTCGTCGCCCACGGCGGTGCTGAGGCCGCGGTCGTGTAGCACCTTCTTCAGGGCGTGGAACACTTCGGCACCCATGCGCAGACCCTCGCGGAAGGACGTGGCACCTACGGGGCGTATCATGAACTCCTGGAAGGCGATGGGCGCGTCGCTGTGCGAGCCGCCGTTGATGATGTTCATCATGGGCACGGGCAGGACGTAGGTGTTCGTGCCGCCTATATACCTATATAAAGGAATGTCGAGCGCGCAGGCGGCTGCCTTGGCCACGGCGAGCGATACGCCGAGGATGGCGTTGGCGCCCAGGCGCGACTTGGTGGGGGTGCCGTCCAGCTCCAGCATGCGGTGGTCGACGGCGCGCTGGTCGAGGGCCGACAGGCCGACGAGGGCGGGGGCGATGAGGGTATTCACGTTCTCCACGGCCTTCAGCGTTCCCTTGCCGCCGTAGCGCTGTTTGTCGCCGTCGCGCAGCTCCAGAGCTTCGTGCTCGCCGGTGGATGCGCCCGACGGCACGGCTGCGCGGCCCATGGCACCGCATTCCAGTGTAACGTCTACTTCTACGGTGGGATTGCCGCGCGAGTCGAGTATTTCGCGGGCGATGATTTTTTCAATTCTCATACAATTTCAGTTTTTATGGTTCGTAATCTTTCTTATGGTAATAACACTTTCCGTCCCTGCAAAGTTCGTATAAAGTGGCTTTCTGTCCAATACCTATATATAGGTAAATGCGGCGGAAGGGGCGGGCAAGTAGGTAAGGCAAGGGCCGGTTTACCTATAAATGGTTATTGACACGGATGCGGGCCCCGGCGGAGGCGGGAATTTTTACCGATAAAAGGCGATTGTGCGACTTCTAATTTCTGCGGAACTTTGCAGCCGAATTTTAAAAGAGCAGAGAGAACATTGAAGACAACAGCATTTACATTCTGGTTATGGCTGCTGCTGGTTGGCGGGACGGTTGCCGTCTGTGCCCAGGGCCGCCACGACGGACGACACGGGGGAGGCCGCTGCCACGTGTCGGGCAGGGTCACTTCGGCGGAGCATGAGCCGGAAGTGGTGGACTTTGCCACCGTCTATCTGAAAGGAACCACCTACGGCGGCACCACCGACGCCGAGGGCCGCTTCCGCATACAGGCCCCTGAGGGCAAGTACACACTGGTCGTTTCGGCCATAGGCTACCGGACGGAGGAACGGACGCTCACCCTGGGCCGCGAAGGATGCCGGGGCCTGGACATCGTCCTGGCGCCCGATGTGCAGCAGCTGGACGAAGTGACCGTCGTTTCGACCGGTGTGAGCCGCGTCAAGCGATCGGCCTTCAACGCCGTAGCGGTAGACACCAAAGAGTTGCAGAACACCACCAAGAACCTGAGCGAAGCGCTGGCCAAGGCACCGGGCATGAAGCTGCGCGAGTCGGGCGGGGTGGGTTCGGACATGCAGGTGATGATGGATGGCTTCAGCGGCAAGCACGTCAAGGTGTTCATTGACGGCATCCCGCAGGAGGGCACGGGCAGCTCGTTCGGCCTGAACAACATCCCCGTAGGCTTTGCCGAGCGCATCGAAGTATATAAAGGTGTGGTGCCCGTAGGCTTCGGCACGGACGCCATCGGCGGCGTCATCAACATCGTCACGGGCAAGCAGCGCCGCCGCTGGTTTGTGGACGCGTCCTACTCCTACGGCTCGTTCAACACGCACAAGTCCAACTTCCGCTTCGGGCAGACCTTCCGCAACGGCTTCACCTACGAGGTGAACGCTTTCCAGAACTATTCGGACAACAATTACTACGTAGACGCCCCCGTGCTCGACTTCGGGACGGGCAGCTTCAACGAGCAGGAGAAGGTGCGCGTCCGCCGCTTCCACGACAATTACCACAACGAGGCCGTCGTGGCCAAGGCGGGCTTCGTGGACAAGCCTTGGGCCGACCGCCTGATGCTGGGCTTCGTCTGGTCGCAGATGTACAAGGACATACAGACCGGTGTGCGCCAGAAAACCGTCTTCGGCGAGAAGCACCGCTTCGGCCACTCGCTCATCCCCTCGCTGGAGTACAGCAAGCGGGACCTGTTAGTGAAAGGCCTCGACCTGACACTGTCGGCCAACTACAACCGCAACGCCACCACCAACGTGGACACGGCCCACTACAAGTACAACTGGCTGGGCGAGCGTCAGCCCCTGAACACGCCCGGCGAACAGTCGCGCCAGTACAGCCGCGCCGACAACGACAACTGGAATGCCACAGCCACGATGAACTATCGTCTGGGGCGCATCCATACGTTCACCCTGAACCACGTGCTCAGCACCTTCCGCCGCGACAACACCTCGCTGCTGGCTGCCGAGGCACAGACCGACCCTATCGCCAAGCAGACGCGCAAGAACATCACCGGACTGGCATACCGCCTGATGCCCTCCGAGCGCTGGAACCTCTCCGCCTTCGGCAAGCACTACCATCAGTACGTGGCCGGACCCATGGCCGAGGATGACACGGGCAGCAACTACGTACGCACCAGCCGCACGGTCAGCTCCTGGGGTTACGGAGCGGCAGGCACCTGCTTCCTCCTCGAAGGCCTGCAGGCCAAGCTGTCGTACGAGCGTGCCTACCGTCTGCCCACCATCGAAGAGATGTTCGGCGACGAGGACCTGGAGAGCGGGCAGATAAGCCTGCGCCCCGAGAGCAGCCACAATGTGAACTTCAGCCTCAGCTATGCGCGTACGCTGGGCAGCCACTCTTTCTATGTGGAGGGAGGACTGGTCTACCGCGACACGCACGACTACATCCAGCGCAACGTACAAGACCTGAGCGGCGGACGGGAGAATGCCACCTACATCAACTATGGCAACGTACTGACCAAGGGCTACAACCTCTCCGCACGCTACAGCCTGGGACGCTGGCTCAGTCTGGGCGGTAACTTCACCCAGATGGACGTGCGCGACAATGAGCCCTACCAGATAGGCAGCACGGGCAATGCGGTGGAGAATCTGGGCTACCGTTCGCGCATGCCCAACGTGCCCTACCGCTTCGCCGACTTCGACGCCAACTTCTACTGGCGCGACTTGGGCGGACGGGGCAACCTGCTGACACTGACCTACGACAACCAGTGGACGCACTCGTTCTCCTACTACTCCGAGGTCATCGGCAGCAGCAGCGACTACATCGTCCCCGACCAGTTTGCCCACAACCT
>NZ_CASFWU010000104.1 GCF_949298305.1 uncultured Bacteroides sp. | reverse complement strand
TTTCGGGGGAATACCTAAAGATACAAAAAAGCCAGCTAATTCGCAATACTTTGTGTATGAATTAGTTGGCTAATTTTATACTATTTACTGAATGTCCCTTATTATGCGGCTGCCTGCTTGCAAGTCTGGCAGAAGTGCCGAATGCAATCCTTCCCGAACGCCGTGCGGAGCGCAGAAGCGTAGTCCGTACTCCGTTGGAGACGGCCTGCCCGCTCTCACACAAAGAGGCTTGCACGGAAGTGTGGGCGTTCAGGATGAAAATAGTGCTTGCTGTCGCGGATTCTTGGGGACTGTCCGTTTTCAGCCTTCAATATTCTGTATCTCCACTTCCTTGACTTTGCGGAACAGGTCGGACGCGAAGATGAAGTTGTTCAGCCGTTCGTTGGTCGATGTGAAAATGTCGTCCTTGCTTCCCTCCCATTCCTTGCGGCCGTCGTAGATGAAGATGATTTTCTCTCCGATGCCCATCACGGAGTTCATGTCGTGCGTGTTGATGAGGGTGGTCATGTTATATTCGCGGGTGATGTCCTGAATCAGACCGTCGATGACCAGCGACGTCTTGGGGTCCAGGCCCGAGTTGGGCTCGTCGCAGAAAAGGTATTGCGGGTTCAGCGCAATGGCGCGGGCAATGGCCACACGCTTCTGCATGCCGCCGCTTATTTCGCCGGGGTATTTGTCTTGGGCTTCGCTCAGGTTCACGCGGTCCAGGCAGAACTTGGCTCGGCGGGTGCGGTCGCGCAGAGTGTCGTTGCTGAACATGTTCAGGGGAAACATCACGTTCTCCAGCACCGTCATCGAGTCAAACAGGGCCGCGCTTTGAAAAATCATGCCCATTTCGCGTCTCAGGGCTTTCTTTTCCTTCTTGCCCATAATCAGAAAGTTGCGGTCGTCATACAGCAGTTCGCCCTTTTCGGGAGTCAGCAGACCCACGATGCACTTCATCAGCACGGTCTTTCCCGACCCGCTTTGCCCTATTATCAGGTTCGTCTTTCCGTTGTCAAAGGTGGCGCTGATGTCTTTCAGCACGCTCTTGCCTTCAAACGACTTGCAGAGTCCTTTCAGTTCTATCATAATTGTCTATTGTTTAAGCCTGTCAGTAGTTGGAAATCATTTCTGGGTCTTAACCCATCAGCAGTTGTGTCAGCACCAGGTCGGCAAACAGAATCAGCACACTGCTGGTTACCACGGCATTGGTCGAGGCCTTGCCCACTTCGATGGAGCCGCCGTCTACGGTATAGCCGAAGAAGGCCGACACGCTGGCTATGATGAAGGCGAAGAACAGGGATTTGATGATGCCGCACCAGATGAACCATTCTACAAACATGTATTGCAGGCCGTACTCCAGGTCGGTAGCCGTCATGATGCCGCCAAACCAGCATGTGGCAAAGGCGCCGATGATGCCGGCAAAGATGCTGAACGTTACCAGCAGCGGAATCATGGTGACCATGGCAAACACTTTGGGCAGGATGAGGTAGTTGGCGGAGTTCACACCCATAATCTCCAGTGCGTCAATCTGCTGGGTGACGCGCATGCTGCCCAGCTCGGAGGCAATGTTGGAGCCCACCTTGCCGGCCAGTATCAGACACATGATGGAGGACGAGAATTCCAGCAGCAGAATCTCGCGGGTCACGTACCCCACCGTCCATCGCGGCATCCAGGGGCTTTCAATGTTCAGCTTGATTTGTATGGTGATGACGGCACCGATGAAGAACGAAATCAGCAGCACGATGCCTATGGAGTTCACACCGAGCTTTTCCATCTCGTTGAGGTATTGGCGGAAGAACATCCGCATCCGTTCGGGGCGGGCAAACGTGCGCCCCATCAGCATGAAGTATCTCCCTACGGTTCTAAGAGCTTTAATCATAACTTCGTTAGTATTTGTCTGCAAATGTACGGCTTTTCGGCATATTCTTGTTATATTTGCGGCAAAATAACACAAGTGTATGGAAGAAAGCAAAATGGTGCTTCGTACGGAAGACCTCGTGAAAAAGTATGGCAAGCGCACGGTGGTGAGCCACGTCTCTTTCGACGTGAAGCAGGGCGAGATTGTCGGCTTGCTGGGTCCTAACGGGGCCGGTAAGACCACGTCGTTCTACATGACCGTAGGACTCATCACCCCCAACGAGGGGCGTATCTTTCTGGACGACCTGGACATCACCAAATATCCCGTCTACAAGCGTGCCCAGACGGGCATCGGCTACCTGGCGCAGGAGGCATCCGTATTCCGCCAGATGAGTGTGGAGGACAACATCGCCTCGGTGCTGGAGCTGACCAATAAGCCGCTGGACTACCAGAAGGAGAAGCTGGAAAGCCTGATTGCCGAATTCCGCTTGCAGAAGGTGCGCAAGAACAAGGGAAACCAGCTGTCGGGCGGTGAGCGCCGTCGCACGGAGATTGCCCGCTGCCTGGCCATTGACCCCAAGTTCATCATGCTCGACGAACCCTTTGCCGGCGTAGACCCCATTGCCGTGGAGGACATCCAGCAGATTGTCTGGAGGCTGAAGGACAAGAACATCGGCATCCTCATTACCGACCACAACGTGCAGGAGACGCTGAGCATCACCAGTCGTGCCTATCTGCTCTTCGAGGGCAAGATTCTTTTCCAGGGAACGCCCGAAGAGCTGGCCGAGAATAAAATTGTGCGCGAAAAGTACCTCAGCAACAGCTTCGTGCTGCGCCGCAAGGATTTCATGGTCTGAGAAATCTGTAATAAGGCTATATACCGCAAGTCCGGTTTCGTCGGCTTTCCAACCGTGCGTGCCGACTTGCTGCAGTAAAGTCGATAATTTGGGGGCAGGAAATTCTTCTTCCCTTCAGGTTATCGGCTTGACTGTTAATGGACTTGATAAATACATTTATTTAAGTTTCGGTTTTACCGAATTGAAAATCGGCGAAGCCAAACTTGCAGGAGTTAGAAAGAGTTATCGCCCGCCAGGGCGGGCTTAGAAGTTAAAGGCCAATAGACCAGTTACTGCCCATTTTTCCTTTTGCAGGACTATCGGCTTTAACTTCCAGCAGAGCAAAGCGAAGTGATAACTTCTATAACTTCTTAACTTCTAACAAAATATCGAACCCGAAACTTGAGTACATTGATAATATGATGAAATACATGACAAAATTCTTCCTGTTGTTATTTTCCTTCTTTTCCTTGGCTGCATGTGCAGGACGTGCGGACTATGTTTTGACTTCGCCCGACGGAAACATTTCTCTTGAGGTGATTCAGTCTGGCAGGGGGGCCTGGTGTTACCGCCTTTCAGCCAGCGATTCCCTCGTGCTCGATACCTCCCTGCTGGGCTACCGCGACACTCTGGGCCGACTGCTGCCTGCGGCCGACCGTTTCAAACTGACCGATGCCAAGCGGCAGTCGCACGACGGCGTATGGAAGCCCGTCTGGGGCAAACGCAGCAGCGTGCCCGACCGTTACAACGAACTTACCCTCACTTTCACCGGCGCTGACGCCGGCGAGACCTTCGGCATGGCCTTCCGTGCCTACGACGACGGGGTGGCTTTCCGCTACCTGGTCCCTGAAGGCTCCGCTCTGAAGGCCGAAGGCCTGACGGAGAGCACCCGCTTTGCCTTCAACGGTGACTATACCGCCTGGTTCTATAACAACGAATGGCACAACATCGGACCCGAGCGCCTCACCGAGTCCGACGGCATCCGCCAGCCGGTGATGACGGTACAGGTGGACACAGCCCTCTATATGGCCCTCCACGAGGCCGACCTCCGCACCGATGCCCCCCTGCTTCTGCGTTCGGTCAAGGGCGAGCGCGCTTTCTGCGTGGAACCGGAGGCGGTAGACCTCGCTGCGGGCTATCTCTCGGCCTGGCGCGTGCTTTTTGTGGGGCGCACTCCCGGCGCGATGGTGGATTCCCACCTGCTCGAGCTGCTCAATCCCGAGCCTGCGGGCGACTTCTCCTGGGTGAAGCCCGGCGTGGCCGTCTGGGACTGGCGGATTGACGGTGCCCAATGGGAAGGCTTCACCTATGGGATGAACTATTCCTCCTGGGTGCGCATGGTGGATTTTGCGGCCGAGCAGCATTTCCCCTACCTGGTGCTCGACGCCAACTGGTACGGCCCCGAACACGAGGCGGAATCCAATCCCGTTTCGGGCGACAAGGCGGCCGACGTGAAGCGCATCATCCGCTACGGCCGTGAAAAAGGGGTGGGCATCTGGCTCTATCTGAACGATGTGGGCGGACGCCGTTATCCCATCGAAGAGACCCTCTCGCAATATGCCTCGTGGGGAGCGGCCGGCATCAAGTACGGCTTCATGACCGGCAGCCCGCGCGAGAAGAACCTGTGGACGCAGCGCATTACCGCCCTGTGTGCCCAGAACAAGTTGCTTGTCGACTTCCACGACGGCCCCGTCCATCCCTACGGACAGATGCGCACCTGGCCCAACGCCGTCACGCGCGAGTACTGCCAGGCACAGCTCGACGCCCACCGTGTGTTCCAGCCCAAGACCTTCGTCACCTCTGTCTTTGTCAACATGATAGCCGGCCCCATCGACATGAACAACGGCATGTTCGACCTGCGCCAGGGACACACCACCCGTGTGGACGAAAGCCAGCCGGTGCCTTCTACGCTGGTGTCCGAGGCTGCCCGCACGCTCATTGTCTTCTCGGGTGCCACGGTCATCCCCGACATTCCCGAGTTTTATCGTAAATATCCCCCTCTGCTGGAATTTCTCAGTGCGCAGCAGATGCCTTGGCTGGAGAGCCGTACCCTTTGCGGAGAGATAGGCAAGTACATTGCCATGATGAGGCAGACCCGCGACGCCTACCTCGTCGGCGTTGCCACCAACGAAGAGGCCCGCACGCTCGACATCCCCCTGGACTTTCTGGAGAAAGGCGTGGACTATGAGGCAACGGTTGTGGAAGACGGCGACGATGCCCACTACCTGACCAACCGCGAGGTGCTGAAAGTGAGCCGCCAACCGGTGACGGCCGGTTCCGTCGTCCGCGTGAAGCTGGCTCCCGGTGGCGGCAGTTGCCTGCTGATTAAGAAGAAAATGCAGTGACGGGCCTGTCTGGCTTATCGGGTTCTCAGGCACGGAAGGATGCGGCTTTCTACGGATGTACCGCCGTGTCCTTTCGTGCCATCCGCATGGTGCGTGCTTGAAATGAGGAGGAAGGTGGTGTCGGTGTCCGGAGCGTGTTTCAGTCCTTTTCGGTAAAAAAATATCCTCCACTTTTTTGTGCTCCTTTAAACTCTATGCTTCCAGCTTTGACCAGAAAACCCAAATAGCGTTTGGTGGTGGATATGCTTTTGCCTATAAGTCTTGCTATTTCGGGAGATTTAAGTCCAGGATTTTGTTTGATGATATTGAGAACTTCTTGTTCTTTGGCTCTGATGGCATTATTTACAGTGTCATTTACAGTATCATTTACAGTATCATTTATGGTATTGTTAGGGATATTGATTCTTCTTTTGAATATCGCTGTAAACATTCCCTCTGTATGGAATTGGGGTTCGGGCAGATGGGCTTTCCTCATAGCTTCTTGCATACGTGGAATGCCGGATGCAACTCTTTCCACCAAGTGCATACGGGTAAACAAACCGAAGATTAATGGATTGCGTGTCATGCTTTTATGGCCGAAATCTTTGGCAACGGCGGGCAAAAGTCCTCCTGGATTGGATATTTCTACTCGGTCATCAAACATTTCTATCATAATGTTTGCACCCTGCTCGTAATAGTCGCGATGTGACAGGGCGTTAATGATGGCTTCCTTAAACACGGTTAGGGGTATTTCCCAAATTTCCTCTCTCGGTCCTGCTCCTTCTATTTTATAAGCTACTTGTAGTTTGCTTTCCAGCCATGCCATAGCCTGTAAATATTGTTGATATAGTGGGCCGCCAAAAGTCTTGTCGTCTATGATATAGACTTTGCTTGTACCTTTAAAGAGAATACATCTTGTCACTGCGTGTGGAAACTTCTGTTCGGGATGCTTGCCAAAGAACATCGCTGCACCGTTCTTTGCCGTTCCTTTGTCGGTGAATAATTCCAAGTTGTCTAATATCTGTTTGTCTGGTGTGGATGGGCTTAGTCCGGCCTCTGTCCGGAAGTCTTTTACCATTTGCTTGTCTGCATCTGTATGAATGTTGAACCAAAGGCAGGGAATGTGGTCGTAAAAAATCTTGTTGCATTCTTGGAAGAAACTGCGCATTTCTTCGGCTGTGTGAAGTTTCTGCGAATTTGCCCCTTCGCGTACATAGATGGAGCCGGAGAAGATATAAGGTTTGTCCTTGCCGGATGGAACCTCAATCGCCCAAATTGTTTTGTCTTTTATGTTTACCGGATACAATTCGCAATGAAGTGCCGGGGATATTTCACTGATAGAGCCTTGAATGGCCGAACGTTTGTCATTCTCCAAGTCTGTACCTATGATTTGTCCGCTGTCGTCTATTCCTATCAGCAAATGTCCTCCGTCAGCATTGGCGAAAGCACAGATTTCTTCCGTCAGTTCACGGACTTTTGAAGGTATGCGGACTTTAAATTCTACATGATATCCTTCACCGCTGTCAATGAGTGTTTGTATGGCTTCTGTATTCAGCATAACTTTCTATGATAATGACACAAAAATAGTTATTTGTTGCGACATTGGGTGGATGTCCCGGTGTATTGACTTTTTTTTAGAAAACGGGATGCGGTTTATACCGCCGAAAGGTGTATTTTTGTAGTCAATCATTGTTAAACTAACTCCTATGAAAAGAAGACTACTGCTCTCCGGAATCATCGGCTGCCTGTCTTTGGGCATGCTGCCTGCACAGGAATTCCATCTGCAACCCACCCCCCAAGTTTACGAAACCTCTCAGGACAGCATCGCGCTGCCCGTGGCTTATACTCTCTCGGCCGACCTCAAGGGAGAGGCATCTCCCGCACTGCTCCTGCTCGAAAAACTGCTGCCGGGCAAGGCCGAGAAGGCGCCGTTCCGCATCAGTGTAGGAACCAAAGGCGACAAGGCCGTGCGTAAGTACGCCCGCCGCATCCCCTCCACTCCCGAAGGTTACTACCTGAAGATTGCGAAGGACGAAATCGTCATTGCCGGCGCCGACGAGCGGGGCACCTACTACGGCGTGCAGACGCTGGCCCAGCTGCTCACCCTGCCCCGTCTGCCCCTGGCCGAGATTACGGACTATCCCGACGTGCCCTACCGCGGCGTGGTCGAAGGCTTCTACGGCACCCCCTGGAGCCACGAGGCCCGTCTCAGCCAGTTGGAGTTCTACGGGCGCAACAAGATGAACGTCTACCTTTACGGCCCCAAGGACGACCCCTACCACAGCACCCCCAACTGGCGCAAACCCTATCCCGAGCGCGAGGCGGCCCAACTGAAGGAATTGGTGGACAAGGCCGCCGAGAACGGTGTCATCTTCTACTGGGCCATCCATCCGGGGCAGGACATCAAGTGGAACGACGAAGACCGTCAGAACCTGATGGACAAGTTCGAGCGCATGTACCAGCTGGGCGTGCGCGGCTTTGCCGTCTTCTTCGACGACATCTCGGGCGAAGGCACCAAGGCCGACAAGCAGGCCGAACTGCTCAACTACCTGGACGACCACTTCGTCAAGGCCAAGGGCGACGTGGAGCCGCTCATCATGTGCCCCACGGAGTATAACAAGGCGTGGTCCAACGTGGCCGGAGGCTATCTCACCACCCTGGGCGAGAAGCTGAACCCCGGCATCCAGATTATGTGGACGGGCAACCGCGTCATCGCCACCATCGACCGCGAATCCATGGACTTCATCAACCCGCTGCTCAAGCGCAAGGCCTACATCTGGTGGAACTTCCCCGTTTCCGACTACGTGCGCGACCATCTGCTCATGGGCCCCGTCTATGGCAACGGCCTCGACATTGCCGACCAGATGGAAGGCTTCGTCTCCAACCCCATGGAGCACGCCGAATCCTCCAAGATAGCCCTTTACAGCGTGGCCGACTATGCCTGGAACCTGTCCGACTACGACAGCGACGCCTCCTGGAAGCGTGCCATCCGCAACCTCATGCCCCAACATGCCGCCGCTCTCGAGACCTTTGCCGCCCACAATTCCGACCTGGGCGTCAACGGCCACGGCTTCCGCCGCGACGAGTCCGTAGCCTTGCAGCCTGCCTTGCAGGCCCTGCGCACGGCGTATGAAGAGCGTGGAGCGCTGGACGAAGACGCTTTCCGCCAGGTGGAGGCCGAGTGCCGGAAGGTGATTGCGGCGTCCGACGTGCTGGAGGCCTCGCAGGAGAACACGGCCCTGACGGCCGAGATGCACCCCTGGCTGGTGCAGTTCAAGCTGGTGGGTCAGTACGGCGAGGCGGTGCTCCGCATGATGCGTGCCCTCCAGACGAAGGATAACGACGCCTTCCTGGCGGCTTATGCCCATGCCAAGGCCTTGCAGATGCTGATGTACAAGGTCGACACCTCCTACAACCAGAATCCCTACCAGCCGGGTGTGAAGAGCGGCAGCAAAGTCCTGTTGCCCACCTTCTACGCCCTGTTCGAGGCCGCTGCCGGACGCTATAACCGCGAGCAGGGGGCGCAGCTCGACGTACGTGCCGTCTACATGCCCTACACCATGAGCAGCAACGTTCCCCAGCTGGCTTCGCTGGCCGTCTCCCGCAAGGGCAAGAGCGGCAGCGTGGCTTC
>NZ_CASFWU010000103.1 GCF_949298305.1 uncultured Bacteroides sp. | reverse complement strand
AGCAGGGGATGGCGCACGAGGTCGTAGAGCAGCCCCTTGGGCAGGTTGATGAACCCGAATACCGGGTCGTTGATGATTTTTCGTTCGTAGCTCATGGCTGATAAACAGGTTGGTGGTTTTACTTACATGGGGATGAGGCTGGCAGGCGTCTTTACTTTATTTTTGCTTTACTCGTTTTAAAGCGTTGCTTTAGTCTCATTAAAGTAACGCTTTATAGCTACTAAAGTAATGCTTTAGTCGTACTAAAGTAACACTTTAAAACGAGTAAAGCAAAAATAAAGTGCGATGTTGTTGATTACCAGTTGAATCCTTCTTCGTATCCGTCGTACTGGGGAGCCGTCTCCACGCCGGCCGAACGGAAGGCCCTCTCGATGGCTTTTTGTTCATCGGGGCTGATGAGCCGTTCGCCTTTGCGGCTTTGGTAGAAGTAGCTTTCGCAGGAGAAGCAGGCCATCACCTTGCGTCGCACGATTCGTGCCTGCTTCAGGGGAAGGTCTTCAAACAAGGTGGTCATGCCCCGTGCAAAGCGCACGGGCGTGCTGTCGCGGTAGTATCCGCATCCGTCCTGGGCCTGGACGATGCAGGCGGGGTGTACAATGCGGATGGGGCCTGGCTTGGCCGAAGCCTCTGTTGCCGGCAGCTGGCGGTAGGCGATGGCGCGCAGGCAGTGTGGAGCGCGGGGACAGGTTCCGTCGGTAGCAGGGCAGTAGATGTAGTCTTTGGGCATGTTGTCCGTCTTTCCTGAGGCGGCGACAACGTTGTTTTCGTGGTTCATGCTCGGATGTCCTTAAATTGTTTCCGGCCAAAGGTAGGAGATTTCAAGGAGATAAGCAAGGGAGAAGTGGGGCGGGCGGGGAAGAAATCTGTACATCTATCCGTAATCTTCGTTGTTTCTTCCGTAATCCATGTACATGTCGGAGGCCTCGGCCGCCGTATCTTTGCATCAGGAAACCCTAAAGCTTTTTCATCATGAAGACTTATCTGTTGATTCCCCTCCTCCTGTTGCTGCCCTGGATGGTGGCCTGCACCTCGGATTCCGAGCCGGTGCTTGAGCCTCCTGTACCCGAACAGCCCGCCCAGCCGGAGGAAGAAGAACCGGAAAATGATAATCAAGAGAATATGGAAACAAGTACAATCAGACTGAAAACAGGCGGAAAGACATTTACCGCCACGCTGGCAGACAACTCTTCGACCCGTGCGCTGAAGGCGCTGCTGGCCGGGGGAGACCTCACCATCGAGATGGAGGACTATGCACGGATGGAGAAAGTAGGGCCGATAGGCACCACCCTGCCGCGCAACGATGAGCAGATATCGACCGTGCCGGGCGACCTGATTCTGTATCAGGGCCGCTATTTCGTCATCTACTACGGGCGCAACAGCTATTCATTGACCCGCCTCGGCAAGATTGACAACGTGACGGAAAGTGAACTGAAAGCCGCTTTGGGCGACGGCGACGTCACCGTCACACTTTCTTTGGGTGAAAGCGACTGAATGGATAGTTTCGCAAATGCTTAACTTATTAGTTGACAAGGCTTCAGTTAACAAGTCTACAAGGTTTGGAACGCTTTGTCTGGTAAAGTGCCATTTGAAACGACTCCTACAAACGCCTTGTAACTCGTCAACTTGTAACTTATCAACTGCAACTTGAGCTTGCGAAAGTTGAGTAATATATAAATAGGTATTTCGATATGAAGAACGGACAGAAAAAACTTTCGTGTCTGCTGGCGGCATTCCTGCTGGCAGGCTTTACCGCAGTAAGTGCGGAAACCGCTGCTGGTAAGTATAACTTTTCAAATGGAAATGATATGGAAAAACTGGAACTGACCAACGAGTGGGACAAGGTGTTCCCACAGAGCGACAAAGTGAATCATCGGAAAGTGACTTTCCGTAACCGCTACGGCGTCACGCTGGCGGCCGACCTCTACGTGCCGAAGAACGCTACGGGCAAGCTGGCGGCCATCGCCGTGAGCGGCCCCTTCGGCGCCGTCAAGGAGCAGGCGTCGGGCCTCTATGCGCAGACCCTGGCCGAGCGCGGCTTCCTGACCATTGCCTTCGATCCTTCGTTTACCGGTGAGAGTGGCGGCCAACCCCGCTATGTGGCTTCGCCCGACATCAATACGGAGGATTTCTGCGCGGCGGTGGACTACCTGTCTACCCGCGACGACGTGGACCCCGAACGCATCGGCATCCTCGGCATCTGCGGCTGGGGAGGCATGGCGCTGAACGCCGCCGCCATCGACACGCGCATCAAGGCCACGGTCACCTCGACCATGTACGACATGAGTCGCGTCACGGCCAACGGCTACTTCGACTCGATGGATGCCGACCAGCGTTACGAACTCCGCCGCCAGCTCAACGCCCAGCGCACGGCCGACTACCGCAACGGCTCCTACGAACGGGCTGGCGGTGTGGTGGACCCGCTGCCTGAAGATGCGCCCCAGTTCGTGAAAGACTACTATGCCTACTACAAGACGCCGCGCGGCTACCACAAGCGTTCGCTCAACTCGAACGACGGATGGAACAAGACTTCGTCCCTGTCCTTCCTCAACATGCCCATCCTGGCATATAGCCACGAGATACGCAGCGCCGTCCTGATGGTTCACGGCGAAAAGGCCCATTCGCGATACTTCAGCGAAGACGCCTTCAAGAAACTGACAGGCGACAACAAGGAACTGCTCATCCTTCCCGACGCCAACCATACCGACCTGTACGACAACCTGAAGGTAATACCCTTCGACCGGATTGAGCGTTTTTTCAGGGAGTATCTGTAATTTCCTTAGTAGACAAGGGACAAGTTAACAAGGCTACAAGGACATGCTCCCTGTATTTTATTACCTTGTCAACTCATCCCTTGTCCCCTCGTCAACTTGTCAACTCGTCCCCTCGTCAACTAAGAACAGCCTTCAACTGCTCAGCCATCTGCGCCTGCACCTCCTGTGCGGCCTTGCGGCTGGCGGCGGCGAAGTTCTCCGTCTTGTCCACGTAGATGATGCCGCGGCTGGAGTTGACGATGAGGCCGCATTCCTTCGTCATGCCATACTTGCAGACCTCTTCCAGCGAGCCTCCTTGCGCGCCTACGCCGGGGACGAGCAGGAAGTGGTTGGGAACGACTTTGCGGATATCCTCGAACATGCGGCCTTGCGTGGCGCCTACCACGTACATCATGTTCTCGTCGTTGGCCCACTGCTGGCTCTTGCGGAGCACCTTCTCAAACAGGCGTTCGCCGTCCTTGTCCTCCGTCAGCTGGAAGTCGTGCGAACCCTTGTTGCTGGTCAGCGCCAGCAGGATGACCCATTTGCCTTCGTACGTCAGGAAGGGCGTCACGCTGTCCTCGCCCATGTAGGGAGCCACGGTCACGGAGTCGATGTCCAGTTCCTCGAAGAAGGTGCGGGCATACATGGCCGACGTGTTTCCGATGTCGCCGCGTTTGGCATCGGCAATGATGAATTGGTCGGGATAGTTCTGCTTGATGTAGTTCACCGTCTTCTCGAAGGCCATCCATCCCTTCACGCCCATGCTTTCGTAGAAGGCCAGGTTGGGCTTGTAGGCGATGCACAGGTCGGCGGTGGCGTCGATGATGGCCTTGTTGAAGGCGAAGATGGGGTCTTCTTCCTTCAGCAGGTGTTCGGGGATTTTCTTGATGTCCGTGTCGAGCCCCACGCAGAGGAACGACTGCTTGCGCTTGATGTTTTCAAAAAGTTGTTGCTTGTTCATGAGCCTATGTTTTTAAGTTAGTTTTTCTTGAAGAACAGGTATCCTTCGATGTCAATGCCCAGCTGGCCGTAATCGTCCGGCCTCAGGTCGAAGTAGAAGTAGATGGGCACAAAGACCCGTTTGCCCGAGATGCAGGGATAAAATGAGACGGGCATCTTTTCCCGGCCGTCTATCGCTTTCAGCGTGTCGAGCGGCAGGTAGACGACATCCGTCCCTTCCAGGTCCACGGGTATTTTTCCTGTTTCCAGCACATCGCCGGGCAGGGGACAGTAGGTATATATCCGGATGAAATGGTGGTATCCGTCCGGTATGTCTATGATGTTTTGAGAGTCCAGCTTTCCATAAAGAACCTTGTTGGGGCTTTCATCCGTCAGACCGTAGAAGGTGTCAAACTCCTGCATGGTGACGAATTCCTTCACGCTTTCTCTGAAGAAATGGTCATCCAGATAAATCATTTTATCGTTGAGCCGTTCGGCTTCTTCCGGCGTCAGTTCTTTGAGCAGGGTCTTGTATTGGTCGTAGTCCAGAGGCAGCTCCTTACCCTTCAGCATGGTGCGCACTTCGCGCTGTAGCACGTCGCGGGTAATCGTGGCATAGTTGACGGGGAAGGTCGATGTCAGCAGGAAGAGCAGGGTGAAGGAGATGGGTATCCAGCTGATGCGGCGGGCTTTTCCCACCAGCAATCCGATGCATACGATATAGAACCAGACGTTGAGGGTGGCCAGGTAGAGGCGGTTGATGGTGATGCCATAGTCGCAGAAGCGGCGTGCAATGCCGATACTCATCAGCAGGAGCAGTGGCAGTGCCAGAGCCGGAAGCAGTCGGGCGATGCGTTCGTCCCACGGTTTCCTGTCTCTGATGCGGATGGGGTATAGCCCGGTTTCGATGGCAATGCACCCGGCCATAAGGATGGTCACCAGCCACGACACCCATCCGTCGGGCAACTGCCAACGCAGCAGGATGTAGGCGGCATAACCGTAGAGCACCAACAGGTATCCCGCTGCAAGAGGTACGAAGAGATAACGGATGGTGTTGGCCATAAACGTTGCGGCTTGTGGCCGGTGGTCATGTTTCTGCGCTCCTTGGGGCAGCATTCCGATGAACAGCAAGGAAGGAAGCATCAGTCCGCACAACACCAGAATGTGCCAGTTGATTTTGACATTAATCGCTAATCCGAACAGATGTTCGATTGAAAAGTACAACAGAAGCAGTCCTCCGCTCATCACCAATCCTACAATAGCGGCTAAAACAGCTTTCTTGACGGACCGGCAGGTAAAGTTCCAGGCTGGTATGTCATTCTTCTCCCTGAAAAACGACAGGAAGAAGATGGACATGACGATTGCCAAAATCCATGCTGCATGGGCTATGCCGACGGCAAGTCCCTTGCCCTGATAATAAAGGAATACCGTATCGGCAAGGAACAGGACATACGCCGTTGCCTGAACAGCAAGATTGACCTTCTTGCTTTTCACCTCCTCACTCCACAAGTGAAGACTCAATGAGAGCAAAGTACCGACTGACAGGAAATAGCCGATAAGGAATGTAAGCCTGTCGGCCGAATCCATAACCTCTTCCGTATTCAGACACAAATAGGCGGAAAGTAGGATGATGAAAGCCATCGTTACCGGAAAACGCCTGGCACAATTTTGGAAGGCCGGCCCCAGTGAGTGGAAGATGCTGAAGTTTTTCATGGCGTTACAATTGAGTTGGGTTGTTTGTTACAATTCGCTTTCCTTCAACCTTTCCGCATTCTCGGCCACGATGAGGTGGTCGATGCAGTCCTGGATGTCGCCGTCCATGAAGGCAGCCAGGTTATAGATAGTGTAGTTGATGCGGTGGTCGGTGATGCGTCCCTGCGGATAGTTGTAGGTGCGTATCTTGGCCGAGCGGTCGCCGGTGGAGACCATTGTCTTGCGCTTGGAGGCGATGTCGTCGATGTACTTCTGGTGCTCCTTGTCGTAGATGAAGGTGCGCAGGCGGGAGAGGGCCCGCTCCTTGTTCTTGGGCTGGTCGCGCGTCTCGGTACACTCGATGAGGATTTCCTCCACCACGCCCGTCAGCGGGTTCTTCCAGTTGTAGCGCAGGCGGACGCCGGACTCCACCTTGTTCACGTTCTGGCCGCCGGCACCGCCGCTTCGGAAAGTGTCCCACTTGATTTCGCCTTCGTTGATGACTACGTCGAACTCTTCGGCTTCGGGCAGCACGGCTACCGAGGCGGCTGAGGTATGCACACGTCCCTGCGTCTCCGTGGCCGGCACACGCTGTACGCGGTGTACACCCGACTCATACTTCAGCGTGCCATACACGTTCTCGCCCGTCACGGAACAGATGATTTCCTTGAAGCCGCCGGCTGCTCCTTCGTTGGCGCTGGACACTTCGAGGCGCCAGCCCTTGATGTCGCAATACTTGGAGTACATGCGGAAGAGGTCGCCTGCAAAGATGGCCGCTTCGTCTCCGCCCGTGCCGCCACGTATTTCGAGGATGGCGTTGCGGCTGTCCTGCGGGTCGGCCGGGACGAGCAGCAGCTTGATGTGCTCCTCCAGTTCGGGTAGACGCGTCTGGCAAGCATCGAGTTCCTCGCGGGCCATGTCGCGCATCTCGGGGTCGGTCTCGTTGGCAATGATGTCCTTGGCCTCGTCGATGCCGTTCAATACCTGCATGTATTCCTTGCGGGCATCCATCAGGTCGCCCAGTTCCTTATATTCCTTCGTCAGCTTGACGTACCGCTTCTGGTCGGCAATGACTGCCGGGTCGGTAATCAAGGTTGATACTTCCTCGAAGCGGGCCACGAGGCCGTCGAGCTTTTCCAGTATGTTGTTGTTTTCTGCCATTTATTACGAATATGGTGATTATATCTTTTTCAGTTCTCATGTACCCAAACAACGCAATTCGGGTACATGATGGATTGCTCATGTACCCGAATTGCGGTTTTGGGGTACATGATGTATCGGGTGTTATAGTGTATCCTTCTCATAAACAGATTCTACGACTGTCTGGGGATTCATCTCCGGTGTTTCCTGGCTGGTGAACAGATGGACGAGCGGCGTATTGATATAATAGTTTGTCTTCCATATCTTCACCTTTTCCAATAGTCCTTCCTCTACCATTGCATCCAGATACTTGGTGGCGGTCTTTCTCTGTACCATCATATCCCGTTCAACAAACTCAATCTTTGTATAAGGGTGGAAGAACAGGTTGTTCAACAACTCGTGTTTATACTGTTTGCCGAACAAAGGGCGCAATCGCTGCTTGTATTGCTGCATGAGGGAAGAGATGTTCTTCACCAGGCTGATGGTTTCGCCCGCAGTCTGCTCCACTCCTTTCAGCATGAATAGAATCCATTCCTCCCATTGCTCCAGGCTGTCGTCGTTGCGTATGGCCTGTAGCAGCCGGTAGTACTCTCCTTTGTTGCGTGTGATGTATCGGCTCAAGTAGAGAATGGGGATGTCCAGCAGGTCGTTGATAACCAGATACAGGATGGAGATGATACGTCCCGTGCGTCCGTTTCCGTCATAGAACGGATGAATGCTTTCAAACTGGTGGTGTATGACGGCCATCTTTATCAGAGGGTCGCAGGACGACAATGCAGGGTCGTTGATGTAACACTCCAAGTTCGCCATCAAGCGTTCCACATCCTTTTTGTCTTGCGGTGGAGTATAGACTACCCTTCCGTCAGAGCTTTTCAGCATGGTGCCGGGCACGGTACGGAAACCGGCCGAATTGCATTCCAACTGCTGTTGTATCTCTTTGATGATGTTATTGGTAAGCAGTTTGTTATGACGAACCAAATCGAAGCCCCGTTGCAAGGCTTGCCGATAGTTCAGTACTTCTTTGGTGGAAGCATTGATAACGGTCTCTTTCAAATCCAAGTCGGCCTTATACAAGTCATCCTGGGTCGTGACAATGTTCTCCACGGCCGAACTTTCACGTGCCTCTTGCAGAGTGAGGGTGCTGATGAGGATGTTCTCGTTCGGTATGGTCAAGGCAACCCCTTTCAACTCGGCCAGTTTCTTGTTGGCCAAGTTCAGCTGCTTCAACACGGCTTTTGTTTCCAAGTCGAAGGCAAGCGGTAGTTCCTTTATGTTATATTGTCTGTTCGCCATAGTTAATTGATCCTATATTAATGCATTACCACAATCTTCCCTCAAACAGCCATGCCAGCACTGCTGCCAGTATCAGGAAACCGATAACAATCAGAATCCACGTCCGACGCGAGAAGCGGTTCTTCACCCTTTGTTCTGCTGTATTGAAATATTGACTGCCTATGTAGGAACCTATCAGAGCCGGCAAAAGGTAACAGGCACACTTCAGGAAAGGAATGTCCCACTTATAAGCCACAAAGAGGATGGCTCCACAAACGGCGACCATGCCAATGCCTATCAGGCAACCTTGGTGTTCTCGTTCCATAATTCTTGCCTAAAACATTTATTCCGTTACACTAATTTCTTAAGCAGCCAGAACGCTGTGGTGACTATGCCTGTCAGCAACACCAACCGACACCACTGCAACCGGCGGCCTTTCTCTTCTCCGTCTTCGAGACTGGACAGGTAACCTACCACCATGGGCGGACCTATGACAGCCAGGCTGTGCAGATAGTCTGAACCGATGCGTGTGGCTACAACGCTCAAAGCGGCACCTGCTACAATCCACAGTATGACATACAGAATGAGCTTTCCAAGAGTTTTCTTCATGGCTTTGGAGTATTGTTTTTCTCTTTTACCTTGTCTTTATTTCTTCTTGCGGGTGGTATTGCTTCGGTAATATTGCCCCCAAGCCAATACACACACCACAATCAGAATGATGACTACATAGCCCATAACGTGCAATATCTTAATACCTGAACTCTCCGAACTCCGAGCGGATAATCAGCTCCTTCTTGTCGCTCTCCTCGATGCGGCCGATGACCTGTGCGTCGATGTTGAACGACTTCGAGATGGCGATGACTTCCTCGGCATGCTCGGGCGAGAGGTAGACTTCCAGACGATGGCCCATGTTGAATACCTTGTACATCTCGGCCCAGTCCGTGTCGCTCTGCTCCTTGATGGTGCGGAACAGGGGAGGTAC
>NZ_CASFWU010000102.1 GCF_949298305.1 uncultured Bacteroides sp. | reverse complement strand
TAATGATATTTAGTAATATAGTTGATTTGTAATAACTTGATTATTATCAACATATTGCAGCTTTGTGAGATTTCTTGATTGTGTAAGTTAAAGTCCCGTCCGCACCGCCAGTTTACAAAGCAAAATTAGGAGAAGCTCTGATTCACAACAGAATCAGGGCTTTTTTCATTTCCGGGCGGAAGCAGAATATGGCGTTTCTACGAAGTTTGTCAGGTGCAAATTCAGGGTCCTTTTTTCGGGACAATTAAAAACTGCAAATCGCTTTGTGTGACTTTTCCAAATCAAAATGTGTAATTTTAACAGATTGGTTCCCAGAATAAAATGTGACATTTTTGGATTTTTTGAATGACATTCAAACAGCGATTTAATGGAGTTTAAACACCACTAAATCACTGTTTTTTTCTTGGGAAATATTACGTAAAAGTTTGGTCGTTTTAAAAAACGTAAATCGCTTTGTGTGACTTTCCCAAATCAAAATGTGTCATTTTAACAGATAAGTTTCCAACACAAAATTGTATTTTTTTTGAATGTTGAAAATCTGTATTATTCTTTTAAAAATTCCGTATTCTGACAGTAGGCTTCGGCAAGAATTAAAGTCTCCGGCTTGCCGATGTCGAACCAGTGGAAGCCCTGAAGGGGATAGCCCTGGATGCGGATGCGGCGGCAGACCGACAGGTAGAAGGGGATGATGGAGAACTTGCCCGTCCAGGAGCCTTCGTCCATGAGCCGGAAGAGGGTGGGAGAGATGACGTGGATGCCGCCGAAGGCGTATTCCTGAAGTTCAGTGGCGTGCGGGTCGAATCCTTCGGGCCGTACCTCGCCCGTCTGCTTGTTTATCCAGCCCCGCAGCAGGAGGCTGTCGTCCAGCAGCAGGTAGCGCGAGGTCTTCCGGTGGCTGACGAGCAGGGTGGCGTCGGCGTTGCTTTCCTGGTGGTGGCGGTAGAGGGCCTTGAGGTCGATGTCCGACAGGATGTCGGCGTTGTGTATCAGTATGGGCTCCTTGCCGTCGAGGTAGGGCATTGCCTGGCGGATGCCACCGCCCGTATCCAGCAGTTCGTTGCGCTCGTCGCTGATGTGGATGTCCACGCCGAAGTTTCCGTGGGCCTGGAGGAAGTCCACAATCTGCTGGCCGAAGTGGTGGATGTTGACGGTGATGTCGTCGAAGCCGGCCTCCTTCAGCCGGAGTATGACGCGCTCCAGCATGGGCTTGCCGGCTATGGGGACGAGGGCCTTGGGCATGTTGTCCGTCAGCGGGCGGAGCCGGGTGCCCAGTCCGGCTGCAAATATCATGGCTTTCATGCGGGTTTCAGTTTTGTGGTTGGAAGGTTTGTTCGATGTTCTGCTCGCGGTGTACCAGATGGACCTCCACGCCAAACTTGCGGTTCAGGTGTTCGGCCAGGTGCTGGGCGCTGTAGACGGAACGGTGTTGTCCGCCGGTGCATCCGAAGCACACGGACAGGTGGGTGAAGCCGCGCTCCAGGTATCGCTTAACCGAGGCGTCCACCAGGGCGTAGACGTGCTCCAGGAAGGTGGTGATTTCTCCGTCTTCCTCCAGGAAGCGGATGACGGGCTCGTCCAGGCCGGTGAAGGGCTTGTAGCGTTCGTACTTGCCGGGGTTGTTGACGGCGCGGCAGTCGAACACAAATCCGCCCCCGTTGCCCGAGGTGTCGTCGGGTATTCCTTTCTTGTAGGCAAAGCTGGTCACTTCGACCTTGAGCGCACGCTTTTGCAGTTCGTCGCTGAACTGCTTCAGCTCGGTGAGGCTGCGCAGCAGCTGGCAGAGGTAGGGATATTCGGGGTAGGGCTCCTGCAGCAGGCGGCGCAGGTTGCCGATGGCAAACGGCACGCTCTGCATGAAGTGGGGCTTCTTCTCGAAATAGCCGCGGAAGCCGTAGGCGCCCAGTACCTGCAAGGTGCGGAACAGCACGAAGTGGCGCAGCTGGGCGTGGAAATAGTTTTCGTCCACAGGCTGGTATTTGCGCACGGCCTCGATGTATTCCTGGAGCAGTTCGTGGCGGAGGCTGTCGGGATAGTTGGCCTTGGCCTGCCAGAGGAAGGAGGCCACGTCGTAGTAGACGGGACCCTTGCGTCCGCCCTGGAAGTCTATCAGCCACGGCTCCCCGTCCTTGATCATCACGTTGCGGCTCTGGAAGTCGCGGTACATGAAGGTGGCCGAACTGCTGCGCAACAGCACGTCGGCCATCTTCTGGAAGTCGTCCTCCAGGCGGTCTTCCTGAAAGTCGAGGCCGGTGGCCTTGAGGAAGCAGTATTTGAAGTAGTTCAGGTCCCACAGGATGCTGCGGCGGTTGAACTCGGCCTGCGGGTAGCAGCGGCTGAAGTCCAAGCCGTCGCCTCCGGCAAACTGCACGGCGGGCAGCAGGCGGATGGTCTTGCGGAGCAGTTGTTTCTCTTCTTCGCTGAACACGCTGGTCTTGCGCCCTTTCTCGATGGCGTTGAACAGCAGGGTGTCGCCCAGGTCTTCTTGCAGGTAATAGAGGTCGTCGGCCGAGCGTGCCACTATGGCGGGCACGGGCAGCCCCTTTTGCCGGAAGTGTGCGGCCATATAGAGGAAAGTGCGGTTTTCTTCTGCCGATTCGCCACTCACTCCTATCAGGGTGGGTTCGCCCTTCAGGCGGAAGTAGCGGCGGTTGGAGCCCGACGAGGGCAGTTCTTCGATTGTTTCCGGTTCGTGCCCTACGGCTGTGGCGTAGAGCTTGCTTAGTTCTTCGGTAATCATATTGTCAGAGGTCCTGTTTTTGATTCGGTTGTCTATTTATTGGCGGCTAAGATAAAGGTTTTGCAGGAGTTTTTTTACCTTTGCCGCCAAATAAAAAGGAAAAAAATGAAAGGAACCATTGCCGAAAGGTGGCTGGCGGAAGGCCGCAAGCCTCAGTTTCTGATAGCGGCTCCCACGTCCGGCTCGGGCAAGACCACGGTGAGCCGCGGGCTGATGGCCCTGCTGGTCCGAAAGGGGCTGAAGGTGCAGCCCTTCAAGTGCGGGCCTGACTACATTGATACCAAGTACCATGCGGCGGTGTGCGGACGCCCTTCGGTCAATCTGGACAGCTTTATGGCTTCCGCCTCGCACGTGCGCCGGATTTATGCCCGCTATGCGGCTGGTGCCGATGCCTGCATAGTGGAGGGCATGATGGGGATGTACGACGGTTACGACCGCGACCGCGGCTCGTCGGCCGAGATAGCCCGTCTGCTGCGACTGCCGGTGGTGCTGGTGGTCGATGCCAAGTCTGCCGCCTATTCCATGGCTCCCCTGCTGGCGGGGTTCATCGGCTTCCGTCCGGATGTCCGCATTGCCGGGGTCATCTTCAACCGCGTGGGCTCTGCGCGCCACTATGCCCTGTTGCAGGAAGTGTGTGCCGAGCTGGACGTGCCCTGTCTGGGCTATCTGCCCAAGCGGGCGGAGCTGGAGCAGGGCTCGCGTTACCTGGGGCTCGACTTCAGCTGCTCGCGGGGAACGGATGCCATCGGCCTGCTGGCCGACCTGCTGGAGGAGCATGTGGATTGCGACCGCCTGC
The DNA here is from genome assembly GCF_949298305.1 of uncultured Bacteroides sp. GTDB lineage: Bacteria > Bacteroidota > Bacteroidia > Bacteroidales > Bacteroidaceae > Bacteroides. The sequence continues at coordinate 10,257 of NZ_CASFWU010000102.1, read as the reverse complement.
TGGCCGACACCTGCCTGCCGGCGGTTGAGCCTGCTGACGGACAGCCGCAGCTCCCGGGCGACAAGCACATCCTGGTGGCCCGCAACGAAGACGCGTTCTCGTTCATCTATCAGGAGCATATCGACATGCTGCGTGGCATGGGGCGCGTCACCTTCTTCGACCCCGAGCAGCCTTTCACGCTTCCGGCGGATACGGATTTGCTCTATCTGCCGGGCGGCTATCCCGAGAAGCACATCCGCCAGCTGATGCAGGCCAAAAGCACCGTGGCCTCCATCCGCCGCTATGCCGAGGAGGGCGGACGCGTGCTGGCCGAGTGTGGCGGTATGATTTATCTGTCGGCCGGCATCTGGCAGGACGGCGACGACGCGCAGGCCGCCCCCCGTTTCGACCCCATGGTGGGGCTGTTCCCCTTTGCCATCTCCAACCGGAAGCAACACCGGCGCTTGAGCCTGGGTTACCGCAGGTTCGACTACGGAGGCCAGCAGTTGTCCGGTCACGAATTTCACTACACCCAGTTCGTGACCGACGGTGACCGTCCGTTGCCCGTGTCGGTGGCTGCGGTCTGCAATGCCAGGGGAGAGGCGGTGGACACGCCTGTCTTCCGATACAAGAACACCCTGGCCAGTTACACCCATCTGTATTGGGGGGAAACGGACATCTGGAAATTGTTTTAAAGACGTAACGCATGAAAAGAATCTATACCCGAACGGGCGACAAGGGCACCACCGGCATTCACGGCGGTACCCGTGTGCCCAAAGACGACATTCGCATCGAGGCCAATGGTTGCCTGGACGAACTGAACGCCCTGATAGGCATCGTCCGCTCCATGCTGCCGCCGGATGATGCGTGGCAGGAATTGCTGCACGCCATCCAGCGCGAGCTGATGGCGGTGATGAGCCATGTGGCCACGCCGGCCGGAGTGACCAATCCCAATCCGCTGGGGGCGGCCCAACTGACCCTGCGCCTGGAGCAGGAGATGGACACCATGACCGTCCGGCTTGCAGACCACGGCTACTTCCTGCTGCCGGGCGGGACGCCTGTCTCCGCCCAGCTCCATTTTGCCCGCACGGTGGCGCGGCGTGCCGAGCGCAGGTTGTGGACGCTGAACCGGCAGGACCCCGTCGATGCCGACATTCTGCGTCTGGTCAACCGCCTGTCCGACCTCTTCTTTGTCATGGCTCGCATGGAGATGCAGCGGCAGGACTGGCCGGAAGAGAAATGGCAGGAATTTGCCTATAAGCGGAAACGGCAGGATACGCCGGAGCGATAATTTTGATTACCTTTGCACCGCATTTCAGTGGTGTGACATTTGGAAAAGCATTCAGTTATGGAAGATAAGGAAAAACTTCATCCCGTCATGTTTGCCGGCACCGGCAGCGATGTGGGGAAAAGCATCGTTGCGGCAGCCTTCTGCCGCATTTTCTTGCAGGACGGGTACCGTCCCGCTCCCTTCAAGGCACAGAATATGGCCCTCAACTCATACGCCACGCCCGAGGGGCTGGAAATCGGGCGGGCGCAGGCTGTGCAGGCCGAGGCGGCGGGCATCCCCTGCCATACGGACATGAACCCGCTGCTGTTGAAGCCGCAGTCCGACCATACCTCGCAGGTGGTGCTCAACGGCCGTCCGGCAGGCAACCGCGACGCATACGACTACTTCCGCCACGAGGGGCGCGACGTCTTGCGCAAGGAAGTGTGCAAGGCCTACGACCGGCTGGCCGCGCGCTACAATCCGATTGTGCTGGAAGGAGCTGGCAGCATCTCCGAAATCAACCTGCGCGACTCCGACCTGGTCAATCTGCCCATGGCCCTTCATGCTGGTGCCGATGTGATACTGGTGGCGGACATTTACCGCGGCGGTGTCTTTGCCAGCGTCTACGGCTCGTTGCAGCTGTTGCGTCCCCACGAGCGGGAACGCATCAAAGGCATTCTCATCAACAAGTTCAGGGGAGACATACGCCTGTTCGAGTCGGGGGTGCGGATGCTGGAGGAGTTGTGTGGCATTCCGGTGCTGGGTGTTATACCTTATTATAAGGATATCTACATTGAGGAGGAGGACTCCGTGGCCCTTGCCACCAAGTCGGCACAGACCGAGCGCGGCAAGGTGAACGTGGCAGTGGTGCTCCTGCGCCACCTCAGTAACTTCACCGACTTCAATGTGCTGGAGCGCGACCCGCGGGTACACCTCTTCTATACGAACAACGTGGACGAGCTGGCCAAGGCGGACATCATCCTGCTGCCCGGCTCCAAAAGCACGATAGACGACCTCTACGAGCTGAGGCGCAACGGCGTGGCGGCGGCAGTCATCCGGGCCCATCGCGAGGGAACGACCGTCATGGGCATCTGCGGAGGCTATCAACTGATGGGACAGGAGGTGCTTGACCCAGAACACGTCGAGGGTGAGATTGAGCGTCTGCCGGGGCTGGGACTTCTTCCTGTCACAACCCGCATGACAGGCGAGAAAGTGACACGCCAGGTGCGCTTCACGCTGAACGGTCAGGAGGGGACGGACACTGCCGGCCCGCTGATGTCCGGCTACGAGATACACATGGGAGCCACCGTTCCTGTGGAGGGTGCCCCCGATTCGCCCCTGACACGGATGGAAGACGGACAGGCCGATGGCTATTGGGTGGATCGCACTTGTATGGGTACCTACATACACGGCATCCTCGACAATCCGCAGTTCATCGACTACCTGCTTGCCCCGTTTGCCGACAAGGTTGCAGCGGCAGGCACCGCCTTCGATTACCGTCAGTTCAAGGAAGAGCAGTACGACAAGCTGGCCGACCACGTGCGTAGCCATGTCAACCTGCCGCTGGTCTACCAGATACTGAAGGGAGAAAAATGACAGGAAGTAACTCATAGAAAAGAAAGGATTAAGAAATATGATAGAAGGACACGGCGACGACCTGTACAAATACAGCCGTCCCATCACATCCAATTTCAGTTCAAACGTCTATAACCGCGTGAACCTGGACGGGCTGAAGGCCCACCTGTGCCGGCTCATCGGGTGCATAGGCAGTTATCCTGAACCCGAACCTTATACGCTTGAAGCGCGCATAGCAGCAGCCAATCATTTGTCGGCCGATGAGGTTTGTGTGACCAACGGCGCTACGGAGGCCATCTACCTGATTGCACAGACCTTCCGCGGCACGAATACCGCCATCCTGCAACCTACGTTCAGCGAATATGCCGATGCCTGCCGGATGCACGCCCACCGTGTAACTTCCTTATACAGCCTGCCTTTGGAGAAGGAGCATTGGCGCTTGCCGGACGATGTGCGCATGGTGTGGATTTGCAATCCGAACAATCCCACGGGGATGGTAGTGGAGCGGACAGAGCTGACTGAGCTTATCCGCCGCAATCTGCAGGTCTGCTTCGTCATCGACCAGTCCTACGAGTACTTTACGCTTGTTCCCCTGCTTTCGGCAGCCGAGGCAGCCGATTTTCCCAACGTCTTGCAGCTCCACTCCATGACCAAGCGCTATGCCATTCCCGGCCTGCGGCTGGGTTATGTGACGGGGTCGCCCGCCTTGCTCCACCGCCTGCGCACCAACCGGATGCCGTGGTCGGTCAACCGGCTTGCCATCGAGGCGGGACTCTATCTGCTGGAGCACGATGTTCCCCAGCCGCTGGATGTGCCTGCCTACTTGCAGGAGGCAGACCGCCTGCGAGGCTCGCTCCAGGCATTGGGTGCGCTGGAGGTGTGGGATAGCCGTACTCACTTCATGTTGGTGCGTCTTCGCTTCGGCAAGGCGTCGGCTCTGAAGGAATATCTGGCCGAGAACCATGGCATCCTGATTCGCGACGCTTCCAACTTCGACGGCCTGGACGAACGCTTTTTCCGCGTAGCCACCCAGACATCCGAAGAGAACGACCGGCTGGTGGAGGCCATTGCCGAGTGGCTTGCCTTGGGCTGAAGGCCTCGGGCTGAAATAAAAGATTTATGACTATGGACGAACTGTTATTGTTATTAGGTATAATATTCAATCTGAATCTGCCTTTGCTGGCAGGATGGTTGCTCGACCGCTGCATAGGCGACCCCGTCAGCCTGCCCCATCCGGTGGTGGGCTTCGGCAAACTGATAGCCTGGGGAGAACATCGCCTGAATACGGGCGAACACCGCGTGCTGAAGGGAGCAGCGCTGTCGGTCGCGCTGGTGGTCGGAGTATATCTTCTGACAGATTTTGTGCTGTATCAGGCAGCCCGTTTTTCGCCCGGCCTGTTGCTGGTTGTGCAGGTTATTCTCATCTTCTATTGTCTGGCAGGCACCACGCTGATACGCGAGGTGAGGGATGTTTTCCGTGCGGTAGACCGCTCGCTGGAAGAAGGACGTAAGCAGGTGGCCCGCATTGTGGGGCGCGACACTTCGACCCTCTCGGCCCAGGAAGTGCGCACCGCTGCGCTCGAAACGCTGGCCGAGAACCTGAGCGACGGTGTCATTGCTCCCTTGTTCTGGTATCTCATTCTGGGTGTGCCCGGCATGGTGGCCTACAAGATGGTGAACACACTCGACTCGATGATAGGCTATCGCAACGAACGCTATCGGCACTTCGGGCGCTTTGCCGCCCGGTTGGACGATGTGGCCAACTTCCTGCCTGCCCGTCTGACAGCTTTCCTGATGGTGCTGGCTTCGGGGCGCCTGTCGCTGCTCGCCTTTGTGGGCAAGTATGGCTGGCAGCACGCCAGTCCCAACTCCGGCTATCCCGAGGCGGCATTGGCTGGCATTTTGGATTGCCGTTTCGGTGGCCCTCATGTCTATTTCGGCGAGGAGGTGTGGAAGCCATACATCGGCACTAACGACCGACCGCTGACCACGGAAGACATGCGCACGGCCGTGCGCATCAACCGCGGTGCGGAGTGGTTCATGCTGCTAAGCATCATTCTTATCACGTCGGTAGTGGGCTATTGGCTGGCGGCATCTGTCGTTTAATCGTCGGGCAGGCAGACACGGATGATACCTCCGTAGGGCGTCAGTGCGCTGAACGCCTCTTCAGCCCGGATCAGTCCGGCATAGATTTGGGCGCAAATCAGTACGCCTCCGTGTGCAAAGATGGCCACCCGCTTCCACGGCTTTCCTTTCAGTTCGTCCAGAAACCGGCTGACACGCTGGTATTGCATGGCAAACGATTCGCCGCCCGTGGCCGCCACGTTCAGATAGTCGGCATACCACTCTTTCAGGCGCGGGTCGTCGTTGTGGTCGAAAGGTTTCATTTCCCAGCTTCCGAAGTTGATTTCCATAATCCGCCTGTCGCGTTCGGCATCGGGATAGCCGCAGAAGTCGGCCAGCCTCACACACCGGGTCAGCGGGCTGGTGTAGACGTGGTCGAAGGGAGTGTAGGCTTTCAGGTTGGCGGCCGTGACGGCGGCCTCCTGTTCAAAGGTGGGTTTCAACGGCACGTCCGTCTGTCCGTAGCACACGCCCGGAGGCACGTCGACCGATGTATGTCTGATTAGGATGATTTCCATTGTTTTTAAAGATTTAAGTTTCGCAAGTGCTCAACTTATTAGTTGACAAGGCTTCAGTCAACAAGTCTACAAGGCTGGAATGCCCTGTTTGATGAAACGGCCCGCTGCAAACGCCTTGTCAACTCGTTAACTTGTTGCTCGTCAACTGCAACTTGAGCTTGCGAATTGAAAATCGACGAAGTCAAAGTTGAGTTAATTATTTGATGCTAATAAATGGCCAGGCAGCCGAGGTAGAAGGACAGTTCGCACAGCAGGAACGTAGCCCCACAACAGTCGCCGGTATAGCCCTGGAGGCGTTTCTTCATCAGACAGCACAGCAAGGCGAACACCACCACGGGCAGCAGGGCGGCAAAGCCCATCTGGCCCGGCCATAGCAAGGCAAGGGGTAGAGCGCCGCATATGAAAGCCATCAGCCATTCGCCTGCGCTCATGCGGTTGTACACCACCTTGGCTTTGCTTTCCTCTTCCTTCCGTGCATAGGGCAGGAAGTTGATGAGCTGTGAGGCGCAGAACTTCGACCAGCAGTCGCCGGCGAATACCACGGCACAGAGCTGCGTGAGCGGCAGGTGGTGGAGCTGCATCAGCAGGGCAAAGTAGACAATCAGCCCGATGACGCCGTAGCTGCCTATGTGCGAGTCCTTCATGATGGCCAGTGTCCGTTCGCGGGTGGTGCCTCCGCCAAATCCGTCGAAGAAGTCGGCCAGCCCGTCCTCGTGCAGGCATCCCGTGACCAGCAACCGCGCCGCAATGGCCACTATCCACGCTGCGGAGAGGGGCAGCCATTGTCCCGCCATCCAAAGCACGCCCGCCATGATGCCCCCTGTCAGCCATCCGGCTATGGGCCAGTAGGGCACCACGTGCTTGAAACACTCGGCAGGAACCTCTCTGATGCGCCAGAAAGGCAGGCGGGTAAAGAAGATGAATGCAGCCAGCAACCTCATGCGTCAGAAGTATTTGGTGATGGAGGCGTGGGCAAAGTTGTCCATCTCGTTAATCATTCTGACCGCCGAATCCACAATCGGGTAGGCGCAGATGGCACCCGTGCCTTCGCCCAGGCGCAGGCCCAGATGCAGCAGCGGACGGGCTCCCATAGCATCGAGTACCAGCTTGTGGCCCGACTCATCGCCGCAATGTCCGAAGATGGCATAGCTGACCACTTCGGGATAGAGACGGCTGGCGGCCAGCAGGCAGTTGGTCATGATGAATCCGTCTACCAGTATCAGCTTCTTCAGTTCGGCTGCCTGCAACATGGCACCTACGGCCATCACCATCTCCAGCCCGCCGAAGTAGCGGATGATGTCGCGTGCCGACCCGTCTCCCCGATAGTTGTCCAGCGATTGCTTCAGCACCTCGTACTTGTGGCGGATGCCTGTCTGGTTGAGGCCGCTGCCCGCACCCACGCATTGTGCCAGGTCGATGCCCGTGAAGCAGCTCATCCAGAGCGAGGACGAGGATGTGTTGGCAATACCCATTTCGCCGAAACTGAGCACGTTGCTCCCTTCTTCGTGGCACATCCGTACGACTTCGGCTCCCCGCTCGATGCACAGGTCCATTTCCTCCTCGGTCATGGCTGCCTCGTGCAGGTAGCTGCGGGTGCCCTTGCGCACCTTCATGTTGATGATGCCTTTCTCGTAGGGTAGGTCGTAGTCCACACCCGCGTCCACAATCTTCAGCGTGAATCCGTGCTGGCGGCAGAGGAAGTTCACGCCCGCGCCTCCGTGCAGGAAGTTGCTGATCTGTTGCCAAGTGACCTCCTTGGGCGAGAGGCTGACGCCTTCCTCCACTATGCCGTGGTCGGCGGCAAAGATGATGTTTTGCGGTTTCTTCAGGGTGGGGCAGAGAGTCTGCTGGACGAGGCCAATCTGCAAGGCCAGCTCCTCCAGTGTGCCCAGCGAGCCTTTGGGCTTGGTAAGGTTGTTTATTTTATCGGTCAATGCCTCCCGGATGCCTTCGTCCGGGCGTACAATTTGAAAGGTTTTCATTGTCTGTATGTCGTTTGATAGTTTTTTGATAGTTTCACTTGATTTTCACGGGGATTCCCGATACCATCAGGATGACCTCGTCTGCCCGTACGGCGATGTATTGGTTCACCCATCCCAGCAGGTCGGTAAACTTGCGTTGCAGGTCGTTGTCCGAGGTGCCGCCCATGCCCGTCTCGTTGGTGACGAAGATAAAGGTGGCTTCTTGCGCAGTGAGGCGGTCGAACTCTTCCTGTACGGCTGCCAGCGAACGGTCAATGTCCGCCTGGAGGTCGAAGAAAAAGTTGGTACACCACAGCGTGACGCAATCCACCAGCACGGTGCGTCCCTCCAGCTGATGTTTGCCGAGTTCCTTTTCTTCCTCGATGTTGGTCCATTCGGGTCCTCGTCGTTCTTGATGGCGGATGACCCGTTGGCGGAAATCTTCGTCCCAGATGCGGGCGGTGGCCAGATAGACCGGGTTGGATGAAAGGCTGAGTGCCAGCTTCTCGGCGTGACAACTCTTTCCGGAGCGGGCTCCTCCGGTGACCAGTATGATTCGTTTCATGTTTTGAGCTTATCGGAATATTTGCACAAAAGTAGGAATTATTTTCAGGAAACGCTTGATTCTTTCTAAAAGATTTTATTACTTTGCCCCCGTTTTCAACGGCATCTGTCCGTTGTCGATGCTTGCGGCAGTAGCTCAGTTGGTAGAGCATCAGCTTCCCAAGCTGAGGGTCACGGGTTCGAGTCCCGCTTGCCGCTCACAAAGAAAGCCTTGATAGTTAAGAGATTAGCTATCGAGGTTTTCTGCTTTTAGTAGGTTACGAAAAGTCTATTTTCGGGTGGTTTCAAAGGGTGCATGTAAACCAAGATGTAAACCGAAAATTCATTATGAATGCTTGTGTTTCAGTAGTTTGCTACAAGTCTAAGACATTATCAAATGGCGAAAATCCATTGATGCTCCAAGTATCTAAAGGAGGAAAGCGTAAATACCAAAGTTTAGGCATATCCATCAATCCTAAATATTGGGACTTCGCACGAAATAAGCCTAAGCCCAACTGCCCTAACAAAGAGTACATCCAAAAGATTATCTTGGATAAGCAACGGGAACTTCAACAACGAATGTTGGAACTGAATAGCGAACAAAAAGAATACACTACCACCACCTTACTCAATAATGAGAATACAAAGTTTGAACTAAAAACAGTCTGTGCATTCTATCAAGGACTTATAGAACAATACACACGTGAGGACAAATGCGGAAACCGCCTTATCTATAAAGGTTCATTCAATTCGCTCAAAGTTTTCACTAATGGGAAATTGGATATTCCATTTAATGAAATAGATATTGCTTGGCTTAACAAATATGAGAAATGGCTACGCTCCAAAGACAATAAAGAAACCACCATAAGCCTTATGTTTCGTACATTACGCAGTACATATAATAAAGCCATCAAAGCGAAATGTGCCCGAAAATCCGATTATCCATTTGACGAATATAAAATAAACAAGTTCGATACCACAACTCAAAAGAGAGCTATTGCCAAAACAGACGTACTGAAATTCACAACCAAAGTGCAGCCCATTGGAAAGCAGCAATACATGGAGTTGAGCAAAGACATATTCGTGTTCAGTTATCTATGTGGTGGAATCAATTTCACAGACATAGCTAATCTGACAAAAGAGAATATTCAAAATGGCAGGTTACACTATATCCGCCAAAAGACAAAAAAGCTAATCAAAATAGGAATACCGCAGGAAGCCATGCAGATAATCGAAAAATATTCAAAGGAGAGCAAAGGCTATCTATTTCCGATTTTAGACAGCAAGATGCACAAGACCGCCCTACAAAAACAGAATAGAATACATAAGATACTTGGTAAAGTCAATAAAAACCTAAAACTACTCGCAGCAGATTTAGGCGTTGAAGCTAATATCACCACCTATGTTGCTCGCCATTCATTCGCAAGCGTACTAAAGAAATCCGGTGTAAACATAGCACTGATAAGTGAAGCATTGGGACATTCAGACTTAGCTACCACTCAAATATACTTGGATAGTTTCGATAATGAACAAGTGGATGATGCAATGAAGAACCTACTATAATAAAAAGAAGTCTGTAGTCTGAAAAAGATTACAGACTTTTCTTTTATTTTGCAGCATAACTAATAACAACGCACTATGTCAATAGAAGAACTGCACCAAATAAAAGAACTGCCCGATTTAAAAGTGGCTTGGTATGAAAGCCACAAATACCTTGATGAGCCACTCTTAGAATATGTATGGGAAGTGGCCAATCACTTTCTACCCGATTATGAAGATATATCTTCCGCACCAGCCATATTTGCCAACAGATATACAGAGAAAGATCTATCTGTCGAAGAAAGATACGAGAGAGCCAAAGAAATGAAAATATTCAAAGGGACTTTGGAAGAATACAAGAAACGAGAATACAGAAAATTGGACGATTCTTTCAAAGAGAAATTTTTATCTAATGAAAATTTACAGAATACCATTGAAGCATATAAATTAGACGTTAGTAAGTTTTGGTATCTACTGCTATTCGTATATGATTTTATAGAAGATATTGGCACAAATGCACCTATTATGGGAAAGTCCGTACTTGAAGACTTTGCTACTTTTCTAACCAAGTTGTGTGATGCATCAAGTATTACTTTAAAGCAAGGCAATAGAAAAAGTTATTATACAGAAAGAGAAGACTTGATAAATATCATTCAAATTGCAGTACATCATTTCAGCGAATCATACGCTAAGATTATAAATAGTAATAAAGACAGAGAAGCAAAAATCGAACAGTTAAAAGAGATAG
>NZ_CASFWU010000101.1 GCF_949298305.1 uncultured Bacteroides sp. | reverse complement strand
GCGGGGGAAGATGGGGAAGGGGTTCAGCAACAGCTGGTAGTGCCCGCGGAAGGGGATGCCTTGCTGCTCGGCCGGACGATTGGCGGGACAGAGGAAGCAACGGCGTTCGCGCAGCGAGCGGTCGTCCACCCGTGCGGCCGACGAAACGATGCGTGCGGGGTTGAACTGCACCCGGTAGCGCACGCCCCGCACGTCCACCTTCTTCAGCTGCACGTGGGCGAGGGCCTCGTAGTTGCGGCGGGCGGTCTCCCAGGTGGCAAGTTGCTGCTCGGTCAGCAGGCGTATGTTTTCGTTCAGAGTACTCATGGGCTATATTTCTTGAATTGTTGGCTGATAGCTTCAGACTTTTTGCTGTTTGTTCAGTGCGATGCGTGCCTGTAACTCCCAGGTGCGGATGCGGTCCTTGTAGAGGTTGTTGGCGTTTTGCTTCGCAATGTCGAGGGCGGCATCGGAATTGCCCTCCCAGCGGCGGCACAGATAAATCACGTCGTAAACGCGGCCTATGCGGTAGCGGCGCGAGAAGGCGAGTCCCAGGGCATAGTCCTCGCCATAGCTGGTGTTGGGCACCTTTATCGCTCGCAGCACGGGCGTGTAGAAGGCGCGGGGCGCTCCCAGACCGTTGATGCGCAGGGCGTTGTTGCGGCCATTGTCGGGCGTCCACTCGCGGTGGTCGATGATGCCGGGCGGGATGGGGTTCATCTGGAAGTCGGTCATCAGGTACGTGCCCACCACCATGGCGCACTGTTGCTCGTAGAAGGCGCGCACGAGGGTCGAGAGCGTGTGTTCGTCCTTGTAGACGTCGTCGCTGTCCAGCTGAATGGCGAATTTACCGCACCGGGGATGGTGCACACCCACGTTCCAGCAGCCGCCGATGCCCAGGTCGTCGCGTTCGGGGACGAGGTGGATGAGGCGCTCGTCGGCAGCAAATTCGTCAATGGCCTCGGTGGTGCCGTCGGTGGAGTGGTTGTCGATGACAATCAGGTTGAAGCGGAAGTCTGCCTGCTGCGACAGCACCGAGCGGATGGCGTCGCGGATGGTGCGGACACGGTTGCGCACGGGGATGATGACCGATGCTTCGTACTCGAAGTCGCCGGCGTCGAAGGCCACGGACTCGAACTCCGGTTTCAGATAGCCACCCACCTCTTTCAGGTGTTCGGTGCAGGCAGCCTCCATCTCAATCTGGCGGTCGCGGTTGCGTGGATCGACGTAGTCAAACTGTTTTTCGCCGCTCAGGCGGGTGTCGGTCTCCACTTCCGTATAAAGGTATTCGTTGATGTGCACCAGCTGATGATGTTGCGACAGCTTGAGGCGCAGGTCGTACAGGCCGGCGTAGCGATAGTCGGACGTCATGCGGTCGGCAGTTTCCTTCAGCGCGTCGGTGCGCAGCAGCAGGACGGAGCCGAATTCGAAGTCATCGCGCAGCGACCCCGGCTGGTAGTCGATGACGGGAGCTGTCTGTCGGCGGCCTTCCTTCAGCTGATAATGGTCGGCATAGACCATACCCGCGCCGCTGTCCTCCAGGATGCGCATCATACGCTCCAGGGCGAACATGCCCAGGCAGAGGGCGGTGTCCTTGGTGTAGAGCAGCGTGTAGGGTGCCTGTGCGCTTCGGGCAATGGTTTGCATCACCCGGCTGCTGAAGGGGACTTCTGTTTCCAGCATGCCGTAACCGTTCTTCAGGCCCGCGGGCACGTTGGGGCCGATGAGGTTGATTTGTGCGACCTGTCCTGTGGCCTTCAGGCCGCTGACGGTCTGTTCTATGTCTTTGTTTCCTGTACTAAGGAGGTAGCAATCGATGTTCATAGTCTGTAATAAGTAAAATATAGTAGAATAATGGATCATTCTTTATACGTTCTTCCGGGGCAGGCTCACCAACCACAGCCCCAAACAGGTGAACAGCGCATTGAATATCAGCAGTTCGTAGCTGAACTGGTAGCCGCCGAACCACGCCTCGGAATTGCGCTGCAACACGTAGCACAGTGCGGGCGAGGCAAGAGCCACCAGCGGGATGTAGCGGTCGCGCACTCTGCGTCGGCAGAAGATGCCGAAGGCAAACAGGCCGAGGATGGGTCCGTAAGTATAACTGGCCAATGTATAGACGGCGTTGATGACGCTGGTATTGTTCAGCAGGTTGATGGCCACGATGACGATGCCCATCAGCACCGCCATGCCCGCGTGTACCCTGCGGCGCAGGCGGGCGACTTCGGCTTCGGTCTTGCCCTTGATGCCCAGGATGTCCACCGTGAACGAAGTGGTGAGTGCCGTCAGTGCCGAGCCCGCCGCCGAATAGGCCGACGCGGTAAGTCCCACGATGAAGAGGATGCCCACCACGACGGGCAGGTAGCCGCCGGTGGCAATCAGCGGAAACAGTTCGTCGCTCTTCTCCACCCGGATGCCGCGACTTTCGGCAAAGAGGTAGAGCAGCACGCCCAGCATCAGGAACAGCAGGATGACGAAGAACTGCAGCACGGCGCTGGTCAGCAGGTTCTTCTGCGACTCGCGCGAGTTGCGGCAGCTCAGGTTGCGTTGCATCATGTCCTGGTCCAGCCCGTTCATGGCAATGGTGGTGAATACACCTGCCAGAAATTGCTTGAAGAAGTATTGCCGGTTGTTCGGGTCGTCGAAGAAGAAGATGCGCGACAGTTCGCTGGACATGACGGCTTCCGCAGCCCCATCCAGCGTGAGCCCGAGCCCTGAAGCCATGTAGCCGATGCAGAGCACGACGGACACAATCAGGCAGAGCGTCTTCAGCGAGTCGGTCCAGATGAGCGACTTCACGCCTCCGCGCCAGGTGTAGAGCCAGACCAATGCCACGGTCAGGGCGGCATTCAGCACGAAGGGCAACCCGCAGGGACCAAAGACGAGCAACTGCAGGGTGATGCAGACCAGCATCAGACGCACGGCAGCTCCCAGCATCTTCGAGAGGAAGAAGAACCATGCCCCCGTGCGGTAGGATGCCCGTCCGAAGCGGCTTTCCAGGTATTCATAGACCGAAACGAGATTCAGGCGATAGAACAGCGGCGTGAGTACGAAGGCAATGATGAACTGCCCCGCAATGAAACCCAGCACCATCTGAAGGTAGCCGAAGCCGCTGTCCTTCACCATGCCGGGCACGGAGACGTAGGTGACGCCCGATATGCTGGCGCCGATCATGGCAAACGCCACAACGTACCACGACGAACGGCGGTTGCCGGTGAAGAAGCCCGCATTGTCGGCCTTGCGTCCGGCCAGGTAGGAGACGGTGAAGAGGATGACAAAGTAGGCGGCGAGAGTAAGCAGTACGAATAAGGGAGACATGGATATGGGTGACATGTGGGGTACTTTTTATTGTTTACTTAAGTTTTGTAAGTTTATTAATAGTTGTAGTTAAGGAGTTAAGGAGTTAAGAAGTTAAGCCAATACCTTTGTGGAAAGTATGCCGGGCATATACTTGAACTATCGGCTTTAATTCCCATGCCCGCCTGGGCGGGCGATAACTCCCTCTAATCTCCTGTAACTTCTGACTGTTATTCATCATATAGCAGATAGGGGCGGCGTTGCTCCTTGAACCGTTCCACGTCGGGCATCCAGCGTGCTCTGATTTCCTCGACGCTGCGGCCTTCCTCAATCATCTGCCGTACGTAACGTGTACCTACCAGCAGCTCGAAGAAGGAGGTGAAGAAGCGGTCGCCGATGTTCAGGTTGCGATAGGCATCGATGACGTAGGTCAGGTTGAGGCCTTCGCGGCGGAGCTCTTCGTCGCTCTTTCCGCTCAGGTCTGCGCCGTGGCACCGTTTGCCCAGCAGGGGCGGATTCTTGGCACCGGGCACGCTGCGCGGGGTGAAGCTGTAGGAATAGCCTTTCATATCGGGGTGACCGTATATCTGGAAGGGTTTGTCCGTTCCGCGGCCCAGACTGACCACCGTCCCCTCGAACGGGCAGAGCGAGGGGTAGAGGTAGATGGCTTTCATGTTGGGCAGGTTGGGCGAGGGCGGCACGGGCAGGTCGTAACGTGTCTGGTGGGTGTAGTTCAGACAGGGCACTACGGTCAGGCGGCAGGTGCGCCCTTCGGGCAGCCAGCCTTCGCCGTTCACCATGCGGGCCAGTTCGCCCAGCGTCATGCCGTGCACCACGGGAATGGGCAGCCAGCCTACACCACTTTTGTACTTCATGTCGAGCAAGGGGCCGTCGACGTAGTGGCCGTTCGGATTGGGACGGTCCAGCACGATGACGGACTTGCCGTATTCGGCGCAGGCATCCATCAGGCGGCAGAGCGTAATATAATAGGTATAGAAGCGCAAGCCCACGTCCTGAATGTCGGCCAGCAGCACGTCGAACTTCTTCATCGAGGCTGCCGAGGGGCGCTTGTCCTTACCGTCGTAGAGGGAGAGGATGGGCACGCCCGTGCGGCTGTCCACGCTGCTGCCTACCTTTTCGCCTGCGTCGGCCTTGCCGCGGAAGCCGTGTTCGGGCGAGAACACGGCCACCACGCGGATGCTGTCTGCCAGCAGGGCATCGAGCAGGTGGGTGTCGCCCCGCAGGCTGGTGTGATTGCCGAAGAGGGCTACACGCTTGCCCTTCAGCAGGGGGTAGTATTCTGCGGTACGTTCGTTGCCGAGTATCACCCGCGCTGTTTCTTGTGCGCGGGCGGTCAGGCACATCAGCAGAGCCATCAGCAGGCAGCTGTACATAATCCGGTTTTTCATAGGCGCATCGGGTTGTTGAGGGCTATTCCAGGCATTCGTCCAGGTCGCGGGCCAGTTGCTCGCGGTCCAGGTGCTGGCCTATAAAGACAATCTTCTGCATCCGGTCGCCGTACTTCTCGTCCCAGTCGCGCAGCAGGCCGGGCTCCTGCTTCATCAGTTCGATGAGGTCTTCTTCGGGAGCGGTGGCATACCACAATCCGGCTTCGGTCAGTTGTTTCTGCACGCCGGCCTGCTCGAACAGGTAGGACATGTCGCGGTTGTGGCTGAAGTAGCACACGCCCTTGGCACGGATGATGTTGCGCGGCCAGCGCGTGGCGATGAAGCGGTCCAGCTTGTGGATGTCGAATGCCGGCCGGCGGTAGTAGACGTAGGTGCCGATGCCGTACTCCTCCACTTCGCCGCCTTCGTGGTCGTGGTCGTGGTGGTGGTGATGGTGGTGGCCTTCTTCGTGCTCCTCGTGGTCGGGATGTTCGTGGCCGGAATGTTCTTCGTGCTCGTGGGCATGTCCGTGCAGATGGGCTTCGCGCTCTTCCTCTTCGGTCACCTGACGCTCAATCTCGCGAATCCAGCCGGCCGAGGTGGCGGCTCGCTCAAAGTTGAACAGATGCGTGTCCAGCAGCTTGTCCAGTTCCACGTCGGCATAGTTGCACTCAATGATTTCGGCCGAAGGCTGCAAGGTGCGGATGATGGTCTTGATGCGTCCCAGTTCCTCGGGCGACACTTCAGAGGCCTTGTTCAGCAGAATCAGGTTGCAGAATTCAATCTGCCGGATGATGAGGTTCTCAATGTCTTCTTCATTCAGTTTCTTTTGCGTCAGGCTGTCGCCGCAGGCGAATTCGCTTTGCAGGCGCAGGGCATCTACCACGCTGACGATGCAGTCCAGGCGGCAAATGCCATACTTCGTGTAGGCGTCGCCCAGACGGGGAATGGAGCAGAGCGTCTGTGCGATGGGTTCGGGCTCGCAGATGCCGCTGGCTTCGATGACGATGTAGTCGAAGCGCCCGGTCCGCATCAGTTCGTACACCTGTTCAATCAGGTCCGCCTTCAGCGTGCAGCAGATGCAGCCGTTCTGCAAGGCCACCAGGCTGTCGTCCTTCTGCGCCACCACGCCCCCCTTCTGGATGAGGGCGGCATCGATGTTCACCTCGCCGATGTCGTTCACGATGACGGCGAAGCGGATGCCCCGCCGGTTGGCCAGGATGCGGTTTACCAGAGTTGTCTTGCCGCTGCCCAGGTATCCCGTAAGCAGCAGTATGGGAATTTCTTTTTCTTTCATTTCTTTATTCAAGGATGGTTATGCCCACAAAGATAGTGCTAATTTTCAACTTTTGTTCTTGGCAGCCCGCGTCAATCTTCGTATAAATCGTTTATATTTGCCTCCACTGATCATCAATAAGGAGAAATGCAGTTGTGAAGTACCCCATCGGAATACAGAGCTTTGACCAGATTATGGAAGAAGGATATGTCTGCGTGGACAAACGGTCCTGATTTATGGCCGTGACACACGGAGGCAGGATTAACTTCCTGGGCCGTCCCCGTGGTCGGTACGGCCGATGAGGCCATCCGGCAAATCCGTGAGGAAGGCTATGCCCGCGAATATTCCGCCGGCCCGCGCCGTGTCTTCCAGATAGGCGCCGCCTTCTCGTCTGAGGCGGGCACCGTCAGCGGCTGGCAGTCCGTTTGGCATCGGTGCCGTTATCCGGCAAAAGGCGGATAGCTCCTGCTCCGCTTCTGGTAGTTCCTTTTCTTTATCCCCTTTGGTAGACGCTTGCACGGTGTTTGGTGGATGCTTGCATTGTCCGCGGTGAATGCTTGCATTGTCCGTGGCGGATGCTTGCACGGAGTAAACGTCCTGCAAGTGTCCACCAAACGCCGTGCAGGCACCCACCGCAGACAGCATCTGTTTCACACCTCCTGTTTATCTGTTTCTCCGGGAAATCCTTCACGCCTTCACAATGTCTCAAGCATCAGTCTCTCAGGCGCTTTGAGTGAAACATGGCTTTCACGCCATTGTTTCACCCTGCTTTCTTCCCGTCGTCCCGCCGCCCCTTGTTTCACGTCCCCAATGCACCAACTGTCACTTCCCGCGGGACAATCCCACTTTTCTCCATGTTACATTTCCACTTTTCTCCACGTTACATGATGCCTCCTCCGCCCCGTCTCCACGCCCGCAGCAGGGGGATGCTCCGGTACCCGCCGCCCGACACCTCCCGACAGGGCGGTGGAACGTGAAAGCTCCTTTTCCCGCATTCCGCCAACGGATTTCCTCGGGCCGGTTGGAGGCAGGCGCTGACGGCGGCGTCAGACCGTGCAGGGGTTCCGCGCAGACGCACAGGGGGGCAGGCCTGTTCCTGTCCAATGCCTGGGTGCCCCTTCTTTTGCGGCGTGCCGCTTGCAGAAATGTTACATTCGCTGCCAGAAATGTTGCATGTAACCCTATTGACAGGGGATGAAACATATTTTTCAGCCTGTTTTCAGCGGCGCGTCTACATTTGCATCGGCAGCGGAAACCAAGCGCTGCATGCAAAAGAAACTCAGTATTAACTAATAAAATTGATACCATGAAAACAGGTATGAGACATTATTGCTATCGAGCCGCAGCGGCTTTGGTGCTGCTCGGACTGACTTGCGGAAACACCTTCGCGCAAGACGAAAAAAAGACTTCAGAACAGCCGCAGACGGAAAGCTCCAGCAAGGAGGAAGGCAACCGCAACGTCATGCTGAACGCCGCCAGTGCCAACGGCCCGCGCGAAATCCAAATCGGACTCCCCTCGGCCGACGTCAACGTGCTGGAGAACGGCATCCCCGTCACCTACGCTACTAATCCCCACTCGGTGAATGCACTCTGGAGAGCCGACGCCAGCCTGAGCCACGTGGGACTGCTGAAAATCTCGGAAACGGCCATCACGACCGGCAACATCGGTTACGCCGTCAACTCCTTCACCCAACTCGGACAAAAAGGATTCAACGGAACACTCAACTATAAGAGCAACCACTTCGGCATGCAGGAGTTCTCGCTCAACCTGAACGGCGACATCGCCAAAGACTGGTACTACAGCGGAAGCATCTATCAGGACTTCGACCCGGGAACGTTCAAAATCAAATCGACTCCTTTCCAGGACCGCACACAGATCTATAAGTTCGCCCTCACCAAGAAGTACAACGAAGGACGCGGCGAACTGACTGCCATCTATCACTACAGCAACAGCCATCCCGTCTACATGTACGCCACCCAGTCGGCCCCCTTCGTCTACGTGGGCGATGGTAGTGTGAAGGAGTTCGGCCAGTTTGCCCTCGGAACGACCTCTTACCTGCCGATGGACAACGAGATGGTCTATCGCGACATGCGCACCGGCCAGGTGGTGAAGACCAACCTCTACGACGCCGTGCAGAACAAGGGCAGCGAGTTCACCCTGATGAACAACTATACGTGGGACAACGGACTGAACTGGCGCACCATCCTGAAATATGACCACTCTACCGGCTCGTGCGTCTATCAGACACCCATGTCGCTCGACCGCAACGAGGCAGGCATCAACTACCTCTACGAAACAGCCGACGGAAGCATGAAGCCCTATACCGGCGAATACGTACAGAGCCGCATGTCGTGCCTGAACCGCGGGTTCATCGACTCCTTCATGTTCACCACCGAGCTGTCGCGCAAAGCTGGTAACAGCACCTGGCGCTTGGGACTGAACGAGTGGTACTACGACATCGACTACGCATCGGCCACCACTATGTACGACCAGTCTGTACCTACCGACGGCAGTTACCCCGTACGCCTCTACAATGCCGACTATGCTACCTACGCCGACCGCACCTATGCCGGAAACGGTTACTATTACGACTTCAACAAGAATGCATCCGAATACTACAAGGGACACGAAAACAAGATAGCCCTTTACTTCACCCACGACTGGGACGTAACCGACCAGCTGAACCTGTACTACGGTGCCCGTCTGGAATATCAGGCCCTGCGTGGCGACAATGCAGCCGTGAAGAATGCCGAGGGTAACTATGTAGGCCGTTTCGCCGACTATTACCTGGGTGCTACTGCTGCCGACGGCACTAAGATTGCCCCCACGCCCATGAGCTACGACTGGCTGAACTACGCCCTGACTGCCGCCGCTACTTATAAGCTGACCGGACAGTTCGGACTGACAGGTGATTTCACTTACATCACCCAGCACCCGAAGATCGAGAACTTTGCTCCCGCCACACTGCCCAATACCGATAAGATTTCCGTTCCCCTGGGACGTGCCGGTATCTACTACAACAACGAGTGGTTGAGCTTGACTTCATTGTTCTCTTACATCTCGAAGACCAACAACAACTCTACGCTGAACCTGCAACACAAGACAGCCGCCGGTCAGACCGAAATCATGGCCGCCCCGCTGACCTACGACATCCAGACACTGGGGGATTCGACCTGCACTTCCTCTTCACCTACCAGAAGCCGACCTACAAGAAGTACGAGACTTCCGTCACCTTCTCCGACGGCTATGTGGGCCAAATCAATGCCACGGGCAACATCGTAGCCGAGATTCCGCAGGTCATCGTCGAAATCGACCCCAGCTACATGATTACTCCTGACCTGAAAATCTGGACCAGCTTCCGCTACTTCAGCAAGACCTACGCCAACATCAACGACGCCTACTACTTCAACGGCCGCTGGGAAACCTTCGGCGGACTGAACTGGCAGGTAAACGATAAACTTGCCCTGGGCTGTACCGTAGTCAACTTCCTGAACCAGACAGGTGCTAAAGGCAGCATCGCCGGTGCCGAACTTATCGAAAAGGAAGATGCTGGACAGTATGCCGGACATGTGATGGCAGGTAGCTACATCCGTCCGTTCACCGTAGAATTCAGCGCCAGCCTGAAGTTCTGAAACCCTAAAAGGAATCGGGAAGCCGGAAAGTGAAGGAAACACACAGACCGTCTTTTAAATGAATCATTCCTCCTGCGACGGGAGACGAAGCAATAGGTTAGGCTTCCCGATTCCTGATTCTTCCCTTCGGGGGAAGAACTGACAGGAATAACCTGTATAATTCTTTCATAGCGTTTCTCCTTCCATTCTTTTTTAAGGCAGACAGATTCTTTCAGGATAACATTTTAATTCGTATCTTTAAACGTATAAAACAGATATTGTAACCATGAAACTTAAATTCAATCATCTGACAATGGCTTTGGCAACGGTTGCCGCACTCAGCGCCTGCCAGCCGCAGAACAACGGTATCCGCCTCGAACATCAGGGCGATACACTCACCATCGTTCACATCAGCAATCCCAAGAAATACCTCATCCTCCCCATTCAGGAATCGTGTGCCGAGAGCAAGGTGAAACTCGATACCGGCAGCCCTGCCGACATGGCGATGGACGTGCGTCTGGCTGTAGACAGCGTGGAGTATTACGTGCCTTTCGCCCTGCCGCAGGGAGCCAAGGAAGCCACTGTGACCATCGGCCGTGTGGCAGCCAACGCCATCTGCTGGGACAGCATCCGCCTGGCCGACACTTTCGATACTACCAATACCGACTACTACCGCCCCGTCTATCACCACACGCCGCTTTATGGCTGGATGAACGACGCCAACGGTCTGGTCTACAAAGACGGCGAATATCACCTGTACTTCCAGTACAACCCCTACGGCTCGAAGTGGGGCAACATGCACTGGGGACACTCCGTCAGCCGCGACCTCATCCACTGGGAGCACCTCGACCCCGCCATCGCACGCGACACGCTGGGACACATCTTCTCGGGTAGCTCCGTTGTCGACAAGAACAACAGCGCCGGCTACGGCAAGGACGCCATGATTGCCTTCTACACCTCGGCCAGCGACGAGCACGGACAGATACAGTGCATGGCCTACAGCAACGATAACGGCCGCACCTACACCAAGTACGAAAAGAACCCCATCCTGACCCCGTTCGACGGACTGAAGGACTTCCGCGACCCGAAAGTCTTCTGGTACGAACCCGCACAGAAGTGGTACATGATTGTCTCGGCGGACAAGAACATGCGTTTCTACTCGTCCACCGACCTGAAGAACTGGGAATACCTCAGCCAGTTTGGCGAAGGCTACGGCGTACAGCCCAACCAGTTTGAATGTCCTGACTTTGTACAGCTGCCTGTCGATGGCAACAAGGACAACATGAAGTGGGTGATGATTGTCAACATCAACCCCGGCTGCCCCTTCGGCGGTAGCGCTACGGAGTACTTCGTGGGCGAATTCGACGGCAAGGATTTCAAGTGCGACACGGACAAGAGCGTCACCAAGTGGCTGGACTTCGGCAAAGACCACTATGCCACCGTCTGCTTCTCAAACACGGGCGACCGCACCATCGCAGTTCCCTGGATGAGCAACTGGCAGTATGCCAACGTAACCCCTATCCGTCAGTACCGCGGTGCCAATGCCCTGCCTCGCGAGCTTTCACTCTACACCAAGGATGGTGAAATCTACATGGCTGCCAATGCCGTGAAGGAGACCGAAGGCCTGCGCAAAGGCACTACACCTGTCAACGACTTCACCCTGGCCGACGAACATCTGGTCAGCCCGCTGGCTACCGGTGCCGAAGGCGCTTGCGAACTGGAAATGGACATCACCCCGGGCAAA
>NZ_CASFWU010000100.1 GCF_949298305.1 uncultured Bacteroides sp. | reverse complement strand
AATCCGTCGTGCTCCAGGCTGTTGATGCCTTTGATGGTAAGTCCGCCGGGGGTGCAGACTTTGTCTATCTCAAGTGCGGGATGGGTGTCGCCCTTTAGGATGAGTTCGGCGGCACCTTTGACGGACTGGGCCACCATCTTCATGCCGTCCTTGGGATAGATGCCCAGCTCGATGCCCGCTTGCATGACTGCCTGGATGTACTTCAAAGCATAGGCGATGCCGCACGAGGTCATGGCCGTGGCGGCGGCAAACTTCTCTTCGGGCAGCAGCATGGCCAATCCCATCTCACTGAAGATGTCCAGCACCAGCTGTTGCTGCTCGGCGCTGGCGTAGGCGCTGGCAATGAGCGTCATGCTCTGCATCTCGCTGATGGCCGTGTTGGGTATCAGGCGGAAGAGGGGCATCTGTGGACACCCGAGCAGGTTCCATATCTCGCCCAGCTTGACGCCGGCGGCGATGGAGATGAGCATCTGCTGCCCGTTCAGTTCGATTTCGCTGAGTACGTCGCTCACCAGCCAGGGCTTGACGGCCAGCAGCACGATGTCCGCCCGTGCGGCGGCCTGCCGGTTGTCGCTGCTCACCTGCATGTCGGGATACGCGGCCTTCAGGGCCTCCAGCTTCTCGGCCGAGGGGTCGCAGACGGTGATGTCGGCGGCGGGGATGACGGTGCCCTTGGCCAGTCCGCGGGCAATGGCGCCTCCCATGTTGCCCGCACCTATGATTGTTATTTTCATGTCAGTAAGTTTATAGGGTTGATATATTTCCGCAAAAATAACTCTTTCCTTGCGTAAGTGCAACATTTTTCCGACAGTTTCCTTAACTTTGTCTGCAAATGCAGATTATATGGTGACAGTAAGTTTCGACTATTCGCAAGTTCCTTCCTATTTTGTACATTGTTTTAACGACCGTTGTCCGCTGGCCGGCAAGTGCCTGCGCCGGTTGGCGGCCTGTCATGTGCCGCCCACTCTGTTGCAAGTCCACGCATTCAATCCTCTGGCCTATCCGCCCGAAGGGGCCGATTGCCCGATGTTCCAACCCATCAAAGAAGTCAAGATTGGCTGGGGATTGCGTCAGGCCATGCTTCGCATGAGCTACGAAGACGGATGCAAGATGAAAAAGTGGCTCAACGGCTACTATCCCCGCATGACCCTTTCGCGTGTCATGAACCACAAGCGCGGCATCCCTCCCGCCGAGCAGACAGCCATTGTCCGCGCCTTCCGCTCGTTCGGGATGCGGGACGAGAACGTGTTCGACCAGGTGACATATACCTACGATTGGAACAGCAGGTAGGCGCCGGCCTCCGGACAGCCTTCCTCGGCGCGGCGGCCTTGGAAGTCGTGTCGTCACAGCAAGCTTGTTACGTATTCACAGTACGTATGTTACATCGTCACAGTCTGCATGTTACATTGTCACAATCCTGCTGTGACGATGTAACACTCTTGCTGTGAAACGGCGTGAAACAAACTTTTCCGAAAGGAAAAGGCGGCAGACCGTTTTTTTCCTTTATATTTGCATGTCCTTTTCCTTTTGCATATAGGCAGGAGGAAGGACTTAATTTATTTACTTGTATGATATAAACAGATAACTTGACATATTAACCAAGAAGCATTAGCTATTATTTCGCGTTCCACTAAAAGCCTAGGAAACTTTCAAGTGATATAAGAACAACCGGATAATAGGTAAGACATTTCGCATGGGAATGCCTTATCCTCTCAATAGTAAGCAATGCTCTGCCCGCATAGGGTGTGAGTGCTTATTTGAGAGGATGAGGTTTCATTCCTAGGCTACCTCGTGGAACGCAATAAGATGTCTCACACCCTTCCTTATTGTGGCGCCCACGGGGGCGATTGATAGTATATGCTCGCAAACTATCCATCGCCATGGCCGGAAACAAAAACCTGCAAGCTGCCAACAAGGCAAAGAAAGACGAATTCTACACCCAACTGGCTGACATCGAGAACGAACTCCGTCACTATCGTGAGCACTTCCGCGGCAAGACCGTGCTCTGCAACTGCGACGACCCGCGTGTCAGCAACTTTTTCCACTATTTTGCGTATGGCTTTGAGCAATTAGGCCTGAAGCGTCTCATTACCACCTGTTACAAGAATCAGAACGCCGGCCTCTTCAGCCGCCACGACCGGGAACAGGCCGTCTGGCTGGAATATCTGGGCGACCGCAATGGCAACCACGTGCCCGATGCCGAAGAAATAGGCATCCGTCCCCTGAAAGGCGACGGCGACTTCCGCAGCCCCGAATGTGTGGAGCTGTTGAAGCAGGCTGACATCGTGGTTACCAATCCGCCGTTTTCACTTTTTCGGGAGTATGTGGCGCAACTGGTGAAGTATGACAAAAAGTTCCTGATAATAGGGAACCAGAATGCGATTACGTATAAGGAAATCTTTCCGTTGATTATGCAGAACAAGATTTGGTTAGGATATGGCTTTAAGGGCAATGCCGGGCATTTCATTTCGCATTATGAAGATACAGCCACAGCCGGCGACCATCGGGAAGGGATGATAAGAGTTTCCGGGGTAACATGGCTCACGAATCTTGAAATAGAGAAACGCCACGAAGACCTTATCCTCTACAAGAAATATACTCCGGAGGAATATCCCAAATACGACAATTACGATGCCATCAATGTAAACAAGACTTCTGAAATCCCTGCCGATTACGACGGAGTGATGGGAGTACCCATTACTTTTCTGGACAAGTACAATCCTGAACAATTTGAAATTATCGGATGTACAGAGAGTGAGGGAAAAGGATTCTCTAATGGCTTATGGAATGCAAGCAGCAAAGTCGCTCAACCTCTAATTCATGGGAATAAAATATATAAACGTATATTCATCAAAAAGAAATAGGCATGGAAATAAAACTTCAAGAAATCACCATCCGTGAACTGACGGAAGGTTATCAGGACAATGCCGAGAATGGCGTGCGGGGCTATGGCGGCCGCTTGGACATCCGCCCGCCCTTTCAGCGGGAGTTTGTATACAACAACAAGCAGCGCGATGCGGTGATAGACACCGTGATGAAGAAATTCCCTCTGAACGTGATGTACTGGGCGGTGCGCGACGACGGCACCTACGAGGTGATAGACGGCCAGCAACGCACCATCTCCATCTGCCAGTACGTCAACGGCGACTTCTCTTATTCGCGGACAGGCTACGCCTTCTACAACCTGACGGAAGATGAAAAGAAAACATTCCTGGACTACCGGCTGATGGTGTACCTGTGCAGCGGAACGGACCGTGAAAAGCTGGACTGGTTTGAAACCATCAACATAGCCGGAGCGGAACTGACCCTGCAGGAGTTGCGCAACGCTGTGTTCTCTGGTCCGTGGGTGAGCGATGCCAAACGCTATTTCAGCAAGAACGGTTGTGTGGCCTACAAGCTGGGCAGCAGCTATGTCAGTGGCTCGCCTATCCGGCAGGACTATCTGGAAACAGCCATTCGCTGGATATCCTGCGCAAAGAGCAATGAGGAAATACGCAAGTACATGTCGCTGCACCAGTACGATGCCAACGCTCTGGCTTTGTGGACATACTTTCAGAGCGTCATCACTTGGGTACAGGGTACCTTCGTGAAGAAACGAGAGAAGTTCATGAAGTCCGTCGACTGGGGAGAACTGTACAATCGCTATAAAGACAATGTATATGACACCGCCTTTCTGGAACAGGAAACCGTCCGCCTGCTGATGGACGACGACGTGACCCGTAAGAGCGGCATCTATCCCTATCTGTTGACGGGCGACGAGCGCAACCTTTCCATCCGTGCCTTCACTCCGGCCATGGCTCAGGCTGCCTACGAACGCCAGCAAGGTATCTGTCCCCGTTGTGACAAACATTTCGAGTTTGAGCAGATGGAGGCAGACCACATCACCCCCTGGCACATTGGTGGACGGACGGTGGCAGACAACTGTCAGATGCTTTGCCGCGACTGCAACCGCCGCAAGTCGGGGAAATGAAAAAGAATGCCCCGCCCTCTGTGTGCGGGAGGGCGGGGCGAATAAAGATATGATAAGAACTCAAGTTTCGGATTTAATATTTATCTGGTAGTTAAGAAGTTAAGGGGTTAAGCCAATACATTGTGAGCTGTTTGTTTTTCTATTGGCTTTTAACTCCCAAGCCCGTCCAAGACGGGCGATAACTCCTTTTAAGTCCTTTAACTCCTGCAAGTTTCGGTAAAACCGAAACTTGAGTAAGAATTATCTTCAATCGGCTACATGCTTACGTAGCAAGTCCTTAAGTTCCTTATCACTGATATCTTCGCATTCGGATTTGTCGTAGATGGTCAGTAGTTTGACTTCCGAAGCTATATTGGCCAGAATTACGGTGTAGGTAATGACGCGGGCACCCCCACTTTTGCCTTTGCCTTTTGAGGCAATCGACATGCGGACTTTCCGGAGTCCTTTTCCTAAGTCGGTTCCTTGCAGAGGGTTGTCTTGTAGGCTGATGCAGAGAGCCCTTACGTCTTCTTTAATGGATTGGTATCGTTTGGAAAGACGCTTCAATTCTTTAATGAATTGTGGGGAAACACTGATGTTACAATTCATTGAGTGCTTCCTCCAGACTTTTGAAAGCCAATTTGCCTTCTAAGTTCTCTTTAAGTTCTTTGCAGGCCTGGTCGAAACAGGCAAGGGCCTCTTCCTTACTTAAAAGATGGCTGTCATTTTCGGTAGCCTCGGCCTCTGCCTCTTTCTGCATAGCCAATTTCTTGATGAAGTTCAATGCCTTCTTCATGTATGTCTCGTCATCGGCTATGTAGCTTAGTTGCCTGAAGAGTTCTGCATTCAGATTAGCGGTATCACTCATGGCTGTCCTTTCTTTTGGTTTTGATAACTCAAAGATAATGAAAGTCTTGGATTGAAGAATGTTTCCTGCTGCTTTTTTAATGAAAAATAATGCCCCGCCCTCTCTGCATGGAGAAGGCGGGGCTTATAGTTGTGGTTATGTGCCGGCACTCATTATCCCAGCACCTTCTTGAACCGCTCCAGGAAGAGGTTGGCCTCGTCCATTGACAGGCACAGGGGCGGCAGCAGACGGAGGACGTTGGTGCCGCTGACGCCGGTGAATACGTGCTGTTCCTTGAGCAGGCGCAGGCGCAGGTCCTTGATGGGAGCGTCGAACTCCAGGCCAATCATCAGGCCGCGGCCGCGCACTTCCTTAATCTGCGGCAGCTTTTTCAGTTCGTCCAGCAGATACGAGCCCACGCGGGCGGCGTTGTCGATGAGGTTCTCCTGCTCGATGACGTCGAGCACGGCCAGTGCGGCGGCGCAAGCCAGGTGGTTGCCACCGAAGGTGGTGCCCAGCTGTCCGTACACGGGGGTGAACATCGGGCTGATGAGCACACCGCCCATGGGGAAGCCGTTACCGATGCCCTTGGCCACGGTGATGAGGTCGGGGCGGATGCCCTGGTGCTGGTGGGCGAAGAACTTGCCGGTACGTCCGTAGCCGCTCTGAATCTCGTCGAGGATGAGCACCGTGTTGTTGCGGGTGCAGGCCTCGCGTGCGGCGTGCATGAACTCGTCGGTGGGCAGCTGGATGCCTCCCACGCCCTGTATGCCCTCGATGATGACGGCGCAGACGTCGCCCTTGTCAACCTCGGCCGTCAGTGCGGCGGTGTCGTTCAGGGGCACGTAGGTGACGTGTCCGCAGTCGTTGATGGGAGCGATGATTTTGGGGTTGTTCGTCACCTCCACGGCCAGCGACGTGCGTCCGTGGAAGGCTTTGGAGCAGGACACGACGCGTGTGCGTCCGTTGTAGAACGAGGCCAGTTTCAGGGCGTTCTCGTTGGCTTCGGCGCCGCTGTTGATGAGGAACAGCGAGTAGTCGTCGTAGCCGCAGGCCTTGCCCAGGCGTTCGGCCACCTGCTGCTGCAACTTGTTGATGACGGAATTGGAATAGAATCCCAGGGTTGCTACCTGTTGGCTGATCATCTCCACATAGTGCGGATGCGCGTGGCCGATGGAGATGACGGCATGGCCGCCGTAGAGGTCGAGGTACTCCGTACCGTTCTCGTCCCACACGTGGCAGCCTTTTCCCTTGACGATGTTGATGTCAAAGAGGGGGTATACGTCGAAAAGTTTCATGTTATTTGAGGCCTCACCCCCGGCCCCTCTCCCAAGGAGAGGGGAGGGAGGGGAAGCGTATTGTTTTTATGGATTATACTATTTATTATCTCTCTTAATATATCTATTGTAACCTTATTCCCCTCTCTTTGGGAGAGGGGTTAGGGGTGAGGCTCCTAAAACGCACTCGGCTTCAGCCTCAGTCCCACCGTCTCTTCGAGGTTGAACATGAGGTTCATGTTGTGAACCGCCTGTCCGCTGGCACCCTTCAGCAGGTTGTCGATGCACGAGATGATGAGCAGTTTGTCGCCGTGCTTCTCCAGGTGGATGAGGCACTTGTTGGTGTTCACCACCTGCTTCAGGTCGATGTTCTTGTCCACGATGTGCGTGAAGGAGTCCTTGGCGTAGTATTCCTCGTACATGCGGCGGATTTCCTCGATGCCCACTTTGGTCTTGACCACACAGGTGGCAAAGATGCCGCGCGGGAAGTCGCCGCGGTAGGGGATGAAGTCAATTTCCGAGTCGAAGCTGTTCTGAAGCTGGCGCAGTGACTGCTTGATCTCGGGCACGTGCTGGTGTTCGAAAGCCTTGTAGACGCTCAGGTTGTTGTTCCGCCAGCTGAAGTGGCTCGTGGCACCCGGCTTCACACCCGCTCCGGTGCTGCCCGTGATGGCGTTCACCATGATGTCGTCGTTCAGCATCAGGTTCTTGGCCAGCGGCAGAAGAGCCAGCTGGATGCAGGTGGCAAAGCAGCCCGGATTGGCTACATGCTTGGCCGTGCACGTGGCGCGACGGTTCAGTTCGGGCAGACCGTAGATGAAGTCGTGGTCGTCGCTCTTCAGACGGTAGTCCATCGAGAGGTCGATAATCTTCAGTTCCTCGGGGACGTTGTGGCTTTCCATGAACTTGCGCGTGTCGCCGTGGGCGGTGCAGAAGAAGAGCACGTCAATCTCGTCCAGAGGCAACTGGTCGGTGAAGGTCAGGTCGGTCTCGCCATACAGCCCTTCGTGCACGTCGGTTATCTTGTTTCCGGCGTTGCTCGCACTGTTGACGAAGACGATTTCCGCCTCCGGGTGGTTCAGCAGCAAACGGATGAGTTCGCCCGCCGTGTAGCCGGCCCCGCCGATAATTCCTACTTTTATCATACTATTTAGAGCCTCACCCCCGGCCCCTCTCCCAAAGAGAGGGGGGAAGGGGAGGCATACTGTTTTTATGGTTTATACTATTATATATCTATTGTAACTTCACCCCCTCTCCTCGGGAGAGGGGCCGGGGGCGAGGCTTCTTACTGCTCCAGCTCGTCCTTGTGCGTAGCATAGTAGGCGCGCAGCGGAGTCGACGAAACCTTGATGAAGCCCTTGGCGTCCTCGGCTGTCCATCCCTTCTGCATCTCGCCGTATTCGCCGAACTTGTTCTTCACCAAGTCGTCCTTGCTCTCCACGCCTACGGTGTGGAAGCCCAGCGGACGGAGTTCGAGGATGGCTGTACCGTTTACGTTGCGCTGGCTTTCGGTCAGCATGGCTTCGATGTCGCGCATTACAGGTTCCAGATACTGGCTTTCGTGCAGGAACATGCCATACCAGTTGGCCACCTGGTCCTTCCAGTACTGTTGCCACTTGCTCAGGGTGTATTTCTCCAGGAAGCGGTGTGCGCCGATAATCAGCATGGGGGCGGCAGCTTCGAAACCTACACGACCCTTGATGCCGATAATGGTATCGCCCACGTGCATGTCGCGGCCGATGCCATAGGCGGCTCCGATTTCCTCTACTTTCTGAATGGCCTTGATGGGGTCGTCGAAGCGTTCGTCGTTCACGGCTTTCAGTTCGCCCTTCTCGAAGGTGAGGCGCAGTTGCTCGGTGCCCTCTTTGGTGCAGTGCTTCAGGTAAGCGCTCTCCGGCAATCCCTGGGCAGAGTCGAGTATTTCACCGCCGCAAATGCTGGTTCCCCAGATGCCGACGTTGTACGAGTATTTCAGTTTGGCAAAGTCGGCGGCAAAGCCGTGCTTGTTCAGGTAGTCAATCTCTTCCTGGCGGCTCAGAGCCATGTCGCGGGTCAGGGTGATGATTTCCACGCCCGGCGCCATGACAAGGAAGGTCATGTCGAAACGCACCTGGTCGTTGCCGGCACCCGTTGAGCCGTGGGCGATGGCATCGGCGCCGATTTCGTTGGCATAGCGGGCGATGGCCAGTGCCTGGAAGATACGCTCCGAGCTGACGGAGATGGGGTAGGTGCCGTTGCGCAGCACGTTGCCGTAGACCATATACTTCAGGCTCTTCTCGTAATATTCCTGCGTCACGTCCAGCGTTACGTACTTCACGGCGCCCAGCTTGTAGGCGTTCTCTTCGTTGGTTTTCAGCTGTTCGGCACTGAATCCGCCGGTATTGGCGCAGGCAGCATATACTTCGTATCCTTTTTCCTTGGCCAGATACATCACGGTGAACGAAGTGTCCAGCCCGCCGCTGAATGCGACAACTACTTTTTTCTTCTTTGCTTCCATAACTATTTAATTAAAAATGAAGAATTAAGAATGAAGAATTTTTGTTTGTCCCTCTTCCCCTTTTCTCCATTGCTGTTTTTTACTTGTCAGTTGTTGTTTTTTTGAAATGAATCCTGCGTCCAGAATCTGAAAATTCCTCATTCTTCATTCCTCGTTTAGATTATATTTTGTCTTCTTCGTGCAGCGCAGGGTCGTAGAGCATGGCGGTGCAGATGCAGAACTTGCGGTTCTTGGCCACCAGTATGTCGTGATTGATACATCCCTCGCAACCTTTCCAGAAGGCTTCGTCGTCGGTCAGTTCGTTGAAGGTGACGGGCACGTAACCCAGCTCGGTGTTCATCTTCATAACGGCGGCGCCGCTGGTCAGACTGAATATCTTGGCCCAGGGCCATCGGAGGCGTGCCAGCTGGAAGGAGGCCTGTTTGATGCGTTTGGCCAGTCCCAGTCCGCGGTACTTGGGGTGTACAATCAGACCGGAGGTAGCTACATACTGCTTGTTTCCCCAGCTTTCGATGTAGGTGAAGCCGGCAAAGTCGTCGCCACACAGGGCAATGATGGCTTTTCCTTCCTTCATCTTGGTTGCTACATATTCGTGTGTGCGTTCGGCGATGCCGGTGCCGCGTACTTTAGCTGCTTCGCGTATGGTATCCAAAATCTTGTCGACGTAGACTTCGTGTGAAGCGTCGGCCACCATGACTTCAATTTGTTTCGAATCCATTTCT
>NZ_CASFWU010000099.1 GCF_949298305.1 uncultured Bacteroides sp. | reverse complement strand
TCGGGAGCCACACAGATGTAAGTGGTGCATACGGCGGTCATAAAGAGAGCGGGAATCAAGGTGACAAAATAATAGAATCCTTTCTTGTTGCGCACCAGATAGACCGTTATGGCCCAAAGCGTGAAGACAGAGAGCGTCTGGTTGGCCCATGCAAAGTAACGCCAAATCATGTCGAAGCCATCGGCATCGCGCAGACTGTAGAGCAACAGGGCAATAGCAGCCAGGAACATGGGGATGCAGACGTACAAACGACGGCGCATGGACTTTTGTTCCAGGTTCAGGAAATCGGCCACAATCAGACGGGCGGAACGGAAAGCCGTATCACCGCTGGTGATGGGGGCTGCAATCACACCCAGGATAGCCAGCACACCACCGACGGAGCCCAACCAATCCTTCGTAATGGCATCTACAATGACAGCGGCGTTGGTCTCCGACATGCCGTGCTCGTTGAAGAAATAATTTGCGGCAGCAGCCCAAATCAAGGCCACGATACCCTCGGTAATCATGGAGCCATAGAAAACAGGACGCCCATGGCGTTCGCTAGTCATGCAGCGGGCCATCAACGGACTCTGCGTAGCATGGAAACCGCTGATAGCGCCACATGCTATGCTGACAAACATGATGGGGAAGATGGGCAGCACGGCTGCATTAGGATGGGTATTCTGCAATCCGTCCCAGAATTCGGGCAGAGTGGGATGATTCACATAGAGCATCACCAGAATGCCCACCGCCATAAACAGCAGGGCGATGGCAAAGAGCGGATAAATCTTGCCGATAATCTTGTCCACAGGCAGCAGAGTAGCCAAGATGTAATAGACAAATACGACGATAATCCAGAAGGTGGTATCCAGCGTTTCAGGCGTCAGGCTGGCCAGCAGTCCTGCCGGTCCGGCCACAAACACGGCACCCACCAATATCATCAGGATGACCGTGAAACCGCGCATCACCTGCTTGGTGGTCACACCCAGATAGCGTCCGATGATTTCAGGCAGGCTCTCGCCATCGTGCCGGATGGAAAGCATACCGGCCAGATAATCGTGTGTAGCTCCGGCAAAGA
The DNA here is from genome assembly GCF_949298305.1 of uncultured Bacteroides sp. Lineage (GTDB taxonomy): Bacteria > Bacteroidota > Bacteroidia > Bacteroidales > Bacteroidaceae > Bacteroides. The sequence continues at coordinate 8,451 of NZ_CASFWU010000099.1, read as the reverse complement.
TGCTACCCAGCACAATCCACAGATAGGAGGCCGTTCCGAACTTGGCACCCATGATGGCACCGAAGATGGGGCCGAGGCCGGCTATATTCAAGAATTGAATCATAAAGATTTTCCAGGTGGGAAGGGGAATGAAGTCCACTCCGTCCGTCTTGGTCAGGGCAGGAGTCTTGCGGTCATCAGGACCGAAAATACGTTCTACGAATTTCCCATAAACAAAATAGCCGGCAATCAAGGCCAGCAAACATAAGGTAAATGTAATCATGACGTGTTCTTTTTATATTTTTTAAAGTTTATGGCTGCAAATGTAGGAGTTTCCGAGCAAACCACACAACTTTCTCATGTGTTTTACCTATCTTCGCCGAGAAAAAATACAAGAAAACATGAAAGCAAAGATGATTACCCCTTCATATACCCGACAGATAGCGCTCTGTTGCCTGATGTTGCTTGCAGCCACCTTCACCGTATGGCCACAATCCAAACGGGAGGTACGTGCGGCCTGGGTTACAGCTGTTTATGGCCTGGACTGGCCCCGTACCAGAGCCACTACTCCTGAAAAGATGCGCCGCCAGAAGGAAGAGCTCATCGAAATCCTGGACAAGCTGAAGGCGGCACACTTCAACACCGTCCTTTTCCAGACCCGCACACGCGGCGACGTGCTCTACCGCTCGGACATCGAACCCTTCAACTCCATCCTGACAGGAAAAGTTGACGGTGACCCCGGCTACGACCCGCTGGCATTCGCCGTCGAGGAATGCCACAAGCGTGGCATGGAATGCCACGCCTGGATGGTGACCATCCCTTTAGGCAACCGCAAGCATGTAGCTTCGCTTGAAAAGAAATCCGTCACCCGCAAGAAACCCTCCATTTGCGTACCCTACAAACGGGAATACTTCCTGAACCCCGGCAACCCCGAAACCAAGGAATACCTGATGAGCCTGGTGCGCGAAGTAGTGGAGCGTTATGACGTAGACGGCGTACACTTCGACTACCTGCGCTATCCCGAACATGCGCCCCGATTCCCAGACAGCTACGACTTCCGCAGGTACGGCAAAGGACGCAGTCTCGACCAGTGGCGGCGCGACAACATCACGGAAATCGTGCGCTATATATATAAAGGTGTAAAACAACTGAAACCGTGGGTCAAGGTGAGCACCTGTCCCGTCGGCAAGTACCGCGACACCTCGCGCTACTCTTCGCGCGGATGGAATGCCTTCCACACCGTTTACCAGGACGTGCAAGGCTGGCTGGGCGAAGGCATCCAAGACCAGATATACCCCATGATGTACTTCCGCGGAAACGGTTTCTACCCCTTCGCACTCGACTGGAAAGAGCAGAGCAACGGACGGCAGGTCATTCCTGGCCTGGGCATCTACTTTCTGGACCCCTCCGAGGGTGACTGGAGTGTGGAAGAAGTGGAACGGCAAATCAACTTCGTCCGCAAGCACCAACTGGACGGCGAAGGACACTACCGGGTGAAGTACCTGATGGACAACACGCAGGGGCTGTATGACATCCTGACCGAAAAGTACTACACCGCCCCCGCCCTGCAACCTGTCATGCCCTGGATAGACAACGTAGCTCCCACCTCCCCCACCGGAGTCCGCGTGGAAAAAATCAAGGAAGGCTATTGGAAAATCAGCTGGCAACCGTCAACCGACAACGATAAGCGTAACGCGCCCACCTATGTGGTCTACGGTTCGGACACTTACCCCGTTGACACCAACAATCCGGACAACATCCTGGCACAACGGGTACAGGGAACGGAGTTCATCTATGCCCCCATCCGTCCATGGACCACCCGCAAGTATTTTGCCGTCACAGCCATGGACCGTTGTGGCAACGAAAGCGGCACAGCCGAAGGGAAATGACAGTTCCAGCCGCCAGGATACCCAAGGATAACCTCCGAGCCTCTTTGGCATCACCTCCGAGCCTCTTTGGCACAGCCTCCGAGCCTCTTTGACACTGACCGCCGACAACCTTGAAAAAGGCAGCAAACGATGCATGTAAAAACGACGCGGACTTGACAGACCATCTTCCGTTCTTTCATCAAAAAAACGGAAGCCCATCTCTGTCAAGTCCGCGTCATTTGGCGTGCTCTCCCCCCATTATCGGGCCACGTCCTTTGGAGAATCCTTCATTTCCTCCCGATACACTTCGTCCACTCCGTCAATGCGTCCGATGGTGGCAATGACTTTCTGCAACTCACTGAACGAATGTACCGCAAAGTCAATGGAACACTCCGCAATCTCGTCCACCGTAGCCGTATTCAGGCTGGTGATGGAAAGCTTCATGCCGTTGGTGATGCAGTCCACCAGGTCTATCAGCAGGTGATAGCGGTCTACGGCCCTCACCTTAATCCGAACAGGATAGTACACGTGTTCGTCTTCCGGGAAGTCTACCGAAACAATGGAATCGCCGTCCTGTGATGCCTGACGGATGACCACGGCACAATCGCGTTTGTGTATGGTCACCGTGCCGTCTATCTCCCTGAAGCCTATCACCTCATTGCCAGGCAACGGATGACAGGAAAGACAACGGTTCTTGGGTATGGATTTCATCTGTCCCAGGCAGGCACGCAAGCCGCTTTTTGCTTTATAGGTCTGCACACTGTCCAGCCATCCGGGACGGGGCATGAAGTCCGGATTGACACCTACCTCCACACAATCCCCATGATGCAGTTCCGTCTTTACCGAACAAAGCTTGCCGTTCACCTTGGCAAACTGGGCATGTTTGCCCATCTCCGTATCCATCTCGAAAGCGAAATCCAACACCGTGGCCCGTTGCGGCAGGTTGACGGCTTTCCCTTTCGGCGTAAACACGGTAATGTCTTCGTTATAGAGCGAACTGACCACACTGTCCATAAACCAGCCTTCGGCAGTCTGGCTGGCCGCATCCTTCAGCAGGGCACGGAACTTGGCAATCCAGTTGTCCCACGCTCCCTCCATGCGCTCCACGGCACAGCCCAGCTTGGAGTTGAGCACCATGCGCTCAGAAGAGATGTGGATTTCCTCCCACACGCCCTGCTCGCTGAGCAGGCGGATATGGAAACTCTGATAACCGTTTTCCTTCGGGGAGTCTATGAAGTTGACAATGCTGCCCGGCTGCTCCTTGAAGCGGTCGGTCAGGATGGAATAGATGTGCAGGCAGATTTTCTTTTCGTCCGCCTCGCGGTCGGCCGGATAGATGAGACGCACCACGTGGCGATAGTCCAGGTGCTTGAAGTCGCGTCCGGTAGACTGTATCTTGCGCCAAATGCTGTAAGGCATGCGGTAACGCACCTCCGTACGTGCCCGGATTCCTTTCCGGGCAAGCAATTCCAACATTTCGCCGGTAAAGGCTTCCAGTCGCGGACGGTCTTCGGCCTTGTCTTTCTCGATGGCCTGCTCCAGGCTCTCATACTCCAGCGGACAACGGTAGCGCAGGCTCAAGTTCTCCAGTTCGCGCCGTATGCCGTAAAGTCCCAGGCGGTTGGCCAGCGGCGCATAGAAATAGTCCGTCTCCCCGGCAATCTTCATCTGCTTCTCGGGCCGCATACTGTCCAGAGTGCGCATGTTGTGCAAGCGGTCGGCCAGCTTGATCAGGATGGCCCGGATGTCGTAATGCAGCGACTCCAGCATCTGCTTGAAGTTGTCCACCTGCTTCGAGGTTTCATACTGCATCTTCTTCTGCTTCGTCACCACCTGAACCAGATAGGCCACATCGTCACCGAAACGTGCCCTTACGTCTTCGATGGTAAAATCCGTATCCTCCACCACATCGTGCAGGAAGGCCGCAATCACCGGATTAGGTCCCAGCTGCAACTCCTCGGCAATGATACGCGCCACGGCCACGGGATGAATAATGTAAGGCGCACCGCTTTTACGTTTCTGTCCGGCATGGGCTTCGCGGGCAAACTCAAAAGCCTTCTTGATGCGTGTACAGTCTTCGTCCGACACGTTCCGCCGTCTCATAACAGACAGGATAATCTCCAGTTGTCCGTTGATTTGTTTATCAAAGTCTTCCATGATGCGATATGTTTTTCAGTATTAATTCATAAGTTACGAGCTACAAGCTACGAGCTACGAGTAAAGAAGAATACTAACCGCTAACAGCTAACCGTTAACCACTAACCGCTACCGTCCTCCGCTTTCTCGCAATACGCAAAAATAACGAAAAAAGGGTAATATAGGAAAAGCATTGTCACTTTTTTGAAAAAAACATTGCGGCTTTCGCCCAAAAAGAACAACAGTTTCCCCCACCGGCTTCATTCTCCAATTTTCACATAAGCCCGATATCGGCTGCGTGGCGTGATGGGCACCAGCGGACAATAGCCCGAAACTATCCTTCCGTTCTCCACCACCAACGGATAGTCGCGGCTATCCAGCTTGTGCCGTTCCTGCAATGCCTCGTTGTTCGGGAAACTGTCTATCGAGAAGATGCCCTCTTTCCCCGGAGCCACAAAATCGGCATACAGGCGGTGGGAGACAATGCCCATCGTCATGCGCAGATTGATTTCCACAAACGGATGGATGGCATACGGGTGTCCCTCTTTCTGACGACAAATCATCATGTCCACCCCCAAAGGCCCCGTATAGCAATTACCATACAACAGTTCAAGTCCCTGCTGAACCGTTTCTCTGATCCGTATCACCACCTGGAGCGGCACATAATGCTGAATCCACCGCTCCACCTCCTCATCCGAAGCCAGCACATTCCCTTTGTAAGCTCCCTTGCTGTCTGTCATGAAACGCGAATAACCTGTAAAAGGAACCTTGCCCTGACCGTCCGAATAAAACTCCATGGCAAAATCCTCTACCTTGTCGCAGATAGGTTCTGCCATAAAGTATCCATGCTGCTCCAGTTCTTTCCGACACCAGTCTTCCGTAGCCTTGCTCATCCCCTGGCGGCACCAGCGCAAGCCCTTCCCGCTACCCGACCAGCCGGCCTTCAGCAGATAGCCCCCCTCCAACTCTTTCAGTTTCCCCTCAACCAGCAGTTGCATGTGCTCTTCATCTATCACAAAATTGCACCCACAAGTATGCTCCAGCTGCATATTTTTGAAAATCAAATAGAAGAAAGAAGTCTGCGTGCGCGAAGAGTAACGGCGGAAAGCCTCCAGTTCAGCCATAGAAGGCAACCTGCGCTCCAGTATGCCTCCTTTCAGCATCCGTCTGCGCAGAGCCGGATTCCAGCCCCAAGGCATCACCTGCACATCGGCATAGTTGGGCAACTCCTGCTCTACCACCAATTGCACAGGCAATGAAAAGAGTTGCCGCATCTGCTGCAAGAAATCGGTGTTATAGGCCGAAGGGGCAAGTACCAGACTACCCGGTTGTGCATACCAGGAAGGTAACAAGGCCAAATCTTCCGCCATGCGGCGTATCGGAGCGGCAGGCAAATAATTCTCCTGATTGTCGGCCAAAGCCATATCGGTATCAGGGTTAAAAACATAGAGTTTCATAATCCGTCTGTTGATTTATTAATATATTTTGCTATCTCCACTTTGCAAATATACAAAAAAGCCGTATATTTGTCCCCTGAAAATCGAAAATAAAGCATGGAAGCATTTTACCGCACACACGCCTACCTTGTAGAGCACACGAACGCCCCTGTCCGCCGCGATCTCATGGACGAGATTGACTGGAGCGACCGCCTCATTGGCATCAAGGGCACACGGGGGGTCGGCAAAACCACTTTCCTGCTGCAATATGCCAAAGAAAAATTCGGCACCGACCGTTCCTGCCTGTTCATCAACATGAACAACTTCTACTTCTCGGGGCACAGCATTGTCCATTTTGCCGATGAGTTCCAACGTAGGGGCGGCAAAGTGCTGCTCATTGACCAGGTATTCAAGTATCCTGATTGGAGCAAGGAACTGCGTCTGTGTTACGACCGCTTCCCCAACCTGAAGATTGTCTTCACCGGCTCGTCCGTCATGCGGTTGAAGGAAGAGAACCTCGAACTGCGCGATGTCGTTAAGAGTTACAACTTGCGGGGTTTTTCCTTCCGCGAGTTCCTGAACCTGCAGACGGGCATGAAATTCCACGCCTATACGCTGGAGGAAATCCTGAGCAACCATGAACAGATAGCCAAAGGCATCCTTTCCAAAGTCCATCCGCTGGAGTACTTCCAGGATTACCTGCACCACGGTTTTTATCCCTTTTTCCTCGAGAAAAGGAACTTTTCGGAGAATCTGCTCAAGACCATGAACATGATGGTCGAGGTAGACATTCTGCTTATCAAACAAATTGAGCTGAAATATCTTTCAAAGATAAAAAAATTACTATATTTGTTGGCTGTTGACGGCCCCAAAGCTCCTAACGTGAGCCAGTTGGCCAACGACATTCAGACATCCCGCGCCACGGTAATGAACTACATCAAGTATCTGGCAGACGCGCGCCTTATCAACATGGTATATCCCAAAGGAGAAGAATTCCCCAAGAAGCCATCCAAGATAATGATGCACAACCCCAACCTGATGTATTCCATTTACCCCGTCAAGGTTGAAGAACAGGATATTCTGGACACTTTCTTTGTCAACACAATGTGGAAGGACCACAAGGTGAACAAAGGAGACAAGAACATATCGTTTCTGGTAGACGATGTCATGCCTTTCAAAATTTGTTGCGAAGGCACCAAGGTCAAGAACCACCCGGGAATAACCTACGCCCAGCATAAAATGGAGATAGGCCGCGAAAACCAAATACCGCTTTGGCTGTTTGGTTTCTTATATTAATACTATAATAAAGACTGAGAATCGTTTTTTTACTTAATAAATTCATTTTTAGTTATGACTAAACAGAAAAAATTCATCACTTGTGATGGTAACGAAGCCGCTGCACACATCTCGTACATGTTCTCCGAGGTAGCTGCTATCTACCCCATCACTCCATCATCCACCATGGCTGAACACGTGGACGAATGGGCTGCCGCAGGCCGCAAGAACATCTTCGGCGAGACAGTACTGGTACAGGAAATGCAGTCGGAAGCCGGTGCTGCCGGTGCCGTACACGGCTCACTGCAGGCAGGTGCGCTGACTACCACCTACACCGCTTCACAAGGTCTGCTGCTGATGATCCCCAACATGTACAAGATTGCCGGTGAAAACCTGCCCTGCGTATTCCACGTATCGGCACGTACACTCGCCAGCCACGCTCTGTGTATCTTCGGCGACCATCAGGATGTTATGTCTTGCCGCCAGACAGGATTTGCCATGCTGGCCGAAGGCTCTGTACAGGAAGTGATGGACCTCGCAGGTGTAGCTCACCTGTCCACGCTGAAGGCTCGCGTTCCGTTCATCAACTTCTTCGACGGTTTCCGTACATCACACGAAATCCAGAAGATTGAGAAGCTGGACAACGAAGACCTCGCTCCGCTGATTGACCAGGAAGCTTTGGCCGAATTCCGCAGCCGCGCCATGAACCCCATGACTCCGGTAGCACGCGGTATGGCTGAAAACCCCGACCACTTCTTCCAACACCGTGAATCCTGCAACAACTTCTATGAAGCAGTTCCTGCCATCGTAGAAGACTATATGAAGAAAATCAGCGAAATCACCGGCCGCAACTACGGTCTGTTCGACTACTACGGCGATCCCGAAGCCGACCGCGTCATCATCGCTATGGGTTCGGTAACCGAAGCTATCCGCGAAGTAATCGACTATCTGCGCGCCAAAGGCGAGAAAGTAGGTTTGGTAGCTGTTCACCTCTATCGTCCGTTCTCTGCCAAGCACTTCCTGGCTGCTGTGCCCAAGACTGCCAAGCGCATTGCCGTACTCGACCGTACCAAGGAACCGGGTGCCAACGGCGAACCGCTTTATATGGATGTTAAAGACTGCTTCTACGGACAGGAAAATGCTCCGCTTATCGTTGGCGGACGTTACGGTCTGGGTTCGAAAGATACCACTCCGGCACAAATCTTTGCCGTTTACGACAACCTGTCATTGCCGACTCCGAAGAACCACTTCACGATCGGTATCGTAGACGACGTTACCTTCACTTCTCTGCCTCAGGAAGCTGAAATCGCAGTAGGTGGCGAAGGTATGTTCGAGGCCAAGTTCTACGGTCTGGGTGCCGACGGTACAGTAGGTGCCAACAAGAACTCCGTAAAGATTATCGGTGACAACACCGACAAGCACTGTCAAGCATACTTCTCTTACGACTCCAAGAAGTCCGGCGGTTTCACCTGCTCTCACCTGCGTTTCGGTGACAGCCCCATCCGCTCCACTTACCTGGTAAATACACCTAACTTCGTAGCTTGCCACGTACAGGCTTACCTGCACATGTACGACGTAACCCGCGGTCTGCGTAAGAACGGTTCGTTCCTGCTCAACACCATCTGGGAAGGCGAAGAACTGGCAAAGAACCTGCCGAACAAGGTGAAGAAATATTTCGCACAGAACAACATCACCGTTTACTACATCAACGCAACTCAGATTGCACAGGAAATCGGTTTGGGCAACCGTACCAACAC
>NZ_CASFWU010000098.1 GCF_949298305.1 uncultured Bacteroides sp. | reverse complement strand
CCAACATTAATACTTTATCAGGTTTTTGAAATGCTAATATCGCCATGAAATTAATTATTATTTAGAATACAATTCTACGATCAAATGCTCTTTAATGTTTTCAGGGATGTCGGCTCTTTCAGGTACATGCAACATCTTGCCAACTTTCAGGTTCTCATCCCACTCCAGCCAAGGATATTTGCTGTGATTAACGCCAGCCAAAGAGTTTACAATAACCTCCAAAGACTTGGATTTCTCACGAACGCCAACCAACTGTCCGGGCTTAACAGCATAAGAAGGAATATTGACTACTTCACCGTCAACAGTAATATGCTTGTGGCTTACCAACTGACGGGCAGCAGCACGAGAAGGAGCAATACCCAAACGATAAACGACATTGTCCAAACGGCCTTCGAGCAATTGAAGCAATACCTCACCGGTAATACCCTTAGCAGTAGCGGCCTTCTCAAACAGATTACGGAATTGTTTTTCCAGAACTCCATAAGTATATTTGGCTTTCTGCTTCTCACGGAGTTGGACTCCATATTCAGAAGTTTTTCTTTTTCTTGAATTACCGTGCTGTCCAGGAGGATAATTCTTCTTAGACAAAACTTTATCTGCTCCAAAGATACCTTCCCCGAATTTACGGGCTATTCTTGATTTTGGTCCAGTATATCTAGCCATTTCTCTAATTATTAAATTGTTTATTCATGAACTCAATTTGTTGCAGCCGCGATTGTAGAGAAGAAAAAATACAATCCAAAAACAAAATCAAGTTACACTATTATTAAAGGTAAATCTTAAACTCTACGTCTTTTCGGAGGACGACAACCATTGTGCGGAAGCGGAGTTACGTCAATAATTTCGGTAACCTCAATACCTGCGCCGTGAACGGTTCTGATGGCAGACTCACGTCCGTTTCCCGGACCTTTCACATAGGCCTTTACCTTTCTTAAGCCAAGATCGTATGCCACTTTGGCACAGTCCTGGGCAGCCATCTGAGCTGCATACGGAGTGTTCTTCTTGGAACCTCTAAATCCCATTTTTCCGGCTGAAGACCAAGAAATAATCTGACCTTCGCTATTTGCCAGAGAAACAATAATGTTGTTGAAAGATGAATGAACGTGCAACTGTCCATTGGCATCTACCTTCACATTTCTCTTTTTTGCTGCAACTGTTTTTTTTGCCATATCAACAATTATTATTTAGTAGCTTTTTTCTTATTAGCAACGGTTTTCTTTCTTCCCTTACGAGTACGAGCGTTGTTCTTTGTGCTCTGGCCTCTTACAGGAAGGCCGATACGATGACGTACACCACGGTAACAACCGATATCCATCAAACGCTTAATGTTCAATTGAACTTCAGAGCGGAGGTCACCTTCCACCTTATACTCAGCACCAATGATCTCACGAATCTTGGCAGCCTGATCATCCGTCCAGTCCTTTACCTTCAGGTCTTTATCAACACCTGCTTTGTCCAAAATCTTTGCTGAACTACTACGACCTATTCCATAAATATAGGTCAACGCAATTTCACCTCTTTTGTTCTGAGGCAAATCGACACCAACTATTCTTATAGCCATATACTAAATTATTTTTTTTGCAAAAATAATAATATTATCCTTGACGTTGTTTATACTTAGGATTTTTCTTGTTAATAACATACAAACGGCCATTACGTCTAACGATCTTACACTCTGGCGTACGTTTTTTTAAGGATGCTCTTACTTTCATATCTTAATTTATTTATATCTAAATACAATTCTTCCTTTCGACAAGTCGTAAGGAGACATTTCCACCCTGACCTTATCACCCGGCAGAATTTTGATGTAATGCATCCGCATCTTACCGGAAATATGTGCAGTAATTTCATGCCCGTTTTCTAATTCAACACGAAACATTGCATTAGACAATGCTTCAACTATAACTCCATCTTGTTCTATCGCAGATTGCTTCGCCATATAAATTCTTTAAATTGCTTGTTCACCCAATACTTCTTCTATAAACTGGAAAGATGACAATATATCAGCCTTACCAGCCCTGACAGCTATTGTATGCTCAAAATGAGCGGCACACTTACGGTCTTTCGTCCGTACTGTCCATCCGTCTCTCTCCATAACTACGTGACGGTCTCCCAAGGTTATCATCGGTTCGATGGCAATACACAAACCATTCTTCAACAAAGAGCCATAACCACGTTTCCCATAATTGGGTACTTGAGGATCTTCATGCATCTCCTTGCCAATGCCATGACCTACAAACTCACGGACTACCCCATAGTTGTTAGCCTCGCAGTGTTGTTGGATAGCATAACCGATATCACCTAAACGTTTTCCTTGTACCGCATTCTCAATACCTATATACAAGGCCTCTTTTGTGACTTTCAATAGTCTACGAACTTCTTCATCAACCTCACCCACACAGAAAGTATAGGCAGAATCGCCACAAAAACCATTCATATAAGTGCCGCAGTCAACAGAAACGATATCACCATCCTTCAGCACGACTTCACCTGGAATACCATGCACCACCTGCTCATTTACCGAAGTACAAACTGAGGCAGGGAATGGATTGCCATTCGGATTAGGGAAACCTTTAAAGGTAGGAACAGCACCATTATCTCTAATGAACTCTTCAGCTACCTTATCCAGTTCCTTTGTAGTCACTCCGGGCTTGATTATCTTGGCTATCTCAGCCAAAGTCTTTCCCACAAGGAGATTGCTCTGCCGAAGTAACTCTATCTCATCTTCAGTTTTAAGAAATATCATCCCAACTAAAAGATTAATATGCAGCAACTCCACTGCGACCCTTGATGCGTCCAGACTTCAACAAGCCGTCATAATGTCTCATCAACAAATGACTCTCAACTTGCTGCAAGGTATCAAGAACTACACCCACAAGAATCAACAAAGATGTACCGCCGAAGAATTGAGCGAATTCAGCCTTCACGCCGAATATTCCAGCAAATGCAGGCATAATGGCAACCAAGGCGAGGAAGAAAGAGCCAGGCAAAGTGATACGGGACATAATCACATCGATATACTCTGCTGTCTGTTTACCAGGCTTGATACCCGGTATAAAGCCGTTGTTTCTCTTCATATCCTCGGCCATCTGAGTGGGGTTAATGGTAATTGCAGTATAAAAATACGTAAAGAGTATAATCAATATTGCAAAAATCAAATTATACCAAAAACTCGTATGATCCGTCAATGCCTGAACAAATCCACTTGCATTATTAATATTCGAGAAGCCTACAAAAGTAATAGGGATGAACATGATAGCCTGAGCAAAAATGATAGGCATCACATTCGCAGCATTCACTTTCAAAGGAATATACTGTCTGGCTCCGCCATATTGCTTGTTACCGACAATCTTCTTGGCATATTGTACGGGAATTTTCCGAGTACCTTGAACCAATAAAATTGCAAAAGCTATAACCACAAGCAAAACGACAAGTTCAATCAAGAACATCACCAAACCACCCGTCTTGTCACTCATGCGGGAAATCAACTCCTGGAATAAAGATTGAGGCAAACGAGCAATAATACCTACCATGATAATCAACGAGATACCATTACCTATACCTTTGTCTGTAATTCTCTCACCAAGCCACAAAATAAACATACTTCCTGCCGCCAGAATGATGGTAGAAGTAATTGTAAACAGAGTCCAATCTAATGAAGCATTCAAGGAAGGACCAGCCTGCATTCTAAGGTTCAGCAAATAGGAGGGAGCCTGAAACAAAAGAATAAATACAGTCAACCAACGAGTGTACTGATTCATCTTTCTACGTCCACTCTCACCTTCACGCTGCAGTTTCTGGAAATACGGAACCGCAATACCCAACAACTGGATTACAATGGAGGCGGAGATGTAAGGCATGATTCCCAATGCGAAAATAGAGGCATTGGAAAATGCACCTCCGGAAAACATGTTCAACAAAGCTAAAAGGCCTTCGCTTGTCTGTTCGTGCAATTGAGAAAGCATTGACGGATTAATACCCGGCAATACCACATAAGAACCGAAACGGTAAATCGCCACGAACAATATGGTAATGAGGATCCGTTGTCTCAGATCCTCAATTTTCCATATATTCTTTAATGTTTCAATAGCTTTTCTCATCGAATTAGAGTTTTACCACTTGACCACCAGCAGCTTCGATGGCAGCAGCAGCACTCTTGGAGAATGCATGTGCCTGAACATCCAACTTAGCAGTCAAAGTTCCATTACCTAACACCTTCACCAATTGGTTTGAGGAGATAAAGCCGGCAGCGATGAAATCATTAACACCAACTACCTGCAAATTCTTGGCTTCAGCCAGCTTCTGGATTGTATCCAAGTTAATAGCTTTATACTCTACACGGTTGATATTCTTAAAGCCAAACTTAGGAACACGACGTTGAAGAGGCATCTGACCACCTTCAAAACCAATCTTCTTAGAATATCCAGATCTTGACTTAGCTCCTTTATGACCTCTGGTAGAGGTACCACCCAAACCGGAACCCGGACCACGTCCGATTCTCTTTCTAGTCTTAGTAGATCCCTCTGCAGGTTTTAAATTACTTAAGTTCATATTGTAATTCGTTTTATATTCAACAAATAATTACTTAACAATGGCAACCAAGTGCTTAACCTTATCCACCATTCCAAGAATTGAAGGAGTGCATTCGTGCTCAACGACACGATTCAGCTTATGAAGGCCCAGTGCATCGAGCGTTTTCTTCTGATCGGCAGGAGCACCAATTCTACTCTTAACTTGTTTGATCTTTATAGTCGACATAATCTTCCCTCCTTATCCTCTAAATACTTTTTCAATGCTGATTCCTCTATTCTGAGCTACCATACGAGCATCACGCATTTCGCTCAAAGCCAGGATTGTAGCCTTAACCAGATTGTGCGGGTTTGAAGAACCTTTCGACTTAGCCAAAACGTCTGTCACACCAACACTTTCCAGTACTGCACGCATGGCACCACCAGCAACAACACCCGTACCGTGAGAAGCAGGCTTGATGAATACCTCAGCACCACCAAACTTGGCAGATTGTTCGTGGGGAACAGTACCTTTCAGAACAGGAACCTTCGTCAAGTTCTTCTTAGCAGCTTCAACACCTTTCGCAATTGCAGCTGTTACTTCACCAGCTTTACCAAGACCCCAACCGATGACGCCCTCTTCATTTCCTACTACTACAATAGCAGAGAAACTAAAGTCTATCTTTCAGTTCTATATCGTTTGAAATCTTAACTCTATTATTAAGTCCTGCCATAATGATTAAAATTTAAGTCCACCGTTACGTGCAGCATCAGCTACTTCTTTAACTCTCCCGTGATACAAGTAACCATTACGGTCAAAAACGACAGTCGTAATACCGGCTTCCTGAGCTTTCTTGGCAATCAGTTCACCAACCTTCGCAGCCTGTTCCTTCTTCGGCATCTTTTCAGTCATGCCCAATGATGAAGCAGCAGCCAAAGTCTTGCCCGACAAATCATCAATGATTTGAACATAAATCTGCTTGTTACTTCTAAACACACTCATACGCGGACATTCAGCCGTACCGGACACCTTGTTGCGTACTCTATATTTGATCTTAATTCGTCTTTCTATTTTTGTTGTCATAATACTATCAATTTAAAAGATTATTTAGCACCGGCTGACTTACCAGACTTTCTACGAATCTCTTCGCCAACAAACTTAACACCTTTACCCTTATACGGTTCAGGCTTACGGAAAGAACGTATTTTAGAACAAACTTGACCTAACAGCTGCTTGTCGCAAGATTCCAGGATAATGAGAGGGTTTTTATTTCTCTCAGACTTGGTTTCTACTTTTACCTCAGGCGGCAACTGAATAAAGATACTGTGAGTATAGCCCAAAGCCAACTCTATGATATTTCCCTGATTGGAAGCACGATAACCTACGCCGACCAATTCCAGTTCTTTCTTATATCCTTCAGAAACACCAACAACCATGTTGTGAACCAAAGCACGATACAGGCCGTGGAAAGCATGTTTCTGCTTGGGATTATCCAACATAGCATTTTCATTTTCAGTCAAAACGACATAACCATCTTCGATGGCAACATTGATAGCAGGATTAACATACTGGCTCATTTCGCCTTTGGGTCCCTTTACGGTAACCACATCATCCTTCAGAGTGACAGTCACTCCGGCGGGAATACTAATGGGTAATTTTCCTATTCTTGACATTGCTATTTCCTCCTAATTAATATACATAACACAAAACCTCACCACCGATTTTCAGCTCAGCGGCTTCCTTATTGGTCATTACACCCTTGGAAGTAGATATTATAGCAATACCCAAACCATTAATAACGCACGGCATGTCCTTATAACCAGTGTATTTACGCATACCCGGAGAAGAGATTCTTTCCAGTTTCTTAATAGCATTAACTTTGTTAACCGGATCATACTTCAAAGCAACCTTGATTGTGCCTTGGGGACCATCTTCTACAAACTTATAGTTAAGAATGTAGCCTTTCTCAAAAAGAATCTTAGTGATTTCTTTTTTCAAATTAGAAGCCGGAACTTCAACTACTCTGTGCTTAGCTTGAATAGCATTCCGCAACCTCGTCAAATAATCTGCTATTGGATCAGTCATATAAAATAAATTAAATTAATCAGGACTACCCTGACAATATTTAAAACAATAAATTTACCAGCTTGCCTTTTTCACGCCCGGAATAAGACCATTGGAAGCCATCTCGCGGAACTGGATTCTGGAAATACCGAACTGACGGATATATCCTTTCGGACGGCCCGTCAACTTGCAGCGGTTGTGCAAGCGGATCGGATTAGAATTCTTCGGAAGATCCTGCAACTTCTGAGCAGCCTCATAAGCGTCGGCAGGGTCACCTGTTCTAACGATTTGCTTCAACGCAGCTCTCTTAGCAGCATATTTAGCTACCAATTTAGCACGTCTCACTTCACGAGCTTTCATTGATTCCTTTGCCATATCATCAATCTTTTTTAGCGTTTTTAAACGGTAAACCGAATTCTTTCAACAAAGCATAACCTTCTTCATCTGTCTGCGCAGAGGTTACAAAGGTAATATTCATTCCGAGAATTCTTGTTATACTATCGATATTAATTTCAGGGAAAATGATTTGCTCCTGAATACCAAGGGTATAGTTACCCTTACCATCGAACTTGCTTTCAATTCCTTTGAAGTCACGGATACGGGGCAGAGCAACGCGGACCAACTTCTCCAAGAATTCGTACATTCTCTCACGACGCAATGTCACCATTACGCCAATCGGCATTTTCTTACGCAACTTAAAGTTTGCGATATCTTTACGAGAAACGGTTGCCACGGCTTTCTGACCTGTGATGGCAGTCATTTCACTAATTGCCACTTCAATAATCTTCTTATCAGCAACAGCCATACCCAAACCTTGATTGATAACAATCTTCTTAAGTACGGGAATCTGCATGGCAGAAGAATACTGGAACTGTGATTTCAATGCAGGGGCAATACGCTCTGCATATTCTTTCTTAAGGCTGGCAGTATTACTCATTACTTAATCTCCTCTCCTGATTTTTTAGAATAACGCACTAAAGTCTTCTTCCCATTGGAATCTGTACTTTCTCTTCTACCAATACGTGTCGGTTTCCCAGTCTTAGGATCCACCGGATTCAAGTTTGACAAGTGGATAGAAGCTTCCTGCTTCACGATACCACCCTGAGGGTTCTTTGCATTCGGTTTTGTGCTCTTGGACACCATGTTGATACCTTCTACAATAGCGCGGTTTTTATCAACAAGAACCTTCAATACACGACCAGTCTTACCTTTGTCATCGCCGGCATTAACGTAAACTGTATCGCCTTTCTTAATATGTAATTTACTCATTACTTAAATCTTTTACAAAATTAAAGTACTTCAGGAGCGAGTGAAACGACCTTCATATTTGCAGCACGAAGTTCACGGGCTACAGGGCCGAAAATACGACTACCTCTAATTTCGCCAGCGTTGTTCAACAGCACGCAAGCATTGTCATCAAAACGTATATAAGAACCATCCGCACGACGGATTTCCTTCTTAGTACGTACAATCAAAGCCTTAGACACTGCACCTTTTTTAATATCACTTGAAGGGATGACGCTCTTTACAGAAACGACAATCACATCCCCTACAGAAGCATAGCGACGACCTGTACCGCCCAAAACGCGGATACAGAGAGCTTCCTTAGCTCCACTGTTGTCACATACTGTCAGTCTGGATTCTGCTTGTATCATAATTACTTAGCTCTTTCAATTATTTCCACTAATCTCCATCTCTTGGTCTTGCTCAAAGGACGAGTTTCCATGATACGAACGGTATCACCGACATTGCACTCATTCTTTTCATCATGAGCATGGTATTTCTTCGTCTTGCTGACGAACTTACCATATATGGGGTGTTTTTCCTTAAACTTGGCAGCTACAGTAATGGTTTTCTCCATCTTATTGCTCAGCACAACCCCAGTTCTTTCTTTTCTTAAATTTCTTGCTTCCATCGAGCTCATCATTTATTGTTAAGTTCTCTTTGGCGTAATTCAGTTTTCATACGCGCGATTGTCCTGCGTAATTGTTTGATCTGAGCAGGATTGTCCAAAGGAGAAATAGAATGATTCAAAATCATCTGGTCGTAGTTAACTACTTCCGTCTCCAATCTTTCCTTCAAGTCTGCGGTAGACATTTCTTTAATTTCTGCTATTTTCATACTCTTTACGCATTTTGATTTTGAATATCATAATCACGTCTTACCACAAATTTGGTTGTGATAGGAAGCTTCTGTGCTGCCAGGCGCAAAGCCTCTTTTGCGATTTCATAAGGAACACCTTCGGCTTCGATAATAATTCTACCCGGAGTTACAGGAGCCACAAAGCCTTCGGGGCTACCTTTACCTTTACCCATACGTACATCAGCAGGCTTTCTCGTGATAGGTTTATCGGGGAAGATACGAATCCAAATTTGTCCTTGACGTTGCATATATCTTGTCACTGCAATACGAGCAGCTTCAATCTGACGGCCTGTAATCCACTTCGTCTCCAAGGCCTTGATACCAAAAGATCCGAAAGCCAACTGGTTTCCTCTTTGGGCATTGCCTTTCTGACGGCCTTTCTGTTGTCTTCTGAATTTTGTTTTTTTCGGTTGTAACATAATTCCTAAAAATCAAATTCGTTAACGATTATTTTTCTTTCTTTTGAAGTTCTTGCCGCCATTGCTGCCGCTGTTGCTGCCGCGACCACTTTCCTTGCTTTGCGTAAAGTTCGGAGCCAATTCTCTCTTACCATAAACTTCACCTCTACAAATCCAAACCTTAATTCCGAGAAGACCGACCTTTGTCAACGCTTCGGTATGACAATAGTCAATATCTGCTCTGAAAGTGTGCAACGGGGTTCTACCTTCCTTATACATTTCAGAACGTGCCATTTCCGCACCGTTCAGACGACCAGAAATCTGAATCTTGATGCCTTCAGCGCCCATACGCATGGTATTGGCGATAGCCATCTTGATAGCACGACGATAAGCAATCTTACCCTCAACCTGACGAGCGATGTTATTAGCCACGATAACAGCGTCAAGTTCCGGTTTCTTCACTTCGAAGATATTAATCTGGATATCCTTGTCGGTAACCTTCTTCAACTCCTCTTTCAACTTGTCAACTTCCTGGCCACCCTTACCGATAATGATTCCCGGACGTGCAGTACAAACGGTAATAGTCACGAGTTTCAGCGTGCGTTCGATTACAATTCTTGATACGCTTGCCTTGGCAAGACGGGCGTTCAAATATTTACGGATTTTGCTATCTTCCAGCAAAGAGTCGCCGTAATTCTTTCCACCATACCAATTGGAATCCCAACCTCTGATAATTCCCAAACGGTTGCTTATTGGATTAACTTTTTGTCCCATTTACCTTAATTTTGATCTTCGTTATTACTTTTAGAACCAACGAACAACGTCACATGATTTGAACGCTTACGAATTCTGTAACCTCTACCCTGCGGAGCCGGACGCATTCTTTTCAGCGTAGCACCACCATCAACAAAAATCTTGGTTACGAACAGCTCGCCGCTTTCAGCCTTACGTTCGTTTTTCTGCTCCCAGTTAGCAATTGCAGAGCGCAACAATTTTTCCACTCTCGCAGCAGCCTCTTTAGAAGAGAACTTCAAAACGCCGAGCGCTCTGTTCACTTCCATCCCGCGAATCATGTCAGCCACGAGACGCATTTTACGGGGGGAAGTAGGAACATTTTGCAATTTTGCAAAATACATGGTCTTAAGGGCTTCTTTTCTCTTTTCAGCCGATATTTTTTTTCTTGCTCCCATTATATTATTACTTTATTATTTAAATCCCGTTTTTATTTTTTCTTGTTACCAGCATGTCCTCTGAACGTACGAGTTGGAGCAAATTCGCCCAACTTGTGTCCTACCATGTTCTCTGTAACATAAACAGGAATGAATTTATTTCCATTGTGAACTGCAACGGTATGACCTACGAAATCAGGTGAAATCATTGAAGCTCTGGCCCAAGTCTTAACTACCACTTTCTTGCCCGACTCATTCATGGCAAGAATTTTCTTTTCAAGCTTAACGTTAATATACGGACCTTTTTTTAATGAACGACTCATAGTTTATTCAATTAATCAGATTACTTCTTTCTTCTCTCAATAATATACTTAGATGACTGCTTCTTCGGAGCTCTAGTCTTGAGACCCTTAGCATACAATCCCTTGCGAGATCTCGGATGTCCTCCGGAAGCGCGGCCTTCACCACCACCCATCGGGTGATCAACCGGGTTCATAACGACACCACGGTTGCGCGGACGACGACCCAACCAGCGAGAACGTCCGGCCTTACCGGAGCTTTCCAATCCGTGGTCAGAGTTACCTACGCTACCGATAGTAGCCTTACAAGTACTAAGAATTTGTCTAACTTCACCTGAGGGCAATTTGATTACGCAATACTTGCCTTCTCTTGAAGTCAATTGAGCAAAATTACCAGCCGAACGAACCAAAGCTGCACCTTGGCCCGGACGCAATTCAATGTTATGAATTACAGTACCGACCGGTATATTCTGAAGAGGAAGTGCATTTCCGATTTCAGGAGCTGCATTTTCACCGGACATCAAAGTCGCACCGACTTGCAATCCGTTGGGAGCAATGATATATCTCTTCTCGCCATCTGCATAAAACAGCAAAGCGATACGAGCCGAACGGTTCGGATCGTATTCAATCGTTTTAACCACTGCAGGCACACCGTCTTTATTTCTCTTGAAGTCTACGATACGGATAACCTTCTTATGACCGCCACCAATGTAGCGCATGGTCATCTTACCTTCGTTGTTACGACCACCTGAAGATTTCTTACCAAATACAAGAGACTTTTCTGGTACCCGTGCAGTAATTTCCTCGAAGGTACCAATAATTTTATGTCTTTGCCCCGGTGTTGTGGGCTTAAATTTACGTACTGCCATTTCTATTAAATATTGCTATAAAAATCAATAGTATCGCCTTCCTTCAATGTAACGATTGCTTTCTTGTATGCGTTCGTACGTCCGTTAATGATACCAGATCTCGTATAACGGCTTTTGTTCTTGCCGGCATACTTTATCGTGTTCACATCAACTACGGTAACGTTGTAAAGGGCTTCAACTTCTTTCTTAATTTCCAGTTTATTAGCGTCAGGACGCACAACAAAACCGAAGCGATTGTTCATCTTATCGGTTACTGCGGTCATCTTCTCTGTCACTAACGGTTTAATAATAATTCCCATTATCTAAGCCTCCTATTTACATTAAGATATTGTCAATTGCTGAAACAGCACCTTCAGTAAGCACAACAACCCCAGCGTCCAATACTCTGTAAGTATTTAACCCTGAGATAGTCTGCACGTTTGCGCCTTTCACGTTACGAGCTGACAAATATACGTTTTTATTTGATTCCGGTAAAATCATAAGTAGCTTTTTGTCAGAAACTTTAAGATTTTTTGTCAAAGCAACAAAATCTTTAGTCTTTGGAGCCTCAAAAGAGAAGTCTTCCACTACGATGATGGCATTCTCCTGAGCCTTGTAAGACAAAGCAGACTTACGGGCCAAAGCCTTTACCTTCTTGTTCAGTTTGAAGTAATAATCTCTCGGTTTCGGGCCGAATACACGACCACCACCAATCAGCACAGGCGAGTTCATGTCACCACGACGTGCACCGCCACCACCTTTCTGACGACCGATTTTACGGGTTGAACCACTGATTTCAACGTCCAAGTAGATAGCGTGGTCGTTGGGCTCAATTCCGAAGATAGACTCGTTTAACGTAATCTTTCTCCCAGTGTCTTCACCTTTAATGTTATATACGTTAACTTCCATTATTTCTCAATTATTACGATTGAACCTTTGCAACCAGGAACAGAACCCTTAATCAAAAGGAGATTGTGCTCCGCGATTACTTTTAATACTTGCAGGTTTTGTACAGTCACTCTGTCGCCACCAAGCTGGCCGCCCATGCGCATGCCCTTGAACACCTTTGCAGGATAAGAACAAGCACCGATAGAACCCGGCTTGCGGGCGCGGTTGTGCTGACCGTGAGTAGTCTGGCCTACACCACCGAAACCATGACGTTTAACAACACCTTGAAAACCTTTACCTTTGGAAGTTCCGATAACATCAACGAACTCGGCACCGTTGAACAGTTCGACTGTTACAGTGTCACCCAAATTCAATTCAGTCTCAAATTCTTTGAACTCGGCCAAGTGTTTCTTGGGTGTTACTCCAGCCTTTTTGAAGTGTCCCATCAAAGGCTTTGTAGTGTGCTTCTCCTTCTTGTCCTGGAAGCCCAGCTGAACAGCTGCATAGCACAAGGACCTGCTTCGATAACAGTGCATGGTACATTCTTACCCTCGGCACTGAAAACGGATGTCATTCCGATTTTTTTTCCTAATAATCCTGGCATTTCTCTTAAAATTTAATACTTACACTTTAATTTCTACTTCCACACCGCTGGGCAACTCCAACTTCATCAGAGCGTCGACTGTCTTAGCCGTAGAGCTGTAGATGTCAATCAGTCTCTTGTAAGAAGAGAGTTCGAACTGTTCACGAGACTTCTTGTTAACGAAAGTCGAACGGTTTACGGTAAAGATACGCTTGTGCGTAGGGAGAGGAATAGGACCGCTAACGATGGCGCCCGTTGTCTTCACCGTTCTTACAATCTTCTCAGCAGACTTGTCCACCAAGTTGTGGTCGTAAGATTTCAATTTGATTCTAATTTTTTGACTCATTACTTTGGGTTAATTTATGATTGATTATATAGTGGAAATTCCGCAGGCTAAGAGTCATTCGCTAGCCTGCGGATTTCTTTTATTTTAGAGTAAGTCAGTGCGTCCCTTCACTTCCTCAAGAACTGCCTTGGCAATTGAAGTGGATACCTGAGCGTGGTGAGAATAGGTCATGGAAGAAGTGGCACGGCCAGAAGTAATCGTACGCAGAGCGGTTACATAGCCGAACATTTCTGCCAGGGGAACCATAGCCTTCACGATGCGAGCACCCGAACGGCTGGACTCCATACCTTCTACCTGGCCACGACGCTTGTTCAAGTCGCCGATAACGTCACCCATGTTTTCTTCCGGAGTAACAACCTCCAGCTTCATGATGGGCTCCATCAGCACAGGACCTGCCTTAGAACATGCGTTCTTGTAAGCCTGGATGGCACAGATTTCGAATGAAAGCTGGTCAGAGTCTACAGGGTGGAAAGAACCGTCGAGCAGAGTCACCTTCATGCTGTCCATTGGGAAGCCTGCCAACACACCATTCTTCATGGCTGTCTGGAAGCCCTTCTGTACAGAGGGGATAAATTCCTTAGGAATGTTACCACCGGTAACCTCGTTAACAAACTGCAATCCGCCTTCCTTGTAGTCCTCATCAATCGGGCCTACGTTTACGATGATATCGGCAAACTTACCACGACCACCGGACTGTTTCTTGTAAACCTCGCGGAGGTTGACAGTCTTCGTGATGGCTTCCTTGTAGTTAACCTGGGGCTTACCCTGGTTACATTCTACCTTGAACTCACGTTTCAGACGGTCGATGATGATATCCAAGTGGAGCTCACCCATACCGGAGATAACTGTCTGACCAGTCTGCTCGTCGGTACGAACGGTGAACGTCGGGTCTTCTTCTGCCAGCTTGGCCAGACCGTTGGACAGCTTGTCCATATCCTTCTGGGTCTTCGGTTCAACGGCGATACCGATAACGGGATCGGGGAAGTCCATAGACTCCAGTACAATCGGAGCATCTTCGTCGCAGAGCGTATCACCTGTGCGGATATCCTTGAAACCTACACCGGCACCGATATCACCGGCCGATACGACTTCCACAGGATTCTGCTTGTTGGAGTGCATCTGGAACAGACGAGACACACGTTCCTTCTTGCCGGAACGGCTGTTGTAGATATAAGAACCGGCTTCAACTTTACCGGAGTATACGCGGAAGAAAGTCAGACGGCCTACATAGGGGTCAGTAGCAATCTTGAACGCCAATGCAGAAGTCTTCTCGTCTTCGCTCGGCTTGCGGTCTTCCTCAGCGCCAGTCTCGGGGTTGGTACCCACGATGTTCGGAGTATCCAGCGGAGAAGGCAGGAATGCGCAAACGTAGTCGAGCAGTGTCTGAACGCCCTTGTTCTTGAATGAAGAACCGCACAACATCGGCACGATGTCCATCTTCAAGGTAGCTGCACGCAGACCGCGGAGGATTTCCTCTTCGGTGATGGTAGAAGGATCGTCGAAGAACTTCTCCATCAAAGCGTCGTCGTATTCGGCTACTGTTTCCAGCATCTTGCCACGCCATTCTTCGGCTTCATCCACCAGATTAGCGGGGATGTCCTCGATGTCGTAGTCAGCGCCCATGGTCTCATCGTGCCACAGGATAGCCTTCATCTTAATCAGGTCAACTACGCCCTTGAAGTTCTCTTCGGCACCGATAGGAATGACTACCGGACACGGATTGGCGCCCAGCACGTCCTTCATCTGGCGAACCACTTCAAAGAAGTCGGCACCCGAACGGTCCATCTTGTTTACATAACCGATACGAGGAACGTTATATTTGTCAGCCTGACGCCATACGGTCTCAGATTGGGGCTCAACGCCACCCACTGCACAGTAGGCAGCAACGGCACCGTCCAGCACACGCAGTGAACGTTCTACTTCGGCAGTGAAGTCAACGTGTCCCGGAGTATCAATCAAGTTAATCTTATAAGTATTGCCTGCATATTTCCAACGGGTAGTGGTAGCGGCGGAAGTAATCGTGATACCACGTTCCTGCTCCTGCTCCATCCAGTCCATCGTAGCCGCACCATCATGCACTTCACCAATCTTGTGAGTCAGACCCGTATAGAACAAAATACGTTCTGAGGTTGTAGTCTTACCAGCATCGATGTGGGCCATGATACCGATGTTACGCGTCAAATGTAAATCTTGCTTTGCCATTTTTAAATCCTTGCTTTAGGTTTTTATCTTGAACAGGTTACGATCACATTAGAAACGGAAGTGAGCGAAAGCACGGTTAGCCTCAGCCATTCTGTGCATATCCTCCTTACGCTTGAAGGCACCGCCTTGCTCGTTGTAAGCGTCCATGATTTCGGCAGCCAGCTTGTCAGCCATTGACTTGCCGCCACGCTTGCGGGCAAAAATAATCAGATTCTTCATGGAGATTGACTCCTTGCGGTCGGGACGGATTTCTGTCGGAACCTGGAAAGTAGCACCGCCTACACGACGGGACTTCACTTCAACCTGCGGGGTTACATTATCCAAAGCCTTTTTCCAAATTTCAAGAGCGGACTTCTCTTCGTTCTGCATCTTGTTCTTCACTGTTTCCAGGGCTGCGTAGAAGATTTCATAAGATATGTTCTTCTTGCCGTCGTACATCAGGTGATTTACGAACTTAGAAACTTTCACATCATTAAAAACGGGATCCGGCAGGATGACGCGTTTTTTAGGTTTTGCTTTTCTCATTTGTCTGAAAAAATAATGTTTTTCGTTCTTGGTTGTCTATTTCTGTCTTCTTCAACCCTCCCACCGGAGGATTTACTCAACCTTTAGCATTCCAATAAACTAAAACGTAAGTTGTTATTACTTTTAATTTTACTGTTTTCCAATTAGGTCAGCTTATTTCTTCTTAGCGGGAGCTGCCTGACCCGGTTTCGGACGCTTGGCACCGTATTTGGAACGTCTTTGCGTACGGCCTGCCACACCTGCGGTATCCAGAGTACCACGTACGATGTGATAACGTACACCCGGAAGGTCCTTTACACGACCGCCACGTACCAGTACGATGGAGTGTTCCTGCAAATTGTGACCTTCACCCGGAATGTAGGAGTTAACTTCCTTACCGTTGGTCAAACGCACACGAGCTACCTTACGCATAGCTGAATTCGGTTTCTTCGGAGTGGTTGTGTACACTCTCACGCAAACGCCACGTCTTTGAGGACATGAATCCAAGGCGGGAGACTTGCTCTTGTCTACCAGCACCTGGCGTCCTTTTCTTACTAATTGCTGAATTGTAGGCATTTTAATTGTTTTTAGTTATTATATTGTTGTATTAAATTTCAGAACTATACAGTTTTTCGGGGTGCAAAGATACGAATAACTTTTGATTAATCAATGCAATACGCACAATTATTTATTTTTAACGCAGCAAAAATCGACTTGCACCACCGCCCGGCAGGGGAAGAAGCTGTCACAGGTTTGTCACATCCGACGCCTGCAAACCGCCCGCAAGCCTTCAAGACAGCCGTCCGCCGGGCGCCCGACAGTCAGCATTCATTCCTCCCACAAGCTCCCCTCACCCGCAAGCCGCCACGATTCAGAACTGAAAGGACACTTTGGCCGCCAGCTCGCGCGGACGGATGCGGAGCCAGTCGGTACGGCTCTGCACGGCGGTGTAGGCAGTGCCGGCATACAGGGTCCGGTCGAACAGGTTGGTCACGCCAGCCTCCACCCGCCAGCGGTCGTGACGCCACACGGCCGAAACGTCGGCCAGCAATATGTTCAGGTGCCGGCCGTCGGCCAGCGCGTTGCAATAATGTTCGCCACCGGCCCGCACCTCCACCCGTCCGAAGGTGACACTGAGGCTCAACCGCTGCACCAAGTCCGTCAGGGGCTGCAGGCCGGACGAACCGCCCAGGCGGGTGGAGCTGTACGTCAGCGTGGCGTGATAGGCGGCCTCCAGGCACGGGACAGGCGCCCAGGTCAGTTTAGGAGTGGCTGTGAGACAATCGTAGCGAAAGTCCTGCAACGTGGCGGGTTCGGGAGGCAGGGCGGTGCGGATGAGCTGCCACCCCCGATGGCTGGTCAGCTCCAGGTCGAGAGACACCTTCAGCCGCCAGTCAAAGACGCCCTTGGAGAGCGAGGAGGCCAGCGTCCAGGTGTCCGTCGAGTTGGCCTGCGCGCGGCGGACGGTGGCCAGCGTGTCGGCCGAGACATACTGCTCGGCGAGGGTGGAGTGGAAGCCGCGGCTATAGGTCAGGGTGAGCGTGGCGAAGAACTCCTGCACCGTGTTCTTATACTCGGCATAGAGCTGCCCGCTGACGGTGGTGCGCAGGGGCATCAGCCCGGCGGTGGAGGTCAGCGTGCGGTAGTCGGTGCGGCGCACGTAGGGGCAGAGGTCGAGCGCATGGCCTGCCTCGCGGGCCAGGGAGCCGTAGAGCGAGAACTTCCAGTGATAGTCGTGCCGGTAGCGCAGGTAGAGACGGGGACTATATAATAGGTATGAGCGGCCCGCGCCGAAGTAGCGCGTCCAACGGACGGGCGCCGTGGCCGAGAGCAGCAGCCCTCCCCGCTCCCACTCCAACTGCGGCTCCGCGTGGGCGGCCAGGCTGGAGGCGTCGTAGGCCAGGGCGTCGGCGGGCGTCTCCATCCGGCAGGCGGCCCACTCGGCGGTGAGGCCCGCCCGGAGGCTGCGGGTGAGGCCGTTGTGGCGGCGCAGGTAGCGGGCGGCGTGTTCGGTGTAGAGGCTGCGCAGGGTGTAGTCGTCGCGCCCGGAGGCAAGGCGCAGGCCGGAGGGGAGCACGGACAGGCGCACGTCCGAAGCCAGCTCCCACGTCCGTCCGTCGCGGTTCTTCAGCCAGCCCAGGTGGTTGTAAGCCGCCAGGCGTCCGGTGACGACGGTCTGCCCCAGCTCGTCCGAGCGGCCCCGGCTGCGCTCCGCCTCCAGGCCGAAGCGGTTGGCGAGGTAGCGTTCCGCGCCGTTGTCCTCGTAGGCCAGCTCGGCATGAAGGGCGTCGGACACCAGGCGGTAGTGCGACTCCTCGGCCAGGCTCACGGTGTCGGCCGCCGTATAGAAGGCCTGCGTGAAGCCGCTGTGGCGGTCCGTCCGGTTGCGCGTATAGTCCGCTTGCAGGCGCAGGGTGCGTTCGTCGCTGCGTCGCAGCATGCGGTTGGCGTTGGCCGTCCAGGTTTGGTTGAACAGCAGGCGGCGGGTGTCCAGCGGGGTGCTCACCGCGGGCTGGGCCAGCAAGGCCGGCAGCGGGCTGGCGGGAAGGGCGTCGTCCGTCAGGCGCACCTGCTCGCTGCCCAGGTCGCGGCCGGTGTTGTTGCTCTTCAGGGCCAGGATGCTCTGCCGCCCGGGGCCCAGTTGCAGGGCGCTCAAGGCGCCGTCCCACAGCGGGGCGGGCCGCCCGTCGTCCTCCTGCGTCACTCCCCCGCCCGCCTCCAGGCTGAGGAACCACTGGTCGCGGGCGTGCTCGTCCAGCCGCAGGTTCAGGGCCACCTGCCCGGAGCTGAGCTGCCCCTTCAGGGCGCGGACGGACTGGTAGTTCTCCATCAGCTCGGCCGACTTCACCGCCCTTGCGTCCAGGTTGTTGCTCACCTGGTTGTAGCGTCCGCCCGTCACATCCATGCCCTCCACGAGGAAGTGGTCGATGGGGCGGCCCTGATAGGTGATGGTGCCGTTGTCCTCCACGTCAATGCCCGGCAGGCGCTTCAGCACGTCGCGGACGTGCGTGTCCTTGTCGGTGAGGAAGTCGGCCAGGCGGTAGCGCACGGTGTCGCGGCGAGTCGAGATGCGTCCGGGGCGTATCTCCACCTCGCGCAGCACGATGCTCTCGGGGCGCAGGGCGAAGTCCAGGAGGCCGGGCCGGCCGGCGTCGCGCGCCTGCCGCCCGTAGCCCAGCAGCGAGGCGCAGACCTGCAACGTCCCCTCGTAGCGCCAGGGCAGGGAGTAGCGGCCGTCGGCGTCGGTCAGGGCATAGTCCACGGTGATGCCGCCGCGCACGACGCTCACCATCACCGCCTCCAGCGGGCGGGAAGTTTCGGCGTCGGTCACGCGGCCGCGGAGCACGTCCTGTGCCCGCAACGGCCGCGCGAGGCCGAGCGCCAGTGTCAGAGTGAGAGAGAATAGAAGTGTCTTCATGGGATGTAAGCTGAACGGACAGACGCTGCCACCCCCCTCCTGCCCCGCCCCAGCAGGGCCGAGGGCCTGCCTCAGCCTGCCCGAAGTGCTGCCTCTGGCAGGCCGACGCGCTACCTTTGCCTCAGTTAAAAGGCTTTCTTCTGAAAATTAAAAGCCTTTTAATGGATAAATGAAAGCCTTTTAATTATCAATTAAAAGCCTTTTAATTTATGGATAAAAGGCTTTCATTTCAGGCAAAGGTACGACCTTGGGCAGCCAAAGGTGCTACCTTGGGCGGGCAAAGGCGGCGACCAGGCCCGGCAGAAGCGGCGCCGGTGCCGGGCCGGAGCGGCGGGAGGGTCAGCGTTCGATGGGGTTATAGGGGGTGTCTTTGGGATTTTTGGTGGCGTTGCCGTGCTCGTCCCGGATGGAGACCTTCACGTTGGGCATGCTCCCCGTGATGAAGCCTACGGGGTCGGCGGCAAAGCGCTCCTGCATCTTGTTGTACTGCTTGCGGCTG
Source organism: uncultured Bacteroides sp. (assembly GCF_949298305.1). GTDB lineage: Bacteria > Bacteroidota > Bacteroidia > Bacteroidales > Bacteroidaceae > Bacteroides. Next base: position 2,498 of record NZ_CASFWU010000098.1, on the reverse strand, counting down.
ACGGGCTCGTAGTCCCTGCCGCCGAAGACGATGGGCTCCGCGCCGCAGCTCTGCTCCATGCCGTTGGCCGTGAAGCGGTAGTGGCCCTCAGCGTCCTCGGCCCGCAGTATCAGGCCCGGCAGGCCGCAGAGTTTCCAGGGTCCTTCGCTGACGGCAATGTCCGGCGCAAACCAGGCCGACCACTGCCGCCCTTTGAAGCTGGCCGTGGCGCGGGTGCAGCGATAGCCCAGCAGGGTCAGCGTGTCGGCCGTCAGCGTCCAGCGGGGCAGTTCCTCCGGCTCCTCGCAACGCAGGCGGCTGATGTCGCCCGCCAGTTCGTCCAGCGTGGTCACCCGTCCTGCGGGGTAGCGCTTGAAGGTCTGCTCGCTCCACTGGCTCCGATACTGCTCGGCGTGCCGGGCCATGAGCTCCATGGAGGCGCCGTTGGCGGCGTCGGCGGCAAGTACCGAGTCGGCCAGGTAGGCGGTGTAGCTGTAGAAGCGCGACGAGCGCTGCCCGATGTCCAGCCTCATCGTCTCCTTCAGGGGCGTGCCGGGGTGGGCGAGGTCGGTCAGGGCCTCCATGTCGTACTGCACGGTCAGCACCTTGCGGTCGATGGTGTCCTGGCGGAAGGTGCGTCCGGTGGAAATCTTGATGTTCATCTGTGCCTGTGCGGCCGCGGCGGCAAGGCACAGGACGAGGAGCAGTGAGTGTCTGGTTTTCATGTCGGTAGAAGTTTTTGAGTGAGACATAGGGTTCGTTTTCCTGTCGCGAAGATAGGCGGAGGGGCCGGAAACGGGGGCGGAAAGTTATTACTGAGATATTACGGCGGCGGAAATATCGGCCTCGCGCGAACTTACTGTGCGGCCGAAAGGCTTATCTTTGCCGCCGGAGAAAACACCCGAATATGGAACGACGCATCAAAATCATCTGGCTGCTGTCCCTGGCCTCCATGCTGCTCATCGGCGCGGGGCAGGGCTACTGGCTGTGGAGCCACTACCACTATACCAACGAGGAATACGGGCACGAGGTGCTGCGGCAGGTGTCCGAAGCCGCAAAGGCCTACAACGAACTGCGCTGGCAGGAACCCCGGCACATGGGCGAGCAGAAGGAGGTGAAGTGGTACAACACCAACGTCAACTGGGAGGAACAGACCGATTCGCTGACGAGGCAGGAGAGCACCCGCATCTACCTGGTGCAGCGGATGGGGGCAGAGCCGGCGGACACGGTGCCGGGCAGCAAGCAGCCGCAGTCCGGCAAGACGGGGGTGGACCTCTCCGGCCTGCCGGCAGACAGCACAGTGCTCTGTACGGACTCGGTCACCCTGCACGGCAGCAAGACGCTCTACGAACGCCTCAACATGATGTACCTGGCGGACCTGATGCGGCTGGAAGTGACCCACCCCTTCCGCCTCCGGCAGTTCGACTCCGTACTGACCGCCACGCTGCCGGGTGTCCCCTTCGTCACCCGCCTGGCCACCACCGCCGCCGACAGCGTCTACCTGTGGGAACCGACGCTGCGCCACAACCACTCCCTGCTACGTCCTACGGCGCACGTCGTCTATCCCTACAATCCCCTGAAGCGGCAGCTGGTCGAGATTGACCTCCGCATCCCCCGCCACGTGCTGCTGCTCCGCATGGGCGGCCAGCTGGCGGGCAGCCTGCTGATGATAGCCGTGCTGGGCGTCTGCCTGCTCTTCCAGATAAAGACCATCCTGAAGCAGCGGCGGGTGGACGAACTGCGGCGCAACTTTGTCAACACCATGATTCACGAGCTGAAACGGCCCGTGCAGACGCTGAAGATGTGTCTGGCCTATCTGGGCGACCCCACCCTGCGCAACGACAGGCCCACTACGGACAAGGTGGTGGGCGACTCCATAGCCGAAGTGGACAATCTGTCGGCCTACCTGAGCAAGCTGCGCGACATGACCCGGGCCGACGACCGCCGCACCCCGCTCTGCATCCGCACCTTCGACCTCTACCCCGTGGTGGAGAAGCTCATCCGCCTGCAGCACATCCCCGACCATAAGTCCGTCACCTTCGAGACCCGCCTCGACCGACCGCTGGAGGTCAGGGCCGACCCCATGCACCTGGCCAACATACTGGGCAACCTGCTGGAGAACGCGGTGAAGTACTCGGGCCCCTCGGTCCGCATCGCCGTCGGCTGCACGCTGGCCGACCATCGCCTCACCCTCACGGTGGCGGACAACGGCATCGGCATCCCCCTCCACGAGCAGACCCGCGTGTTCGACAAGTTCTACCGCAGCGCCAGCCTGCCCGACCGCTCGGTGCCCGGCATCGGCCTCGGCCTGAGCTACGTGAAGCTGCTGGTAGAGGCCCACCAGGGCACCGTCGGCCTCCGCAGCCGGCCGGGACAGGGCACGACGGTGACCGTCAGCATACCGCAATGAATGCAATATAACTTAAGTTTCGCAAGTTTATTAATCGATTGTAGTTAAGGAGTAAAGAAGTTAAGGAGTTAAGCCAATGCCTTTGTGAAAAGGATACCGACCATACACT
>NZ_CASFWU010000097.1 GCF_949298305.1 uncultured Bacteroides sp. | reverse complement strand
TGCTGGCCACCTGTAAGGCACATGATGTAAACCCAAGGGATTATCTGAATGATGTCATTGCCAGAATGCCCTATCACAAGAAGGCGACTCATGAGGAACTGCTGGAACTGCTCCCGCACAAATGGAAGATGCAACATCCGGAAAGTGTACTGATAAAACAAGGGGAGGAATCCGGAAAACACTGCTGACTGACTGCAACATATAGGTTCAACAAAAGAATAGCGACTGCAACTATTAGGTTTATAGTGACAGTCGCTATTATTGTATATAAAGGTTCAATACCTGTAGTTTACCGAATACTTACGTTGATTGGTATTATTGCCATTGTGAATTTGCAACCACTATGACTTTCTATTTTGTGACAGGAGAAGATGGGTACAAAAATGGAAAAAGGGTACTCAGGCTCATGCAAGGTCTTTGATGAATCTCTGTAAGGAGTGGAGGAGCTCGGTGTTCTGGAAGAATGCGGACTGATTTACGTATTCCGATACAACGAAAACTTTGTCCGTCAGAATTTGGAAAATCCGGAAACTTCTGTTAACTTTGCGCGCCGAAACAGAAAGGAGAGATGCTCGAGTGGTTGAAGAGGCACGCCTGGAAAGCGTGTATACCCCTAAAGGGTATCACGAGTTCGAATCTCGTTCTCTCCGCAATATACAAGGGAAAAAGGGAATTCGCCGCTACCTGCGGTGCATTCCCTTTTTCGTTTTCTCTGCTGCAAAAAAAAGAAAGTTTTCTTTTCGGGGAGGCTGGATGATTTGGGGGAGAAATAAAAAAGACCGCCAAGTGTGGAAGCCACTCAACAGTCTCATTCTTTCGGTGTAGCGGGACCCGGGATTGAACCGGGGACCTCATGATTATGAATCATGCGCTCTAACCAGCTGAGCTATCCCGCCATCGTTTCTCGATTGCGGGTGCAAATATAGAGCATTTCTTTGAACTGGCAAAACTTTTGCTTCTTTTTCTTGCCTGATGGGCTAAAAAAGAGCAAATATCGCCCTCTGGAGGCTCTCAAGGGGTGGGGAATGACGGCGTTTGAGTGGCGTTTCCGTCGTGTAAGTGCCGTTTGCCGGTCGGCAAGTACCGTCAGGAGGAGGTGGAAGTATGAGTGACAGGGCCGGATGTGGCCTGCGTCGGTTTTTCCAACCCTTACGTTGCCGTCCGGTGATAATGGGTTGTTGCGCAGGGCATGCCGGGTACATGGATGGCGCCTTTTATTTCCTCCGTCAGGAAATTGCATCCCCGAAATCCGGGTGCAAGCAGCGGCGCCCGTGTTCCGCAGACGGAATTTCTGCCAAATTATTTTTTCTTATTGGAAAAAAGTAGTTAATTTGGCGGCACATTTAGAAAATACGGAAGGATTATGGAAAGAAAGAAAGTACATTTGGAATATCTTTTGAATGCAACTTCTAAAAGCATACTCTGGTCCGCCATAAGTACCCCTACCGGTCTGGAGGGCTGGTTTGCGGACAAGGTGGACTCGGACGACCGGACAGTGACATTTTATTGGGGAAAAACGGAGAAGCGCAGCGCGGAAATCATTGCCATGCGTTCGTATTCGTTCATCCGTTTCCGCTGGCTGGACAATGAAAGTCCACGCGAATATTTTGAACTGAAAATGACGAACAGCGAACTGACGAACGACTTTGTGCTGGAAATAACCGATTTTGCCGCCGCTGACGAAGTGGGCGATTTGCGCGAATTGTGGGAGTCGCAGGTGGAGACACTGCGCAGAACGTGCGGATTTTAGTTAACTTTCATGGAAAAATTTCCTCTACTCCCTTTTTTGTGCTACTTTTGCGTCTCCATTGCATGATACAAGTAAAATGCTGCGCATAAAAAAGTTAGATATATTTATATTGAAGAGTTTCGGCCTTCTCTTCGCGGGCACTTTCTTCATCTGCCTTTTCATCTTCATGATGCAGTTCCTGTGGCGCTATGTGGACGAACTGGTAGGAAAGGGGCTTGAAATGAGCGTGCTGGCTCAGTTCTTCTTCTATTCGGGCCTGACTTTGGTGCCCATATCGCTGCCGCTGGCCATCCTGCTGGCGGCGCTCATCACTTTCGGCAATTTCGGCGAGCGCTTCGAGTTGCTGGCCATGAAGGCGGCGGGCATTCCCCTGTTGCGCATCATGCGCCCGCTCATTGTGTTCATCGGCTTCATCTGCTGTGTTTCTTTCTACTTCCAGAATGTTGTCGGGCCAAAGGCCCAGGCCAAGTTGGGTACGCTGGTCATATCCATGAAGCAGAAATCTCCCGAACTGGACATCCCTGAGAGCGTGTTCTACGACGAAATAGACGGCTACAACCTGTACGTGAAGCACAAGGACCGCAAGACGGGCATGCTCTACGACGTACTTATCTATAACTTTGAGAAGGGCTTTGAAAACGCCCAGATTATTAAGGCGGACTCCGCCCGTCTGGAAATGACGGCCGACAAGCAGCACCTCTACCTGCACCTTTACAGCGGCGAACAGTTTGAGAACCTGAAGTCGCAGAACATGAGCCAGAAGAACGTGCCCTACCGCCGGGAAAGTTTCCGTGAGAAGCATGCCATCATAGAGTTTGACTCAGACTTCAATATGGCCGACGAAGGAATCATGAGCAACGCGCCCAGCAGCAAGAACATGAAGACTCTGCAGGCGGATATAGATTCCATGAAGTTACAGAATGACAGTGTGGGCCGGGCCTACTTCAACGAAGCCATGAAAGGCCCCTATCAGGTAGCGGCCAACCTGACTTCCAGAGATACGGTACGGATGGAAGAAGCGCGGATAGAGGACTATGACATAGACAGTCTGCTGGAAGTAAGCACCCTGGCGCAGAAGCAGAAAGTGCTGAATACGGCTGTGAGCCGTGCCGAGAGTGCGGCCAGCGACTGGAGTTTCAAAAGCTTCAGCATCGCACAGACCGAAACCAGCCTGCGCCGCCACATGACCGCCTGGCACGAGAAGCTTACGCTCTCCCTGGCTTGTCTCATCTTCCTGTTCATCGGCGCCCCGCTGGGAGGCATCATCCGCAAGGGCGGACTGGGTATGCCTGTGGTGGTGTCGGTGCTCCTCTTCATTGTCTATTACATCATCAACAATACGGGTTTCAAGATGGCCCGCGACGGCAAGTGGATTGTCTGGATGGGCATGTGGACCAGTACGGCCATTCTGGCCCCGCTGGGAGCCTTTCTTACCTACAAGTCCAACAATGACTCCGTGGTGCTCAATGCCGATGCCTACATCAACTTCTTCAAGAAACTGGTCGGCATACGCAGCCGCCGCCATCTTTTCCGCAAGGAGGTCATCATTCACGACCCCGACTACGCCACTCTGCCCGGCCGCTTGCAGCAACTTTCCGAAGAGTGCCGCACGTACGCGCAGCAGAAGAGGCTGAAACAGGCTCCCAACTACTTCAAGCTCTGGATGGGCTCCGCTACGCGCGATGAGGTGATGGTGGGCATCAACGACCGTCTGGAGGCGCTGATAGAGGAAATGTCAAACACACGCTCCGTCAGCCTGCTCACTGCGCTGAACAACTATCCCGTGATATCCGTCCACGCCCATGTACGCCCCTTCCGCATCTACTGGCTCAACATCCTCTGCGGCGTCGTGTTCCCCGTGGGCCTGTTCTTCTATTTCCGCATCTGGGCCTTCCGCCTGCGGCTGGAGAAGGACGTGGAGCGCATCATCAAGACCAACAACGATGTGATATACATCATAGAGACCATGAACAAGAACCAACAAAAATAACCTGACAGGATATGGAAAAAGTAATGCTGAATACCATAGAAGAGGCCATTGAAGAGTTCAAGGCCGGCAACTTTGTCATTGTAGTGGACGACGAAGACCGCGAGAACGAGGGCGACCTCATCATTGCCGCAGAGAAGATTACGCCCGAGAAGGTGAACTTCATGCTGAAACACGCCCGTGGCGTGCTCTGTGCCCCCATCACCGTGTCGCGTTGCAAGGAACTGGATTTGCCGCACCAGGTGCTGGACAACACTTCGGTGCTGGGCACTCCCTTCACCGTGACCATCGACAAGCTGGAAGGCTGCACGACCGGTGTGTCCGCTGCCGACCGTGCCGCCACTATTCAGGCCCTGGCCGACCCCGCTTCCACTCCCGCCACCTTCGGCCGTCCCGGCCACATCAACCCGCTTTACGCCCAGGAGAAGGGTGTCTTGCGACGCGCCGGACACACCGAGGCCACCATAGACATGTGCCGCCTGGCCGGGCTCTATCCCGCCGGTGCACTGATGGAAGTGATGAACGACGACGGCACCATGGCCCGCCTGCCCGAACTGCGCCAGATGGCAGACCAGTACGGCCTGAAGCTCATCTCCATCCACGACCTCATCGCCTACCGCCTGAAGCAGGAGTCCATTGTGGAGAAAGGCGTGGAAGTGCACATGCCCACCGCGCACGGCGACTTCCGCCTCATTGCCTTCCGCCAGAAGTCCAACGGCCTGGAGCACGTAGCCCTCTTCAAGGGTACCTGGGCGGCCGACGAGCCCATCCTGGTGCGCGTACACTCCTCGTGTGCCACGGGCGACATCTTCTCCTCCAAGCGCTGCGACTGCGGCGAGCAGCTGCACAAGGCCATGGAAATGATTGAGAAGGCCGGCAAGGGCGTCATCGTTTACCTCAACCAGGAAGGACGCGGCATCGGGCTGATGGAGAAGATGAAAGCCTACAAGCTGCAGGAAGACGGCATGGACACGGTGGATGCCAACATTTGCCTGGGCCACCTGGCCGACGAGCGCGATTACGGCGTAGGCGCGCAAATCCTCCGCGAACTGGGCGTGCACAAGATGCGCCTCCTGACGAACAACCCCGTGAAGCGCGTAGGGCTGGAAGCCTACGGACTGGAAATCACCGAGAACGTGCCCATCGAGACCACGCCCAACCCCTACAACGAGCGCTACCTGCTCACCAAGAAGGAGCGCATGGGCCACACCCTGCATTTCAACAAGTAAAATGACCGATTGCTTTCTTTTGTCAGAGAAATTCCGTTCCTTTGCAGTAGGAAAGCTAACAACCATTAAAAATAGAAACAAAATGAATCAATTATCAGATCGTTTGAACAGTCTGTCGCCCTCCGCGACACTGGCTATGTCTCAGAAGAGCGCCGAGCTGAAGGCTCAAGGCGTGGACGTAATTAACTTGAGCGTCGGTGAACCTGACTTCAACACCCCCGACCACATTAAAGAGGCTGCAAAGAAGGCGATTGACGACAACTACTCCCGCTACTCTCCCGTTCCGGGCTATCCCGCCCTGCGCAACGCCATTGTGGAGAAACTGAAAAAAGAAAACGGTCTGGAATATACCGCCGCACAGATTTCCTGCGCCAACGGTGCCAAGCAGTCGGTGTGCAACACCATTCTGGCGCTGGTGAACCCGGGCGACGAGGTCATCGTGCCCGCCCCCTACTGGGTGAGCTACCCCGAAATGGTGAAGCTGGCCGAGGGAAAGCCCGTCATCGTCACTGCCGGCATCGAGCAGGACTTCAAGATGACGCCCGCCCAGCTCGAAGCTGCCATCACGCCCAAGACCAAGGCGCTGATACTCTGCTCGCCCTCCAACCCCACGGGCTCCGTATATAGCGGCGAAGAGCTGGCCGCGCTGGCCGCCGTGCTCGAAAAGCACCCGCAGGTCTACGTCATTGCCGACGAAATCTACGAGCACATCAACTACATCGGCCGCCATCACAGCATCGCCCAGGTGCCCTCGATGAAAGACCGCACCATCATTGTCAACGGCGTGTCCAAGGCTTACGCCATGACCGGCTGGCGCATCGGTTTCATTGCCGGGCCCGAATGGATTGTGAAAGGCGTCAACAAGCTGCAGGGCCAGTACACTTCAGGCCCCTGCTCCGTGTCCCAGAAGGCCGCCGAGGCTGCCTATACGGGCACGCAGGCTCCCGTAGAGGAGATGCGCCAGGCTTTCCAGTGCCGCCGCGACCTCATTGTCAAGCTGGCCAAGGAAGTGCCGGGCTTTGAGGTGAACGTGCCCCAGGGCGCCTTCTACCTCTTCCCCAAGTGCAGCTCGTTCTTCGGCAAGTCTGCCGGCGACCGCCGCATCAACAACTCCGATGACCTGGCCATGTACCTGCTCGAAGTGGGCCACGTGGCTTGCGTGGGCGGCGCCTCCTTCGGTGCCCCCGACTGCATCCGCATGAGCTATGCCACCAGCGACGAGAACATCGTCGAGGCCATCCGTCGCATCAAGGAGGCTTTGGCAGCGCTGAAGTAAACCTGTGCAGCCTTCGGTGAGCCGGCAGGCTGCCCTGAGAAGGCGTACATGATAGGATATTCTGGCCCGGCCGGAGATACAATGTCTCCGGCCGGGCTTTTTTTCTGTCCGCTCCGCAGGGCCGCTTCCGGCCTTGAAAATCTGCCTTCAGACCGTGCAAGCATCGTCTTCAGACCATGCAAGCGTTGTCCACGGACCATGCAAGCGTCGTCCGCAGACCATGCAAGCATCGTCCACGGGCCATGCAAGCGTCGTCCGCAGACCGTGCGTGCATCCTTCCGGGCGGCTTCCTGCTCCCTCTCCGTTCTGCCTGCGCAGGGCACTTCCGCCCGCTTTCGTCGCCCGTATGCGGGCGGAAACGCTCCGTTCTGTTAATCTTGTTTAAAAACAGGCGCTTTTATGGCTCCGTATGCTTGCGCTGTTTGTTTTAATTGATATATTTGTGATATCAAAATAATATCACTTAGTTCGTGAACGGACAGGCGGCCGGGCCTGCTGTTTTCCGGGTGTTTCCGGACCCGCCTGTCTCTCCCGGATTTGCAAACTCAAAAACTCGAAACGATATGGAAGCGAAAGAAATGAATTTCAACGGTTTTAGGATGAACGGCTTTCTGGCCCTTTTCCTCTTTTTGTTTGTGTGGGCAGGCGCCACGGTGTGGTGCTTTGTGTCGGGCGGCGCGCTGCTCTATGTGCTGGGCGCCGTGATGGCGGTGCTGTGGATTATTCTGAACTGCGGCTACATGATGCTGGAGCCCAACGAGGCGCGGGCCATGGTGTTCTTCGGCAAGTACAAGGGCACGTTCCGTGAGACGGGTTTCTTCTGGGTGAACCCCTTCATGGAGGCCAAGAAACTCTCTCTCCGCGCGCGCAACCTCGACGTGGAGCCCATCAAGGTGAACGACAAGATAGGCAACCCCATCCTCATCGGCCTGGTGCTGGTGTGGCGGCTGAAGGACACGTACAAGGCGATGTTTGAGATTGACTCGCAGACCATGGCGAGCGCAGGGACGACTTCGGGCGACGGCAAGTCCGTCAACCTGGGCAACGCCGTGGCCAACCGCATGAACGCCTTCGAGAATTTCGTGAAGATACAGAGCGACGCCGCGTTGCGCCAGGTGGCGGGACAATATGCCTACGACGACAACGAGGGTGCCGACGGCGAGCTGACCCTCCGCTCGGGCGGCGAGGAAATCAACGAACAGCTGGAGCAGAAGCTGAACGAGCGCCTGGCCATGGCGGGCATCGAGGTGCTGGAAGCCCGCATCAACTACCTGGCCTACGCGCCCGAGATTGCCGCCGTGATGCTCCGCCGCCAGCAGGCGTCGGCCATCATCAGCGCGCGTGAGAAGATTGTGGAGGGCGCCGTGTCCATGGTACACATGGCGCTGGACAAACTGTCGAAGGACGAAATCGTGGAGCTGGACGAGGAGAAGAAGGCCGCCATGGTGAGCAACCTGCTCGTGGTGCTCTGTGCCGACGAGGCCGCCCAGCCGGTGGTGAACACGGGGACGCTGAACCATTGATGAGTTTTGAGTTGACGAGGGGACAAGGAGACAAGTTGACAAGGAGGCAAGTTGACGAGTTAACAAGTTGACAAGCCACCCCTCATACCCTCGTTAACTCGTCAACTCGTCCCCTCGTCAACTTAAAAACTTAAAAACTCAAAAACTCAAATTTCAAAACCTATGTCTGCATTCAATCATGGCAGTGAAGTGGTCTATCAGTGCAGCACCCGCCTGACGGCAGGTTCCGGCATCGGGGTGGGGCTGTTCATCGTGCTGGCGTTTGCCTGGATACTCGGCCGTCAGTGGCAGTTGATGGACTGGGGCAACCTCTGCGGCATTTCGGCTTTCATACTGGTCGGAGTGTTCTTCATTGTCCGGGGCGTTTGCCTCTACCGCCGTCCGCGTGTGGAGACGAGGCGCGTGGTGGTGGGCAACCTGACGCACCGCCTCTACCTGCGCAACAAGCCGCTCTTCGTGCTCTTTACCGGAGGCGTGTATGCGCTGGCGGTGGCTGTGGTGACGCTGGTTCTCGACCTGATTTGGTGGTCCGTGGATGGCTTCGAGGGTGCCCTTTGGGCCGACCGCTTCCGCCTGCGCAGTCTGGTTCTCGTGGCGCTGGCTTTCGTGGGCGGCGCGGTGAAGTACTACCTGGACTACTATTATTACAGCCGTTGGCTGAAGATGAACCATTAAAAACAAGGATTTGAAAATGAATCACTGGAAACTTACGATATGGACTTTACTTCTCCTTTTGGGCGGAAGCGTCCTGGAAGGCCGGGCGCAGGACAACGTCCTGGCCCGTGCGGAACGTATGTATGGACACCTGGCGGCCGGGCGTGGCGACAGCATTTATGCGGCGCTGAACGATGAGGCCCGGCGGCAGCTTTCCCCGGCCGTGTTCAACGACACCTGGCGTCAGCTGGAAGCGCAGTTCGGCCCGCTGAAGCAGGCCGGGGCGTGGAAGCTGGAACAGGCGCAGGGCGTGACGCTCTACTGCCGCGACCTGGTCTTTGAACGTTACCGCCTGCGTCTGCTCCTGGCTTTCGATGCCGACGGGCGGATGAACACCATCCGCGTGGTGCCCGCCCCCGAGCCGGTGGCGGCGCCTGCCGTCTCTTTCGACGACCGTGTGATGGAGGAGCGTGACATCACCGTGGGTGCTGACGGCTTCCGTCTGCCCGGCACGCTGACCCTGCCCCGCGTGGCCGACGGCCGCAAAGTGCCCTGCGTAGTGCTGGTACACGGGTCGGGGCCGAACGACCGCGACGAGACCATAGGCCCCAACAAACCTTTTCGTGACTTGGCCTGGCTGTTGGCACGGCGGGGCATAGCCGTTGTCCGCTACGACAAGCGTACGCGGGTCTATGGTGCCGACGTCGTTCCGCTGGGAAGGAAGCTGGACATGGATGTAGAGACCGGCGACGATGCCGTGGCAGCGGTGGCCCTGGCCCGTACTCTGCCCGAGGTGGCGGCGGACAGCGTTTTCGTGCTCGGCCATAGTCAGGGCGGCATGATGGCACCGCGCATTGCCGAGCGGTCGGGGAAGGTGGCAGGCATCATCGTCCTGGCGGGGCTGGTGCGCCCGTTTGAGGACGCCCTGCTGGAGCAGTCGGAGTACATCGCTTCCTTGTCGGGCGCGAGCGGGCAGGCCCAGGCGCAGCTGGACGGGCTGAAGCGGCAAGTGGACAACGTGAAGCGGCTGGGTACGGATGCCTTCAACGACAGCATTCCCCTGCCGCTCAACATCCCGAAAGAGTATTGGCAATTCCTGAAGCGTTACAATCCCATTGCCACCGCCGCCTCGCTGGAGTGTCCCGTGCTGGTGCTTCAGGGCGAGCGCGACTACCAGGTGACCATGCTGGACTACGGTTTGTGGCGGGTGGGGCTGCTGAAGAAGGGGAACGCCTCCTTCAAGTCCTATCCTGCGCTGAACCACCTCTTGCAGGAGGGAAAGGGCAAGGCCACACCTTTTGAGTATCAGAAGGCAGTCCCCGTCCCCGACTATGTGGCAGACGACATCGCCGGCTTCATCCGAGGCAGGGATATACGTTGATTGCCTGAAAGTTATAGACCAAAGAAACAGTTAACTATCAATGAATTGAAGTGGCTACCAAGAAAGAAAATACAACCAAGAGTTTTGTCCTGCGGGTAGATGCCGCCACGATGGACGCCATCGAGAAGTGGGCTGCCGACGAGTTCCGCAGCACCAACGGCCAGCTTCAGTGGATTATCAACGAAGCCTTGCGCAAGAGCGGGCGGCTGAAGAAGGCGAAGAAACGGGCGGAGGACAACGAAACGGAAGATTGAGCAGGGATGCCCCAAAGCTCATGCCCATTCTGTGCCCGTCGGGATAACTATTGGCCTTTAACCCCGAAGTCCGCTTATGGCGGACGATAACTTCTTCTAACTCCTTTAACTCCTTACCGATATGATACGAATCAAGAATTTCAATCCGTTTTCCATCAACATGGGTCCCTTCTCGGGACGTGGCTGTCCCGATGTGCATTATCGCCCTGCTGTGGCGGACTGGGTGCTGGACGGCGTGGCGCTGCTTCTCGTCCTCCTGGGCTGGGTGGCCGTGCTCGTTCTGTACAGGGAGCAGGGCGGCCGTGTGTCCGGCGAGGTCTGGGCGGCGGCAGTCAGTTCGGTGCTGGTGTTCGCTCTGCTGGCGGCGGGTGCCCGTGTGCCCGTGCGCTTCATCAACTTCCCCGTCAGGGTGGGGGCGCACAACATAGGCCGCCAGTACGTGCTGGCCGTGCGCCTGATGCGCGCC
>NZ_CASFWU010000096.1 GCF_949298305.1 uncultured Bacteroides sp. | reverse complement strand
AGCGTGTCAAGGTTGATGTAGTTCAGCATGTAGTCGCTGAACCGGTTGTGCTCCTTACGGCTCTGCTTGCGCAGGCGAGCGTGTCGAACCTGCACAATCCCCTCGCTCTTCTTCCGGTCGTAGCTGTAGCTCATGAACGAGAAGGAGAACGATTGCCCCTCTTCGGAGAGGCGGCGCATCTTGTCTATTGCAGTGAATACATCCATGGCGCAAAAGTATATGGGGGCATGCGTTTAAAAAAGGACATCATCGGCTGACATTACGTTCGAGCGTCTCCACCCGCTTGATACCGTCGCGAACCTTGCGTGGATCGACTACCAGCTCCTTGTTGCAGAGGACAGCCAGCAGGCGGTTGTTCTCCTGCAGGAGTGCAATAACCTGCAGCCGCTGTTCCGGAGTCATCTGCCCCAGTTCTGCGGAGAACGTGGTGGATGGTCGTGTTGGATTGTCGTAAGTATATCCGCCGAAGTAACGACCACTGCGGGTGCGAACTTGTTCCAGGATCTGCGTCGTGTTGAGCATGCGGATGGTCCCCTTCTTCTGCGCCACGTCAAACACATCGAGGAACTGCTTTACTGAAGGATTAGCCACAGCTTCGTGGTTGGCCACAAATTCATTTTTGTGCACAGGGATTACGCCAGCAACGTCGTCTGGATTACCTTTGCGGGTATAACCATCTACGTATTCGTCGGAGTAACCGCCGGACTTGAGTCCTTTGGCCTCGTCACGCTGTTGTTTGGCCACAGCTATCTGTGCTGCACCTGCTGCCAAAGCTGCGGCGGCAGCGGCGGCACCCAGTGCAGGACCAATAACAGGTATGCCGGCCATAGCTTTGTAAGCTTCCATCGCTGTCACTGCCGTTGTAGCAGTAACCTGGAGGACTGAGGCAGCAAATTGCTTATCTGCATATTTCTTCTTGACTTCATTAACAGCCGCTTCCTTTTGTTCCTCCAGCTTTGTTGTATCTTTACCAGCTGCTTTTGCATCTTCAATCTGTTTGTCATAACGGCTCTCAATCTTGCTGATTTCAGCGTCTTGCAAGGCTTGCATCAGCTGGCTGGCCGCTGATGCAGCCTGACCTATAACGTCAAGAGAAGTTTTCGTTATCTCTTCTCGTCTTTTCTTTGCAGCTTCTGTCAACTGTGTTTTCGTGTTCTGATATTCCTCATAATTGATTAGATCAGCATCATACATGGCCTGCAGGAGATTCAACTGTTGGTCAAGATCAGTCGTGCTAGCTATTGTAGCAAAACCGCTCTTACGCTGCTGCTTTCTGCCGGATTCTTTATCTTTCAGATCCATGTCCTGCAGTCGTCCGTCTTCGGCCGATGTATCCATACCGAATGCGGCCAACAAGTCGCGTCGCTGCTTCAGGTAGCTTCGCTCGGCTTCAAGCATTCGTTCTTGATAATCCTCTTGCGTTTGAATGTCTCCGTCGAGATAAGCCTGCTTCAGGCGGCTCTGCTCTTGTTGGTATTCCAGATCCATCTGTTCAAGTAAGTCTGTCTGATGGTTAGCATTCACCTTTTGCGTTTCTTCGTGTAACCGGTTGGCCTCGGCTATCATCTTGTCGTAAATCTGTCCTTGTATCTCACTGCTGTCCTTTCCGAATTGCTCGAGCAACAACTTACGCGAAGTCAAATATTTAACTTCCGCATCATAAAGAGCCTTGTTATATTGATCTTCGGTCAACTGTTGGTTCAGATACTTTTCTTTTAGCAAGTTAAGTTCGGTTTGATAACGTGATTTGAGAGCAGATTCTGCTTCTGACTGGTCGGTTTGTATATCTATGCCTGTAACTGGAGCGTCTGGAACCATCGCAACGATTTTTTCCAATCGTTTTTTCTCATCAATGTAACCGGCTATTACCTTCATCCGTTCTTTGAGGTCATGTTCCAGGCCGCTGAGATACGTTTTCTGTAAGATTTCATTGCTACCCGCCTGTTTCAGTAGGCTTTGTTTCTCTGCTTCGTACCATTGTTTGTTAGTAATCATGCCCTGTGTTATGAGGTTGTCTAATTCATCGATAGCCTGTTTGGCGTCTGCCTTCATCTGTTGCTTTTGTTTGTCAGTCAAAAATTCAAAGTTGTCAGCAGACAATTTTACGCTCGCAACTTTGTCCATTGTCTCTTTTGTCCGCTCCAGCTCATCATTCATATTCCTTAATGCATCAGTAGTCTGCTCTGTCTCATCACGGAAAATAGTAAAGTAAGAGATTGCTGCCGTCACTCCAGCAATCACCAGCCCCCACGGGCTTGCCTTTGTAGCCTTGCTGAATAGATTAGTTGCTATTGTGGCTGCTTTCGTCACTATGGTATAGGCTTTTGTAGCGATAGTGCTTGCATTCGTAGCCACAGTGTATGCAGCTATTCCGGTAGCGGCTGACAAAATGATTCCTTTATATTCTATTAATATTGAAACAATCGCTTTGAGTCCATTCACCGTCAGACTGCCCGTTGTCACCATGTACTTCATCACCGGCAAAAGCTGTTCGCCAAGTTCTACACGAACGTCCTTGAAATGTTTCTTCGCTTTGTCAAGTCCGGCCTGTACGGTATTGTTTTGTACACCAAATTCATTGACAATACTGGTTCCATCGATGAATGCCTCGTTCGCATTCTCCTGTTCTCGGCGAACCTGGTCGATGTTTCCGGCCAGTGCGGAAATGACACCTGCGGCTTCTGCTCCGGAAAGTTTCATTTCCTTCAGGATGGGTGACATCTGTGCCATTCCTCCCATCTTGCCCAGTGTGCCGAGGAACTGAAGCAAGGCTTCGTTAACGTCGGTGTTCACCAAGTTCACGAACTCCTGCACGTCCATGCCTGCCAGCTTGGCATACTTGGCCGGTTCCTGATAGATTTTGAGGATTAGACTTTGTAGGGCGGTGCTGGCCATCTCGCTGCGCAGCATGTTCTGGTCGAGGGCGGAAGCGAAGCCCATAACATCGGTCACGGCCAGGTCGGCCTGTTTGGCCACACCTCCCATGCGAGCCGTGAACTCCACCAAGTACGGCTCGGAGGCCGAAGAACTCTGAGCGACCTGGTTCACGGCTGAACCGATGGCCAGCATATCTTCTTTCAGCGTGCGGTTTCCGTCACCGAACATCTGCGACAGCTTGCCGATATTCTTCACGGCATCTTCGCCAAGGTCTTCGCCCAGTGCGACGTTGATCATGTCGGCTGCTTCGACAAACTCCAATACCTGGTCGCGGCTGCTGATGCCAAGCTTGCCCGCCTCTCCGGCCAGACGGTTCAGTTCTTCGCGCGGCGTGCGGGTGTCCATCTGCTTGAATGACTCATTCAAAGCCTCGGTCTCTTCTTTTGTCATGCCGGTATATTTGATGACCTGGCTCTGTGCCTCCTCCATTTGCGCATATTCATCGACACACTTGCGAGCTGTCAAGGCTAGGCCGGTCAGTGAAGCGATGACCGACGCGCCGATAGTTGCATAACGATTGAAGCCATCAGCCAGTTTTGAGATAGAGAACTGGGGCTCCTTAGATTCGTTACGCAACTCCCGGATGCGGGCATTAACCTCTTTGAGTTGCTGGTTGTACTGCTTCCATTGTGGAAGACTTGGATCGAGATTGAGCAAAATGGCATTCAGCTCCCGCTGGCGGTTGCCCAGTTCCTTCAAGCTGAGTTTTCCGATGCCTATTTCTTCGAACAGTTTGTCGTATTCAGACTTCAGCTTTTTTACGACCTGTGCTTGAGCTTTGTATTCCGCACTATTCTCTCCAAACTGTTTTTTCAGTTTGGTCAATGTGCTGGAGGCATTCTTCATGTCTTTCTCCAGCTCAATCATCTTCTGCCGGGCGCTGTCCTGCTGAACGATGATTTCCAGCTGCACTCTATCTATCTTCAGACTCATAAATACTACCTATTGATGACGCAACAAAAGTACGTGCAGCCGGATACGTAGAAAAGGACATGTCTATTCGTCGAGCCATCGCCCGTTGTCGAGCCACACGCCCCCATCACGCCACTTGCCATCTGTAAGGATCCATCGGACATCGGCTTCGGTGTCGCTGATGTTGATGCGACAGAAAGTACCCTTCCAGGAACCCTTTCGCCCGTTGGCGTCCAATGTATATTCCATCTCCTTGCAAACGTAACGGCGGTTGGAAATCTCGAAGATCATGCGCGGATCATAAACATTCGGGTCGTAGCTCTCGATAGTGATTTCATTGCGATAGTCGATGTCATAGTTACCTTGGTAGCATAGTTCGTCGAGCTTCTGCAGGCGCAGTGAAGCTCCGACAGTGTTGGTCTTGTAATAGCGGCGGCGCTGTTCGGTACCGCTGACCGGCAGAATGGCGTATTCGTCAATGTAGGGTATCGGATATCGAACCCGTTCCGCAGCAACAACACTGCTACCTGAACCTTTGTATTCTATCGTCATGTCTCCGGTGTAGAATGCCAAAGCCAACGTACTTTTTGAGGTTGAATCGTCTTCGGTCTCCGTCAATCCATTTTCGATCATATCAACCAGCGAAGTGCTGCTATTTTCTTCATCCGTAGAACTGACATCGCCCGGCGACGGCACCCATACGGTATAGGAATACTCCACTGCCCCCGAAGCATACTTGTGCGTCTGCGTCTGTACCGGGCAGGCCGGTACGATTTCGGATGTCACTTCGCCCACCGCTTCATCTCGCTTCAGCCCGGCAAACTGGTCCACTATCACATATACCGGCCACTTTGCAATTTCGTCAAATACGGTACCCAGGTACAGGAATTGCCTGCCTGTCACGGCATCCGTATAGATGGTGTCCGTGCGGGCGTGCTCCTCTTCGCGGAACCAGCGGGAGATGCGGTCAATGTCCGTAGCCTCGTAGTCCTCGGGGATAGTGTCGTATTTGGCTGCCTGACGGATGGCATCGGTCAGGCAAGCATATTTCCAAAAACTGTCACTGCCCAGGTTGTAAGCCACGTCGCTGGCGGCTGCATCTTCCACGTCCGGTTCTTCATCCACTTCGGCCTCGTATTCGTCTTTCACCTGCTGTACATGCAGCGTGGTGACACCAGCGAAGAACTCGTTGCGGAAGAGCAGGCGCACATTGCGAGTACGGGCGTCGATGACAAAAACCATGTTGAAGGTGATTTCAATTTGCTCCAGGAAGTCGAGCACCGACCAACCCGGCAGCATCTCGCACCACTTCGATGTATGCTGCGTATGGCACAGGTACAGGTCTTTGAACGCGGTCTCCTCGAGGCTGTTTTCTGTCAGCGTATAGCCCAGTGCCCGCAGCACCTCGCGGATATAAGCGCACAGATAGGGCTGTGGGATATAGACACCATCGGTTATCCATTGCGGAACGACACCCGTATCGTGGAAGAAATTCCACTGGTTCAGCACACGACTCTCCGTATCGCTGTACACGGGTGCCAGGTTGTATTCCGCTTCGGGATACGTCTTTTCGTTCGGGCTGTAGTCACCCGTAGCCGGTACCGTTTCCTTCATGTCCAGGAATGAAATCATCAAGTCGCCTCCGATGACGTAGTTCAGTTCGGAGTTACCGCTGGCAATCTGGATGGATACGGTGTCGTCCGTCCAGGCGGTGATGACTTCGGTACCGTTGCAATATACCCGGTTGTCTGCGATCAGTACCGCCGACCGCTCGCTCCGCACCTCGGTGACGGATGTCAAGCGGTTCAAGTGCTCGTAAAGCGATGCATTGGTCGGATTGCTGAGTTGCAGTGTGATGTCGTAGGTGTATTCGCCGTTTTTTGTGAACAGCGGGTTCTCTCGCTTCACCGACACGCTGAAGTCCTTTGGAAGTACGGCATGGGTGCCGTCGATAATCAATTCGGTCACGTGGATAATGGTTAATGGTTAATGATAAATGGTCAGTTGAAGTCCTCTATGTCCAGGCCGATGCTCAAGCCATTCCATCCGCCGTAGATGTCGTATTCCCACTCTGTGAGCAGGTCGTTGCCGGAGCGTAATTCGCCGCAAAAGGCATCCATCTCCAAAAGGGCGTCACGCAATATCCGCATCATGCGCTGGATACGTGCATAGTGCTGCAGCTCCGCTTCATCGGTCTGTTGGCCACTCGGTATTTTCTCCAGCAGGAAAATCAGAACCTTGTTCCGATCGCTGTGGTTGTCGAAGGTTCCGTTCATCTGTGCGTCCGGGTAATTGGCACAAAGCTGGATTCCTGTGCGGTCTTTCAGTTTCTTCACCATGTGACCCTCACGTACCGCCATCACGATGCCCTCTATCTGTTCTTCACTCTTTCGGTTTACCTTTTCCCGCAGCTCGGCCAGGATTTCACGGTATTGTACAATATCAATCATACGTCCATCAGATTGCTTTGTGTGTCATCCGCCAGCCGGAAGCTGAACTCCACCGTCTTCATGGTGGAGCGGCGGAAGTCACGATCATACTTCATGTTTGTTATCACTATCGGCAGCCAGTTCTCGCCGGCCTTGACCTGAACCTCCTGGGCGTGCAGCATGTCACGCCACAGGCGGTAGTCGCTCTGCAGGAGGATAACGCCGCTGTTGGCCGTGTATTCGTCGGTCACCTTGACGCCGAACTTGCGCTCCACGCCCCACATCAGCGCCGTATCGCTTTCGTCGGCAGCCGATACGGTCAGGCCGCCCGTGGCAGTCAGCACCTCCGGCATGTCATATACATTTTTGAAACGGAACTGCCACAACTGGCCGTAGTGCGTCGGATCCACGAGGAACTCCAGCGTGCCGCCGTTGAAATTCACCTTGTAGCTCTGCAGGGCATCCACCTCGAGCAGGCTGCACACCCGGCTGTAGCTTACGTCAACCGTCAGCATCGCATTGTCACCGCCGGAAACCTGCACTACCTTATTCTTTTCTGCGCCTTCAGCATCGGTACCGTACAGAATGTATCCGCCCGCATGCCGCTCGCCGCTGGCATATTCAGTGACGGATGGATGCGTCACCTTGCGGTTCACTTCGCTGAGAACCGCCGGCAGGTTGCCTGCCTTGTTGGTCTGCATCCGGCTGTACATGACGAAGCTCTGCGCGTCCTGTATCTCGTTGATCAGGAAGGTAAAGGTGCCTGCGGCCGTGGTCTGAAGGGTGTGCTCGCCGTCGGGCCACACGCCCCACAAGGCCATGGCACAGAACTTGCCCAGGCGGCGGATGCGCACCTGGTTGTTGCCGTCCGGCACATAGTCCTCGTCGAGGATGGTGCGTCCTCCGTATTGCACGGAGAAGCGGATGGTGACATCGGTGTCGATGATGTAGTCCTGCATGGTGGCGCAGAACTCGTACTCCCGGGGTCGTTGTAGCACATTCATAGGCGCATGTATTTATTACGTCGGTCGTTTTCAGGAAGCAGCGTGTAGTCGGGAGCAGATCCGTCGCGTGCCCGCTTCATCTCGTCGAGCCAGTGTTCGCCGTCGCCCGCCATCCATGCGGCGGTTCGGCCCACGTCGTCCAGCGACGGAACCTGACTGCCCTTCATACCGTTCTCGGCCAGATAGCCCTGGACTACGCCCATCGGGAAAAGCCGAAGGGGCAACCGGCGCAAGGCGGCGGACATGGCCAGCAACGCAACAGCCATCGAGGCGGCGTAGTGGGCTTCGGTTTCGTCGCCTTTCTCTCCCAGCAGCTCCGGCCAGTTCTCTCCGTAAGCACGGCTCACGGTGCGCGTCTGCACCTCGCGGATGAAGGGCACCAGCATCAGGTAGAGGCGTTCGCTTCCCTCGGTCGGGAAGTAACGGTTCAGCTCCCGACCGCTGCGGATAATCAGCTTCTTCGTTTCAAGATACGTAGCGCTCTCTGTCCACTCCTTCAGGTTGGTTTTGTTCAGGTAGCGGATGAGCGCGTCCACCGCCCGGTAGTATTCCTCCAGGTGCATGGCGTCGTCACGGTCAAGCTGCCACTCCCAGGGCAGTTTGTCCGTGCCGTCGGTCGATACCTTGAACTTTCGCCCGTCGTCTTCGTGGCTCAGGTCGTTCTTGCGGTAGAGTCGCAGGGTCGCCAGAATGGCGATGGGGCGCTGCACCTTCTTCAGCAGCTCTGCATCTGTGCCGTCGGCTGCCAGTTCCATCACTTGTTCGCCCACCAGTTCGGCCAGCTCTTCGGTAGCCTGTTCGATGTCGCCCACCACCTTGGAGAAATCGTTGTTGGCGTAGTAGTTCCCCGTCAGCTGGCGGAGTTCTTCGCTTGAATTGATCAGTAACATGTTGGTCATGATTAACAATTTGTATGATAGGCAAAGTTACGGACTGCGAAAGATTGGAAAAAGGACACAAAAAAGGGATGCCCATGGCGGACACCCCTGTAACCAAGTTTTCTTAATACACAAAATACCAAGGTAATGTAGATGAGTCAGGATGCCGGTCTATCCACGACTGGAGGTAGATCATCCGCTTCTCCTCGCGACGCTGGCGGTACCAAGCCCTTTTCTCCTGCCAAAGTTCCCGGACGCAGCCAACCATCTCCGCATAGTCCCTGCCTCCGGCAGTGAAGACCGTTCCGCTGATGTTGAACACACCTGTAATGGCGACACCGTTGTTTCTCGGTTTGCGCAGGAAGCGGATGTGGCAGTTCTGAAGGTCAAGCCCCAGGCGGGCGAAGTCCTCATAGGGATTGCCGCTGAAGGTGCATGAACACTGGCCCGTTTCGTGGGCGGACGTTCCGGCGCAGCCAGACGTAGCGGCGGGGGAAATGACTGAATTGTGTATCATAATAAATAAAAAGCACCCGTGCCTGTCCCGTCGTCTATCACATTCAGTCAAATGCTGTACGGCCATTAAGCCTGTACACGGGGGTACACGGATGCCATATATTAATGGTATATACTATATGCACGGACATAAAAAATGCCTGCTTCTTCGCAGGCTCGCGTCCTGCATTTGACTGTTATTTATGATAGACGTTGCAAAGGTAAGGATAGTTTTCGGAAAAGCAAGGGAAATAAGAAAAAAGTTATAGGAAAGTTTGTCTATAATATATTTATTATATATCTTTGTGGTGTCAAAAGATAACCGCGTCATTAAAGAAAGGAAACGATGGAAAAAGAAGAAATCAAAAAAGCTATTGAGAAAAAGAAGAAAGACATCAGCGATTACCTGGAAATAGTGAAGTTGCTGACCGTCACCAAGGAAGAACAGGAGAGGCAACTGAACATCATGCTCGATGACCTCGCCAAACTGATGAAACAACAGAACGAAAAGTAAAATAACTTCCCCCTCCCGACCGTCGGGAGGGGATAAAAAAAGATAAGATTATGGATAACTTGAATGAACTGCTGAAAGAACTGAAGACGCTGGTAGGCGGAGAGGGAGAGGAGAACCGCCGCCGTTTCTCGGAAATTCTGAAAGAACTGGAAACCCGTAAGGACGAACCGCAGGTGCAGGAAGCGTTGAGCGCTTTTGTTGCGTCCGGCGTGGACGAAATGAAGCAAGACATCGCCACGCTTCGCCAGCAGATAGAGGAAGAGGACTACAAGCTTATTCCCATCAGCTACATCGCCAAGAAGTATTTCGGCAAGTCGGCCTCGTGGCTCTACCAGCGCATCAACGGCAATAAGGTCGGAGGACGTCAATACACGCTCAACGAAGAGCAGAAAGCCACGTTCAACGCCGCCTTGCAGGACATTGCCGACCGCATCCGCTCGTTTTCCATTGCTTAGTCAATGGATTGCCTTTATCTTTTGACACCGAAGCCCCGTAGCGTTCGAGCGCGCCGCGGGGCTTCATCTTTTCTCAATGTTTGTATTGTTTCGTCAGGCGGTCTGCCTGGTGTTTGTCGGTGTCGGTGGCAGTACCGAACACGCCGCTCGAAGCCACGCTGTAAAGGATGCTGTTCAGCCCCAACCCTTCAGCAGGCTTCCCTTCCGTGCGCTTCGTCCGGTCAAAAACTGGTGCAAAGCACACCTCTTGCCCGTCAATCAGGAAAGTACCTGTATATAGATACTGGCAGAAGTAGGCAAACCAGGCATAGATGCCCCATCGCAGGTAGGGCTGTATCATGGCGGCCCGCGCCATCAGCACCGGCAGGCGGTCTGCGTCGAACGGCTCCCGCCGGAACACGCCCTTCAGTTTCTGCGCCGGACGGTACAGTACGGCGCACAAGGCCAGCAGGTCGTTGTCCTCGTGCGAACGGTCATAGAGGTTCATGGCCGCCGTGGCCGCGCGGAACTCGCCGAACGTCAGGTCGGCGCCATGACTGGCCGGGCCCAGCAGCGGTCCGACCTTCGGCAGCAGGTTGACCGTGCTGTCGTAGGTGAGCGACACCCAGGTGTGTTCACCTTCCTGTTCGGTTCTCCACATCCAGCCTAACGTGCCGGCCAGCCGGCGCACCAACAGCCAGAACTCCGGTCTGTTCTTCTTCAGTCCGCGGTTCTGCAGCACGAAGGCGCACCAGTCGCGCAGGATGTCGTCGAGGGTGATACCCTTGCGCTCCATCAGCTGCTGGCGCAGCCACAGCAGCCGGCGCCATTCTTCGGGAGCCACTTCCTCCCAGCAGTCCGGGAAGTCCAGCCGTTCGGCTTCCCGTCGGTTGATAGATTCCTTGATACTTTTCATGATGGTAATTGGTTAATGTTAAATGGTCAAATCTCCATTATCACAGGTTGTTGGTTGTCCGGCTGCCGGCGCTCACGTTGTCCTCCTTGTTGATGGCCTTGCGGTAGAATCCCAGGAAGATACCCTTCTTCTGCGGGAAGTTGATGCGGATGGCGTCGTTGATGGCCTCCAGCACGATGTCTTCGGCTATCTGCGTATCGGCACCGTAGAAGATCTTTAAGGCATAAAGCATCTGGCTGCCGCTGTCACTCTTACCGTCGATGATGATATTGGCCAGGGCGGGCGAAAGACCGAATCCACTGGTCGTGGAGCTGTCGGCAATGCGTGAAATCTTGGCTTGTGCTTCGATGTACTTATCGATATTCATCTCGATGGGCTCCACCTTCCAGCTCTGTTCTTTGCCATTGGAGTCGATGAAGTCCACACAGGTGAAGAACTTGCCGGCATTTTCCCGCCCGGCCATCACGTCGGCGATGGTATTCACCAGCTGATCTTTGAGCTTCTCCATCTCTTTGGCCAACTGATCATCTGTCCATTCATCGTGCATGGACCTCAGCATGGCTTGCTTGTCTTCCCAATACTGCTGCGGCGTATGCACCATGTAGGCCGCCGCTATCATGTTTTCGTTCAGATGACGGATGATCTCCGGCAGATCGTTGGCGTTCTCCAGCCAGGGAACGGACCCGAAGAAGCACGACAGGGCGTACATGTTGCGCCCGAACGACCGCAGGCTGTGGTACTTCACGGCGGCGGCATGCTTCGTTGGCTCCCATTTGTCGAAGGCCGGGAAGAGCTTGAACGTCTGGCTCCGGTAGGAGTCGAAGTCGCCCAGCAGGTACTGCGTCACGTCCTCCAGGTGTCGGCTGTCGTTCTCCGGCCACACCAACCGACACTCCGCGCTGTGCAGGCACTCCAGGCGGCTCACCCAAGGGCGCCCGATGCGGCGTCCACGCCCCATGACGTATTTGTTGAACACTCCGTTCATGTGCGTGTATTCCACGAGGCACGAACGCACGTATCGACGATAGTCCCACGACTCCAGCCACTCCTGTATCTCATCATCCTCCACCCACTCCTGCGTGCGTTCGTTGTTCTCCAGCTTCAGGCGGTAGAGTGCGGGGCCTTGGCCGTAGAGCAGACCGATTTTCCGATCGAGGATGCCCGGTCCGAGGTTGTTGCGCTCCAGCAGGTTACGAATGCCGCCTGCCACACTGACGGGATCATCGTCCCAGTTCGGTGCACGAAAATTAAAAAACTGGCTCATGCTCGAACTCCAGTCCATGTGCAGCGCGAACTGGCCTTTCGCCGTGTCCACGAACGAATAGTTCCCGATTTTCTTCTTGATTGTACTCATATGGTTGCGTTCTTACGATTTTCGAGGATGCCCTTGAACCGTGCGATTTCCTGCTCACCCAGCCCGTACATGATTTTCGAAACGAGCTTGTAATAGCCTGCGTACATGTTCTTGGCGTACCAGCGGTTCGAAGTCCTCTTCAGCTTGTTGCGCTTCATGCCCCAGATGTCGTGCATGGTGTCCACTTCGTGCTTATTCCGCTTGTAGCCCGCCATATCCACGGCACGACCGTATCCGAAGAACGAGAAGCGCAGGCCTGGATTACCATTCCTGACAAAAAGGCCCCACGATATGCTATCCAAAAGCGCATCCGTCCTACGAATTTTCTTCGTCTCGATGGCTTTCACCAGAATGCTACACAGCCATTCACCATGTTTTTCCAGGGCTTCTTGAATAAACAATAGCTTTATTTCGTCACTCTCTTGGCTGATCATTGTCGTTACTCTTTGTTTGGCACAAAGGTAACGCCCGCGGGTGCGGGAGAAAAGGACATAAAAAAAGAGGCCTCCTTTCGGAGACCTCCCATCGCTTTACAGGTTATATTTACTCGACCGAAATAAGGCTCTGCCCGATGCGGTGCAGCCCGTCCACGATGCGCTGGCGCTGTACAGGACGCGGACGCTTCAGCCCGTTGGCATAATGGCTCAGCTGCTGCTCGTTGATGCCCGATGCCCGCGCGATGGCAGCCAGCGAAACAAACTGTCCGCAGTTGCGCAACAGGGCAGATACGCCCAGTACCCATTCAAAATCATAATTTCCTTCGGCCAGCCAGGCAGACACCTCGTCGCCGTCGGCCAGCATGCCTTCTACGTGGAACTCGACTGCTTCACGCACAGCCTGCTTCAGCCCGTCCAGCGTCTTGTCGGTCACCACGACAGCACCTGGCACCTGTTCGTCCACCGAAGCGCAGAAATTTTTTTCCGCCCACTCCACATTCACTTTGATAATCTTCTTTTCCATAGTCATATCTTTTTAAAGGGGTGGCCTTATCGCCACCCCGCCTGTTTCCAAATGCTGTTGAGGTTGTTTTGGTCCATGTCCTCGTTCGGTTTCCCTCTCACGGTCACCTTGCCGGGCTTGTCGGGATGCTTGAACTGGCGGTGGTCACCACGCCAGTATGACAACACCCACCCGTCTTTTTCGAGGAGCTTGACAACCTCCCTAACTTTCAATACTTTCATAAATCGATTGTTTTGGAACACTGCAAAGGTATTAAAACTAATACTAATACACAAGTTTTGCCCGAAAATAGTATTAGTTTTAATACTATTTAAATATAAAACCCCATCTGTCCTCACGGACAGACAGGGCTATCAAAATGTATAAAAAAAGTTTGCGACATTCAGAGCTTATTCCGCTCAATATATTCTTTTTCGTCGAGAGCCCCCTTGATAACAGCGTTTGCCTCAATGCTGTTGTAGGATAACCGCACACCATGGTACTCCAGTTCTGCCGGTAGCATACCTGTTTCAGAAAAGAATTCACGTGCCAGGCAAAGCAGGTATCTCAAGTTATCAATGTTCTGCAGGTCGTATCGGATGGAAGCGCTGTTCATGCCTCACCCCCTTTCTCTTCCTGAATGAAGCGACGCAGGATGTCTTGCAGACCAAGAACCTCGCCTGCCAAATTCAGACGATCCTCTTCGCTTCCCATATCATTACGGATAATGCCTGCCAATATCCTTTGAAGTGTGTCTATATACAACGTGGCATAATCCTGTTGTTGCAGGTCGTATATGACTTCCACTACATCGTTTGTCATGTTTACACCTGTCCTACTCATTGCTCACCTCCTTCTTTTTCTCCGTTCAGTTCCAGCGCATATTGCAGGCAGGAGATAACTTCGCGCACTTCATCGGCGGTCATTTCGTCGATGACGAAATTGCCATGATAGGAGAGGTTGTACCGGTAGCCGGTATGCGCCGAGTCACAGTTGGTTCGGTAGCTCTGCACGTTGGCAACTGCCGATGGCTTCAGATGCTTAACTTCTGTCATTTCCTACCTCCCTTCCTTGCTTGTACGACACAATAGGCCAGCCCAAGCACGGCAGGCGGCAGGACAAACGACAGGCACAGGCACCCGATGGCACCTACATACCAGGCATCACGGGTTGACCGGATTTGACAGTCTGAAGGTAGTACACGGTTGAGAGATTCACGGAATTTGCTCACCTTATTCGTGAGGTGAGCAGGCACGGCTGGCGTGCCGATGGTCAGTTCTTTTTTCATACCTGTACCTCCTCTACAAACTGGATTTTTACGAACTCCTCTACACTTAAGCGGCTTTTGGCGAAACAATAATGAGCCATGTTGTAGCACCATCGGTAGCTACGCCCGTCGCCCAGGGTCAGGATGATCTTGTCGGGGTCGCAATGCTTACCATGTACGAGGTCGAACACGCTTTGGCTCAACCGTTCCAGCGAAATGTACTTCACGCTGTGCTTACTCTCTTTGCCGTCGATGACCATCTGCACCGTGGCAAATTGGATGGGGTTTTCTTTTTTCATATACGAAACACTTGTTGTTAGCAATGGCAGATAAAAAAACGGCCGCCAAACCCGTTGCTAACAACAAGTGATTCAACCCCGCCGAAGCGTTGGAATATTGTTCGGGATGGCAGCCGCTATGCTGTGCGCTATGCGTCTGATGCAATGTGTTTCGTATATGGCTACCATTTTCGTGACACCACGAAAATGATACCGGCGGGCATAAAAAAAGCCCACGTTCGCAAGTGGACAAATACCGTTTGTCCGGTCGGGGTTGAAGTCTTAACAAGTCAACCACTTGTTGTTAGCACTGCAAATATAGGGATAATATTTGAAAAGCAAGTACATATTATTCTTTTTCTTCTTCTAAATCATCGAAATTTTCCGCAAAGTTCTTTTGGGATTGCACCCAATCATCATTTATTTTTTGGTCATTTTTCATAGCTTTTTCAATAGCCAATGTTTCTTTGTATTCCAATGCAGAAGCCATCATCGTCCATTTAGCCTCAATGCCTCTATTGTCTATTTCCTTACGAATATCCGCAATTGGCACCCTAAAAAACTCTTTCCTTGGATTTACTTTATTGACTTGGTTTCTCACAAAGAATTGATGCAATTCTGTTTCCAATTTTGGAGCATCCTCACTATAAATCATTGCGTGAACATCAAAAGGAAATGGAACACTTGCATCGCCAAGTTCACGAACTCTATCCAGAGGCTCAAGCCTACGAGTCATGCCAATCTTGAATACATTTTCACCGAATGATCCTATATTGGATATGATATATACATGACCGGATTTGGTTTGTTGCGCCATAGATAAAGCTCTCTGATTCTTAGCTTCCGCTTCTGCCAGTTTTACCTGCAGTTCTGCCAGTTGTGCCTCATATTTCATTTTCTGCTCGGCATTTGCTTTTTCTATAGCTAACCTGGCTTTCTCCATTGCCTTACGTATTGTTTCTTCTTCTTTTTCAGCATCCTTCAAGGCTTTTTCATATTCACGCCTGGCTTTTTCTTCTTCGCGTATCTGTTCCTTTATCCGGCGCTGCTCCTCCCGTTCCTGCATCTTCAGTTCATTAACTGCAACAGCCCATTTCAATTCATCCAATCGCGAATCAAGATAAGTCTGGTTGATCCTTGCATTTCTGAAAGCACTACCAAGATAGTTCACAAGACTGTATGCGTCCCGGATTTTTCGCGCGCCCCATTTCCAAACGGGGCATAAATATTCTTCAAAAGTCCATTTTTATGCGCACTCATGCAATTTAATAATCAATAAAATTCTAATAATCAAACAATCAACCCACCCACACCGACCGCCGGGGAGGTGTGAGAGGTATCTCTCCCCGTGCCGCGCCGCCCCCAAATTGCGATTGCAGCCCCCTCAAGGCTCGGAAATGTGATAAAATATATTTACAGAAAATACGCCCGCCCAAGTAGCCGCCCATATAGGGGCAAATCCCACCTGCGCCGTACACATCCAGTTAAAGACTTCGGGCACAAAGAAAGCCCTGCCATCCATCACGGACTGCAGGGCCATAGAGAAACTAACAATAAAGAAAAACATCAGATGAATGATGAACCGGAAAGGCTTTTCCCTCGCTGCCAGGTGCGTATGGTATCTTTGCGCAGGATGGCATACTTCAGTGCATCGGTCAGGTTGGTGCTCTCCTTGGGCAGGCGGGCGGTGGGCAGCTTGTCTCCAGTCTTCTCTTTTACCACCATCTTCGACTGGTCGGCCTGGTTGACCTTTACCTTGGTGCGGGTCACTTCCATTTCGCTCTTGAGGTTGGGGCAGTTGTACTGGTCGATGAGCAGCGTGAACAGGTGCCGCTCCAGATTTCCGGCCAGCAGGTCCATGAAGAAACGATACTCAAGGTTGCTGCCTATGTTGCCCTGACCCAGCGACATGAGCTGCACCTGCCAGCCTGTGCGACGTCCGTCGGCATCGAACTCGATGTACTTCTTGATAGTGGTGGCCATATCCTGATGCACACGCTTGTAGTTGTTCATGGAGCGGTCGTAATAGAGTTTCAGGATCTTGCGTTTGTGCGGGCGGAAGTAGGCAATGAGTATATAGTTCCTTGAGTACACGAACCACATGCCCGGTCTGCTGCAAGAAAACCATGGAAAGCATGTTACCCGCATCCATACCTGCTTCAATGGGGCGGCTGGTATCAAGATAACGCAGGACAGTACAATCTTGCTCCCACCCTATGGGATGCTGTTCGATGATCTCGTTTCGGTAGCCGTCGGCATAGAAATTCTTCAGAGTGAGGTTGCAGTAGAACATCTCGGTAGCCTCCAGTTTTGGAATAATGGAAAGCACATTACAGGCTAATCCCTCAAGACCTTCGTCAAGCTCGCCCGCAAACCAGTCTTCGCCCAGGACGTCGGCATTGACGTAGCTTGAGGATATAAAGAAGAACGATACGCTCCGGCGGGCTGCTATCCATCGTTTTTCCCACCGCTCCATGGTACGCTTGGCCAGTTCCATGGTGCGGCGAGCTTCGGGCAGCTTGGTGCGCAGGGATGCGTCCGTGCGAGCCTGCTCGGCCAGTTCTTCGTACTGTTGCAGGCGGGCGACGTATTCGCGCCGGGTGTCGTTGTATACAAAGCTTGCCTGCATGAGCAGCAGGATTCGTTTTTTGTCGTTTTGCTTGGCCAGTTTGAGAATCCAGTCGTATTCGCCCAGGTGATTGGGGTTTGGCATATCGGTAGTAAGCGTTCGGCTGCGATACCACACGCTGCCTCCATACTTCACACGAAAGCCGCGGACGGCCTTCAGGAGGTTGGTGAACTTTTCTTCCGGGAAATACTTTACTTCGTCGCCAAACACGCCGACATACGAGCGACCGGCGCCGATGGACGCGCGGTCGAGCGAAATGAAGGTGAAATTGAAGCCGGTGAAGAAGGTCATGGTGTCCGTCCACTTGGTGTTGACGTTGTACATGCGGTCGCGCCAAGCCTGCGGAGGTTCCTGGTCTATGACATAATGCACCCCTATCTGCCAGCCAAGCATGGAGAGGCCGTCGATGAGCGACGGGATGATGTTCTTGCGCAGGTCGCTGTAGGTGTCGGCCACCCAGGCAAATGGTGCACCCGGACAGTCATGTACGGCTTCCTGCACACGTTCGGAAAGCACCTGCACCGTCTTGGCGCTGGCACGTCCGGCCACCCAGTAGAGCGACCATGGCATCATGAGGGTGATGAGCTGCGCCATCCAGTTGGAGTAGCGCACCTCCACGTCATTCGTAGTCTTTAGTTTTTTCTTCCGTGTCATCGAGCATTTCTTCTATATCCACATCAATAATATTGGCATCGCGGCGCAGGCGGTCTTTCTCACGTTCGGGAATGGTCATGGAGTCAATCTGCCGGGCCAGTATGTGGCGACTGACGCTGGGCAGTCCCACCGCCGACGGGTCGAGGTCATAGACCTTGATGGGCTTCTCGGTAATCTCCTTCGGCTTCACCGGGTCGGGCTTGTCAAGCTGCTTGATGCGTGCAGCCTGTGTGAGTAGGTTGCCGTATACCTCCATGTCCTTGGCGCACGTAGCATTTTGAAGCACGGCCAGTGCAGCCTTCTGGAGGTTATCAAAGATGATGTTGCGGTGCGCGTCGTTCTCCACCGCGTCGTTGAGGAAGAACAGGTTCAGAGCCTCGGTGTACATGCGGCGGGCACGCATCCGGTCCATGTTGAACGGTTCGTGCATGAGGAAGGCGATGGCATTGTCCTTTCCATACTTCCGGTTGATGCCCACCAGGGCATACAGCGCATTGTAGTAGGCAAGTTCATCGTCCGTCAGCTCCATGGTGCAGCCGGAAGCGATGTAATCCTGAAGGACGTCGAAGTGAGATTGGTCAAACATTCCCATTATCCAATATCATCAAAAAAAATCTTGTTAATCGAGTTCTTGTAACCGGCAGCCTTGCGGAACTTGTCGAAGCGCTGCGCCTGGGTGACATTCTCGCCCGTCTGCGCTGCCGCCGACATGGACAAGCCTTCTTTGGCCGCCTGCAGGAGTTGCCCGCGGTCGTAGTGATACTTGAGCGGGCTGCCCACCAGATTGAAATACCACAGAAAGTCTTCAGCCGGTATGTTGTAGTACATGGCTATTTGTTCGGGGCGGTATCCGATTCCGGCCAGCCGCTCATATTCGTCAATGTCAATTCGGTCGAACCAGGCAGGAGCATCCCGCCATTTAACCAATTCGTCTGCTGTGAAACTCATATACGTTACGGTCTTGTAAGAAAACATATTGTTCTTCCATCGCATTCTCCCCATAGTTGCCGGAACCTTCTATCACGAAGAAGCCTGCCTCTGTATCGAGGCAGGTTATCTTCTTATGGCTCCAGGAGTACGACAGCGTGAGTACTCCGGCGTGGTGGAGCTCGACCAACCGGGCGAAGATCTTCGGCATGCGGAACTGGAGCGTTTCGGATACGTGCAGATGGATGCTGTCAATCAACCCCTTTTCGCGCCAACGCAGCAAGGCATTCAGAATGCGTTCGTTGGTGGAATAGGTAGCTATATACAGATGGCGGACACGTCCTGCATGCTTGATGAGATATACAATGAACGTGAAAGCCGTGAAGCTCTTCTTCGTTTCTATGAAGAAGGCTTCACGGGGCCCAGGCAGTCTGCCACATAGTTCCTTCAGATTGTTGAGCTTGAAGGTCAGCATCTCCTCGAACCTGCGTGAATACAGGTGAGAGTCGGCCATCTCCATTCGCAATTCGTCCAGTGAAAAATAGTAGCTCATTCCAGCAGTCGGTTGATGTCTTCCAATTCACGTTCATATCCGGCCAGCCTCTCCCGGCGCGTGGCGTCGAGGTGTGGCTTGTCGCCCTTCCTCATCTCCGACTTCACCCGCCAGATGTTCATTTCCACCTGCCGTTTGCGCTGCAGCAGTTCCTTGATGGGAAGTGTGAGCAGCTCCTTGCGGCGGTTGAATTCGGCAAATGCCGGATGCTTGCCAAGCAGGGTGTGATGCTGTTTGTACCAGTTCAGTTCCTCCCAAATCATGCGGTTGTCCAGGTAGTTGTCGATGAGCCTGCGGCTCACGTCTGCACATTGCTCCAGCGAGGTGCAGTCCTTCAGCTCGTGATGTAACCGTACATAGGCATGATAGCGGTTGAACTTGCGGGAGGCAAGTGCCTCCAGCTCCATGGGGCAGTCCGGTTCATTCAGGAAGGGGAACTCATCGCGGAACGGATGCGCTTCGGTATGATCGGGCTTATCCGGGATTGCTGTCCTTCACTGCTCCAGTTCGGTCTTTTCCGGGAAATGTTCTTCGAGGAAGTTTTCCAACCACGGCGAATAACCGGAACGGGCATTGTTCAGGAACATCTTCGGCAGAAGCGACTTCACGACCTCGGTGCTTGGTTTCTGTGATACCACCGGCAGGAGGAAAGGGTCTTTTTTCCAGTCCAGCGTGACGGTTGTCACCTGTGGCTGCCGCAGGTTGAAATAGATGGACGTGAACAACATGCCTTGATTCATCTGTTCGCCGAGCTTGGCAATCAGGCCCAGCCACGATGCCTTGTTGAAGAATACCGGAGTGTGCGTACCGTAGTTCAGGCAAGCGGCATCCAGTTCTTTCAGGCAGTCAATGGTGCGCTGCATGTTCTCGCGGTAGAATCCCTTGTACTTCTGCGGTTCGAGGGGGCCAAGAACTTTCGGAATTCGGATGTGCGAAAGGTCTATGGGCTGCAGCACATAGATGTCGTCGTTCGTCCACACGAAATCATCGGTCACGGCATCGCTATCCAGCGCAGCCTTCAGCTTGTTGAAGGTGTCCACCGACGGGTTGTCGGACATGCGCGGGCATTCGATGAAGTGGATTTCGTCGGAGAACCAGTCTTCCTGGTCGCCGATGACGACAATGTTAGCGGGGAAACAGCAGTTTTCGGCCCAGGATCGAAGGGCATACAACAGTTCCTTGCCTTGGGCAAACTCCTTGCAGTAGGGAATGACAATGGATGTGTGGTCTGCCTTCATCGGAATCAATGGTGATGACTCGGAGGCACTCTCAACGATTTGGTTATTCAACTCAACGCAGTTTTCTTGTTTTTCTTCTTTCATACGATTGTTTTTGGGTTACACGGCAAAGGTAATTTGCAATCGCAATTTTGGAAAGGACAAAAAAAAGGGCGCAACCCCTGCGGCTGCGCCCCCTCCGATCGGATATCAATCAAACCACTAAAAAAAATTCAGACTCCGCCACCCTGACTGGATTCAGCCGCAGCAGGCAACCCGAGGATGGCATTGATTTCTTCATTGTCGGTCATCGGTATCAGTGACTTGGCGATGCGGCCAAGGGTGTCACCCCGCAACGAGCTGGCCAGGTTGACGGTAGTCTTGTTGGCCTCGTTGTTGTCCTGACCTTCTGCGGTCGACATCTTGAGCGGCGTGCAGGGTGTACCGGCAATCTTGCAGTCGTCGCCTTTGCAATTAAACACGATGGCACCCAGGTTCTCGTTGACGTTGTTGTTGACGAACTCATCCCATTCGACTTCCGAGCCCGGATGGTCGAAATCCACGTGATGAATGAAGCCACGGGCGTCATCATCGCCTTCTGCCGTATGGTAGATGTTGATGGTGCTGTCCGTAGCGTACACAGCAACCGGCTTCTTTTCTTCCTGGAACTCGAAGGCGGTCACCTTCACACCTTTATCATCCTTGGTAAAAGTCTTGACATCATCCCAACGGAAGATGATGATGTAGGACTTTTTGCCGGATGCTCGCCCCGCATTGTTATTCTTGCGGGGTACTGATATCATGCTATATGCTTCAGCCATAATTAAACCTCCTATTCGTTACGATTATACACCACCTCCCTGGCTTGATTCTGCATCCTCTGTAGGAGGAATATAGGCAAAGATAGCTTCCGCCAGCCAGAAGCCTACACCTTCCCACCACTCGGCCATCACATGCACGTCATAGTGATAAGTTTCCATGCGTATCTTCGTGTTCTGCGGGTTCTTGCTCTGCAGATGCTTGAAGTTCTCTTTCGGAGTAATGAAGAAGACGCCAGTACCACGCATACCTTCCAATGGTGCGAAAGTAAAGTTAGAGAAATCAACCTTGACTTTCTCCCCATCTTCATTCTTCAACCACGGATACTTCTCGCGGTAGGCCTTGCTATATCGAGTCACGAGGTCAGGGTCTGCATGAATGTACATGGTCTTGCGCTTGTACAGCGGCTTGACCTCGTTGACAGCCTTGTCTATCTGATCAATCAGCGTATCATCTGTTAGCGTCTCACCGTCGAGCAGCCAAGTAACCTTTTCATTGTTGGCCTCTTTCAAGGCTTTCAGTTGAGTCACATATCCATCCATTACCTCGTTGGCTTCACCAGCTGGATCGCCATCTTGGGTAGCAGTGTTCTCCTTATACTTACCGACCGCCAGAGCAATTTCTCGCTCTTCGTCCAACTTCGGAATGATAAGCTGGTAGATGATGTACTTCACAACTGGCATATCCTTTGGATCGAGATTTTCATCGTACAAGTAACCAAGAATATCCTCCATGATGTCGGACGGTGTGATGGGCACGTTAATTTTGCACTTGTAGTTCTTGATGGTGAGCGGAGTGAATTCGCTATTGCCCTTGGGTGTCCATTTCGGTACAAATGCCTGGAGAACTGAGTCGATAGCAGACTGGACAGCACGAACCTCTGTCTTATCGGTAACGATAGTAGACATGTACTGAATTGATTCAGTCTTTCCCAGCAAGTCCTGAAGGATTTGCAACCGCTCAGAAGACACATACTTACCGAACTCTTTCTGCAGTTCTGTAGTGTCTATGGTGTCATTGCCACTGTAAGCGGCTCCCTTGAATGCGGCATCGAGATACTGGTTGTGCATCATCGACATGTCAGGCTTGAATTTGGGCATATTTTGTCCACTTTGTGCCTGTACGGTCTGGCCGTTGGCTGGTTCTTCTACTTTGCCCATTTTAGCAATTTGGGCATCTTTCTCCTTGATGGCAGCCTCGAACTGTGCTTTCTCCTTTTCCAGATTTTTCAGCTTAGTACGAGCTTCAGCCAGCAGACGGGCATTTTCGTCTCTCTCTGCTTCGAGCGAAGCTCTTACTTCGGCCGTTACAGCCGATTCGGCAGGATTGCCATCCTTCTCAAATTCCTTCAGATCCTTTTCAAAGGATTCAAGGAACTTCTCACCATACTTTTGTTTCAGCTGCTCGCGCTGTGCGTCGAGCAAGATGGATTTTCCAGACTCATCTTTTGCGAAGGCGGAAATCCCCAGAAACGAAAGTACCACGCTCATTACTTTTGCAAACATAGCTAAATAGTTAAGAGTTAATATAATTATTGATTATAGCTTTTGCGCTAATATCGTTGGCTCGCTGCACTGCGTAATCGAGCGAACCGGTAGAATCTGCCAATCCAACCTCAACAGCCTGACGGGCGTAGAACATACGCCCACGCAGGATACCTTCTGTATCATCTTTCAATTTTGGCCGGTTGGTTTTTACAGCTGCCTGAAATTCGACAGCCAATGGGTCAAGTTCTTCGTCCCGAATTTTGTCGTACTCTCCTTTTCGAGCAAGTTCGAAAGGTCTATTTTTGTAATCAGACAAATTACTGTAGACCGTGTGAATTTTGATACCAGCATTTTCGTAATACCTGGTGTAATCTGCAAAACTCATCATTACGCCGATACTACCGAATTCGGAAGACACCTCATTGGAAGCGATTATCTCATTACAGTAGCAAGCCACATAATAGGCCGCAGATGCACATAAGTCACAATAAGCTACTACCGCTTTGCCCTTTGATTGGGCATAGCGGATAGCATCAGTCAGTGGTGCAATAGCATCGACTGCACCACCACCTGAATCTATGTCAAGAATGAGAGATGAAATATTGTCGGAATCAACGGCTTCTCGCATCATATCTGCATATTCGGTCGTACCGTAACTGCACAATGTGCCATACTTGAGCATTGTTCCATGAACAGGAATAACCGCAGCACTACCTTTAGGTGCATCTGAGAAACTGTTATTACTTCTCGCCTTTGCTCCTTTGTGGTAGAACGTGTATGCAAGTGGTTTTTTCTCCGACAAATTATCACCGTCATCTATGGCCATACTTCGATCCAGCAATTTGTCGACCAACGGTATGTTGGATTCGACATCTTGGAAGCGAAGGAACCATTTACCTCGGCATACAGCACTGTATAATGTAGAAAACGCCATTGTATTTATACCTATTGAAAACCAATACAAAATTACAATGGTAGTTTCGGTTTAAAAGGACTGAAAAATCTTAGCAGCTTCAGGGCTATCTCTCTCAAAATTCAGATTAATAGTGGCTGGTGAACCACTGATGGAAAATGAAACAAAAACAGGGAATTCGCCTGAACCAACAACTTTCTTTTCTCCATTGGTATAAGTTAGCACAATAATACCAGGTTCTAAGAATATAGATCTTAGTTTGCCTATATTGTTATGACTTGTATCTGTAACAGTAGCACTGAGCTGTTGTGCAACTGACATATCTTCCTGGTCATCCTCGTTGAATTCACAAGAAGATATATCAATTCTATAAGATTCACCACCCAACTTTACATTTGGTATACCTGGTAAATATTCAATATTTACCGTGCTAATCGGGAAAAAATCAAAACCACATATCTGTGCTCTTTTATTATTGTTATTCATACGCTTAATTCTTAATTGATATTTTATCGAAATAGATATTTTTACTTACAAGATAATTGGTTAAATATTGTCAAGGGAATAAAGACAATTGAATATCTTTATCTACCTCTCGTATGATTTTTTTTCGATTCCTATAATCGAACTTTTTTACCTGGTCATAATTCAGCTGATTATTCTTGATATTGTATGCCATCAAGAAAGCTTTTATAATCCTATCTTGTTTATACCCTTTTTCGTATCCTGCCATGAAATATTCTCGTATTCGTAAACGGAATGAAGCTTCAATGTAATCTTGTATCATTCTTTGCTTCCAATCAGGAATGTATAGAAAATTATCACGGAACAGGAAATGATTCCATTCTTGTATAGGTAACAATAATGTGATTGGATTCTCCTTAATAGCTTGTTTGTGAGGACGGTCTGTCATTGTAACCATAGCCTGTATCAGTTTCCCGATGTCATTATTTGTCTTTATGATAACAGCACCATCCTCTTTTCTACAATCAAATTCGTGGTATAGATAATCATGCAAGTATGGTTGCAAATCAATGGTAACAATAGGATTCATTTTGTAATCGTTTGGTTTCATGCAAATATAAAAATTATATAGAATATATTCAATATACCGCCACCCCAATTCAATATAAAATCTCTCGATAGATAACAGGCATATTTTGCCATCTACACCTTCTACACTTTCTACAAACATATTATCTATCTGTAAAACAACACTTTAATGATTAATAGTTCATCTATTTTTTGTAGAAAAACCATCTACAAAGTATGGTTTTGTAGAAGAATAGTAGAAAAGTAACATTTTGTAGAAATTTGTAGAAGTTTGTAGAAGACATTTTTATAGGTTATTCTATTGATTTATAGCATTGTAGAAGTTGTAGAAAGTGTAGAAGCGTTTTTTGCCCCATCAGAAAGAGGAATATACTTTCTGTGAGGATAGAAAAAAGCCCCGACCTTCACAGGCCAGGGCTCCCACTCAACTATGATAGACACTAAAAAGTATAGGGTGATGGCACCCCATCGGT
>NZ_CASFWU010000095.1 GCF_949298305.1 uncultured Bacteroides sp. | reverse complement strand
GGCCCTGGAGCAAATCAGAGAGAAGGGCTATGCCCGCGAATACGCTGCCGACCCGCGCCGTGTGTACAAGATTGGCGCCGCGTTCTCCTCCGAGACGGGTACCGTCAGTGACTGGAAGGTGGAATAACCCTTCATCGTTATAGCAAGAGGAACAGCAGAGGAACGAGGATACCCGCCACCAGTTCGATACCGCCCCGACCCCACAATCCTTTGGAACCTTTCAACATCACTATGCCGGTGACGGTAATCACGACAAGACCGATAGCGAAGGCATCGGCAAACCAAGTCCACCAACGGCCGGGATTGTAGTGCAGGCGGGTGAAGGCGCTCAGGATGGGGCGGCGGGTCAGTTTCTCGTAGACGGCCTGTCGGGTAGAAAGGTCGACCCAGAGATTGGAGCCCCCTTTCAGAAAGACTTTCATGCAATCTTCTTCGGGGAAATAATGCTTGGTGTAGTTTGATTCCTCGTCCAGCGGTGTCAACAGTCGAAGCACATCCTCCTTCTTTATTTCCGCTTGTGGGGGCAATGTTTCGGTCAGGGTGTACTCCTGCCGTTCGACGGAGTAGTTTGGGTTGATGCTGTCCCGATGGTTCATCACCAACCCCGAGACAGCGTATATCAACAGCATGCCCGCGAAGAAAAACGAGAGATCGCGATGGATGAGACGGCTCCACTTGCGGAGTGCAGTACCCGCCGCCTTATTGAATCTCATAGTCAGAGGCTTCGATGAAGTAGAATGACAGATAGGCCTTTCCCTCCTCGGCCTGCCGCTTGGCAATCTTGGCACGGAAGTCAGCTATGCGTGCTTCGGCCGAATTGGCTGTTTCGCCGCGTGCGTTCTTCTCGGTAGTGCAGCCGGCTTCACTCTCGCCATGTTGCTCGACGGTGTTTTCCTTCAGTTGGCTTTCCCATTGTTGCAGGTAGGCTTCGTCAATGCGTTCCTCTGTCAGCTTGCCGGTGACCCGCACCAGGCTATTGACACACTTCGTGTCGAAAGACCCCAGTTCGCCTGCCTCCACACGGATGGTATGCTTGTCATCGCTTCCCATCAGGAACATTTTCGTGGCACCGTGTTGGCAAGTATGTGTGCAGAGCCCTTCTACGGTCACTTCTTGTCCGGCCAGAGCCTCGGCTTCGGCCAGCAGGCTGTCTATTCCCAAAACAGTGGAGGCGTTCTGTTCAGTAGAAGCGTTGGCGGCCGTCTTGGCTTTATTGCCGCATGAGGTGAAGGTTACGCAAGCCGCAGCCATCAGTGCGGCAAAGAAGATTTTGCTTTTCATCGTTGTTTTCATGTCTATCGGTTTGGAATGGTTCATATTCTCCGCAAAGATAAGTACCGGATTGTTATGTTACAAGCATAGGATGGAGAAACTTGGGAGGCAGTATCATGAATAAGTTGTTTCTTCAGGTTTGCTTAATCCAACCGAAACAGATACCTTTGTGACATGAATCATTAAACACTGCAAGTATGGAGAATCAAGAGAAGAATAACGGACAGCTTCAGATTGAACTGAAGGAGGAGGTGGCGCAGGGTACGTATGCCAACCTGGCCATCATCACTCATTCCACCTCAGAGTTTGTGCTGGACTTTGTGCGTATCCTGCCGGGAATGCCCAAGGCGGGGGTACAGTCGCGCATCATTCTGGCTCCCGAGCATGCCAAGCGGCTGCTGAAGGCGCTGGAGGAGAACATCGCCAAGTATGAACGGGTCTGCGGACCCATCCGCATCTCGGAGGAAGGCATGATTCCCCCGTTGCCCAATGTGAAAGGAGAGGCTTAGGCTTCTCCTTTTTTATTTATCTTTCTGGAGGCGATTCTTCGTGTTTCGAGGAAGGAAGTGCGTCGCAGCCGGCGATGTGTTTCCTTTTCTTGTCTGAAGAAGGGCTACCTGTGGAGAGAATGTACTATCTTTACGGCGGTAAAACGATGGTTTGTTGAGATGCTTATGCGACGGCGAAATCCGGTATTCTTCTTTTTTACCCGCTGGGAGAGACGGGCACTGATTGTGTTGACCCTGATGGCTGCGGGGCTGGTTCTTGTTGCCCTCTTCCTGGCAGGATTGGGGGAGTCTGCGCCCGATGCTGCCGGACTGGATGGGCAGCAGGAGGAGGCCGCTTATCGGGATTTTCGCGCGGGACTTCTGCACCAGGAGCGTGAACGTCGGGAGCGCGCGGAACGCCGCAAAGAGGCATGGCAACGACAGGAGACACCCCTCACACCTTTTCCCTTCAATCCCAACACGGCCGATTCGCTCACCTTCCGCCGTCTGGGACTGCCCCCCTGGATGGCGCGTAACATTGGCCGCTACCGTGCGAAGGGCGGCAAATTCCGCCGTCCTGAGGATTTCCGCAAGATTTACGGACTGACGGATGAGCAGTATGCCGCATTGCATCCTTTCATTACGATTGCGCCGCAGGACACTGTCCGCCCGAGGGTATGGGTAGATGCCGACAGCACGGACAGTGTCCGTTTGCAGCCTGTGCCCAAGTATGAGCCGGGCACCGTGGTAGACCTGAACCGTGCGGATACTCTTCAGTTGAAGATGATTCCCGGCATTGGCAGCGGCATAGCCCGCCTTATCAGCGGCTACCGTCAGCAACTGGGCGGTTTCTACCGCATCGAGCAATTGGCCGAGATTAATCTGGACCACCGTCAGCTGGTTTCCTGGTTCAGCATAGACACTGCGGCGATAAGGCGCATCAACCTGAACCGTGTCGGAGTAGACCGCTTGCGGCGCCACCCGTATTTCAACTTTTATCAGGCTCGGGTCATCGTGGAACACCGCCGGAAAAACGGTCCGCTGGAGAGTCTCAAGCCTCTGTCCCTTTATGAAGAGTTCACGGCTGCCGACCTGGAGCGCATCAGCCACTACGTCTGCTTTGAGTGAGCGGAGGACGTGCGTTTTTCGTTCGCTTAATCCAACCGAAACCGATACCTTTGTGACATGAAACACTAAAGACTGTAAATATGGAGAATCAAGAAAAGAACAACGGACAGCTTCAGATAGAACTGAAGGAAGACGTGGCGCAGGGCACGTATGCCAACCTGGCCATCATCACCCATTCCACTTCGGAATTTGTGCTGGACTTTGTGCGCATCCTGCCGGGCATGCCCAAGGCGGGGGTGCAGTCGCGCATCATCCTGGCTCCCGAGCATGCCAAGCGGCTGCTGAAGGCGCTGGAGGAAAACATCGCCAAGTATGAACGGGCCTGCGGACCCATCCATATCTCGGAGGGAAGCATCTTGCCTCCGTTACCGAATGTAAAAGGAGAGGCTTAGGCCTCTCTTTTTTATTTCCCGGAAGTCTGTTTTTCCCGAAACTTGCAAGAGTTGGAGGGGCTTCTTTTTAACTCCTTTAATTTCTGCAAGTTTCGGTAGAACCGGGACTTGAACCATCAACCGCCTTCACCCAGTACCCGTTTCCGTACCTCGTATGCACCCTGCGGCCCAGTTGCGCCAGCAGGCGGGCGAACGACGTGCACGAACAGTCCTTCAGCGCAGCAGGATTCCTGCGTTTCACTGTGGCATAGATTTCGGCCGCGGACATCAGGCGGGCACCCTCCTCGCCCGACTCCGCAAAGCGGAAGCAAGCGCCGACCAGCTCCTCGGCGGGAGTG
This sequence comes from uncultured Bacteroides sp., assembly GCF_949298305.1. Taxonomy (GTDB): domain Bacteria; phylum Bacteroidota; class Bacteroidia; order Bacteroidales; family Bacteroidaceae; genus Bacteroides. The sequence goes on along the minus strand of NZ_CASFWU010000095.1, from coordinate 6,441 downwards.
ACACGGCAGAACGGGCGGTTGGCCCGCTGGATTTCGGCCTCCTCCTCCTTGCTGAACCAGCAGCGCTCGCCGCCCTCCAGCTCGTGCAGCAACTGGGCGTAAAGCTGTTCATGGTCTATCGGCGTGGTGCAGTCGATGGCCTTCTCCACCTCCACGCAAATGAAGCGGCGGCTGCCCGAAAGGTCGGTCAGCAGGTCGCGGCGGTTGCTCGTGCCGATGAACGAGGCGATGCGGGGCAGCGGCTCCGCCGTGCGGCGGTAGGCGCGGCGCACGCGCAAGGCCTCCATCTGCATCAGGTTCTTCAGCTGGGGCATCCGCGAGGCGGGCAGGCGGTCGAACTCGTCCAGGTTGATGAGTCCGTACGAGGCCAGCTTGTTCTCGGCCGACGCAGTGTTGGTCAGGTCGAAGCTCTCCGTGAAGTAGTCGCGCAGCCGGGGCGGGAGCAGCAGGCGGCAGAAGGTGGACTTGCCCAAGCCCTGGGCGGTGCTGACGAGGAGCGGGGCCACACTGTTGGCGCGGCGGCCCTCACCGCCCCGGCCTGTCCACTGGGCGGTGACGGCCAGCATCCAGCGGTGGAAGGAGCGTGTCCAGAGGTCGCTGTCGGACACCCGTTTGGCCAGCTCGGTCACACGGTCGGCACCGTCCCATGCGGGCAGATTCTGGAAATAGAGGTCGAACGGGTGGTAGGCCTGTACGTGGTCGGACTCCACGTAGCGTTTCACGTCGCGGTCCCAGCAGTCCACGCCGCTGTTCATCGCGTCGAGGGCGATGCCGTTCAGCGTGCGGCTGTCCACGGGCGTATAGGTAAGGCGGTGCGGGTCGTCCTCACGGCCGGTGTCCATGCGGGCGCATTCCGTCCGCTCCGTCAGCAGGTTGTAGCGGAAGGCGTAGTGCAGCCTCAGGTAGCGGCCGAGGCGTTGCATCACCTGTTGCTGGCGCGAGGGCTTCTCCATTTCCGTTTTTTCCGCTGCCTTCACCGCATCCGCTTCGGGTACAGCGGGTTGCGCGTCCACCCATTCGGTGACCTCGTTCCGCCCGTTCAGGCTGAACATGCGTTTCCGCTCGTCCTTGGCGCGGGCGTCGGGCGTCCACGTCAGGCGGACGCTGAACTCGCCGCCGCCCAGCACCACGAACACTTCACCGCCGGGCAGGCGGGTGCAGACGTGTTGCAGGTCGGTGAACAGTTGTTCATAAGAGCAGGCGGAAGATGCCGCCGCCGTTCCGGTTGTGTCGTTTGTCGTGTTGTCCTTGCGTGTGTTCCACGGAAGGAACCAGTTCTTCAGGTTTGCAATCAGGGCCATGGGGTTGAGTTTTTGAGTTTGTAAGTTTATAAGTTTAGGGACGAGTTGACAAGGGGACAAGTTGACGAGGGGACGAGGCTACAGACCACGAGGCTTCCTTGCCGACTTGTTAACTTGTCTCCTTGTTAACTTGTCCCCTTGTTAACTCGTCAACTTGTCCCTTCCTTTTCCCAAAGATACAAAATCTGCGGCCTGTTGTCAAGCGTTTTACAGAAATTAATCAACTTTGCGTTCAACACCGGGGAACACCACGGATTGCCTTTCATTTCACCACAGATTACGTAGCGGTAATCTATCCAATCCGTGATAGTCTTCGCAATCTGTGGTGAATCTGGTTCCCCTCGTCATGTCGCAAGAATATTTCTTTTCAACGTTTGGAAATGTAGCGGGAACTTTGTTTATTTGCGTTATAAACTTCATTTTGAAAGACTATGGCAAATTACATCCGTTTCGACTGGGCCATGAAGCGATTGTTGCGTAATAAGGCCAATTATGCGGTATTGGAAGGACTGCTGACCACGTTGTTGGAAGATAAAGTGAAAATCTGCAAGTTGTTGGAAAGCGAAAGCAACCAGGAAGATGAGTTTGACAAGTATAACCGCGTGGACATGCTTGCCGAAGACTCACGGGGCGAACTTGTCCTCATTGAAGTGCAGAATAACAACGAATATGCCTATTTCCAGCGTATGCTCTTCGGTGCGTCGAAGCTGGTGACGGAATATATCAACCGTGGCGAGGGGTATGAGAAGGTGCGCAAGGTGTACAGTGTGAACATCGTCTATTTCTCGTTAGGCCATGGAAAGGATTTTGTCTACCATGGCAAGACCGAGTTCCGCGGCATCCATGAGGGCGACCTATTGGAACTTTCTCCTTTCCAGCGCCAGACTTTCAAGGTTGATTATGTCAGCCAACTTTACCCGGAGTATTACATCCTGAAGGTGAACGACTTCAACCGGGTGGCGAAAACCCCTCTGGAGGAATGGATTTATTACCTGAACACGGGCGAAGTGCCCGACGGAGCCACTGCACCGGGACTGGACACCGTGAAGGAGCAGTTGCAACTGGACCGGATGAGTCAGGATGAGCTGAAAGCGTATTATCGTCATTTGGACAATATCGTCATTCTCCGGGACAATATTCAGACGGAACGGGCTGAGGGCAGGGCAGAAGGCAGAGCCGAAGGTCGAGAAGAAGGCAGGGCAGAAGGCGCCAGGGAAGAGCGTTTTAAAAACGCTGCCGCCATGAAAACTGCCGGTATTCCAATCGAAACAATAGCCCAAATCACCGGACTCACAGTGAAGGAAATCAGAGATTTGTAACTATTCAATAAACCACGGAGCATACGGAGACTTACAGAGCTTTTTATTTCACCACAGGATTACGTGGATTGGCACAGATATAGCTATCGCATCTAATCCGTGAGAATCTGCGTAATCCTGTGTGATTGTCAAGAGTTTGCCGGGTGAAGTTTCACCGTAAACAGGTGTGAGTGAGCGGGTTGCAGTGAAAGATAGATATGCAGACAATGCGGATTCACTGATTTATAATTGAATGGGCGTGAAACTTTATCTTTCACCCTATCCATTAGATTGTCAGCAGGCGGCTTCCTTGTTGAAAGCGTGAAGCCAATTTCCCCTTTTCTCTTTTTTATCCGTGTAAATCCGCCTTGCCTGTATCATCCGCGTACTCATCTTTCACCCCGTAAAGTCCCACCTGGCATCCGTAACTACCTACTTTGGCCGGACAATATCGATAGTTATCGGGCGAAACATGCAATGTTGACGAGCGATGCTTGCACGGTTCGCGAGCCGTGCAAGCGTCGCTCATGAGCCGTGCAAGCATGGTTCTGAGACGGCCGGTCGCTTATAGGATATAGTTGAACAGATAGCCCGACAGGATGATGAAGAAGGCTACTGTGCCGAAGAATATACCGATCAGTCGCCAGGTCATCACCTTCTTGAGCAACGTGGCTTCCGGTAGCGAAAGGCCTATGACTGCCATCATGAAGGCGATGGCCGTACCCATGGGAATGCCTTTGGCCACAAACACTTCAATGATGGGCACAATGCCTGCGGCGTTGGCATACATCGGTACGGCCAGGATGACGGACAGGGGAACCGCATACCAGTTGTCTTTCGACATGTACTGTTCAAAGAATCCTTCGGGGACAAAACCGTGCATGAAGGCGCCGATGCCGATACCTATCAGGATGTAGACAAGCACGCCGCTGACAATCTTCCAGGCATCGCGGATGATGGTCGGGAGCCGCTTGAGGAAGGTGGTATGGTCTTTTTCCCATTCGCCGGCCTGGGCCGAAGCCTGTGCCTGTATCTGCTTTACCCAGTCGGTCAGGTAAGGTGCCAGTCTCATCCGTCCCAGCACGACTCCGCCTATAACGCCCAGCAGGATGCCGCTGATGACGTAGATAAGCGTCACCTTCAGTCCGAAAGAACCGAGGAACATGGCTACGGCTACTTCGTTGACCAACGGTGAGGTGATGAGAAAGGCAAAAGTCACTCCCAAAGGGATGCCGCCTTTGACGAAACCGATGAACAGCGGGATGGAAGAGCAGGAGCAGAACGGAGTGACGGCACCGAATACGGATGCCAGCAGGTATTGCATGCCATACATCTTGTGCGTCACCAGGTAGTTCCTCAGACGTTCAATCGGGAAATAGGCATTGATGATTCCCATCAGCACGCTGATGAAGAACAGCAGGATAAGAATCTTGATTGTATCATAAAAGAAGAAGTTTACGGCCACTCCTAACGGTGTATCGGCACTCAGCCCGAACAGCCCGTAAACAAGCCAGTCTGCAAAATCTTGTATCATGTTTTACCGTTTTTTAATTCGTATAAATACGAACAATGTTTATATAAAAAGAACGGCAGATTCAATAAGGGTTCTCAACTTTCGCAAGCTCAAGTTGCAGTTGACGAGCAACAAGTTAACGAGTTGACAAGGCGTTTGCAGCGGACCGTTTCAAGCGGCACTATATCAAACAGGGCATTCCGGCCCGGTAGACTTGTTGACTGAAGCCTTGTCAACTAATAAGTTGAGTACTTGCGAAACTTAAATAAGGGTTGTTTCTGCCGTTCGCGGTTCAATAATCCGGGTTGTCAGATGCCCAAAAGTTTTTTTATTTCACTCTCGGTCGGAACCTGTCCTTTCATTTTCACCACCTCGTCGACAACAACGGCGGGAGTAGTCATGATGTTGTAGTTCATCATTTCCATGATGTCGTCCACTTTGGTCAGTTTTACGTCCAGATTGTTCTCTCTGATTACTTTTTCGATTACATTGTAGGTTGTCTTGCATTTGCAGCAACCCGGTCCTAATACTTTAATTTCCATATTCCTAAAATTGTTTTTTGTTATTATTTAACTCAAGTTCCGCAAGTAACACTTCCTGGAAGTTAAGAAGTTATAGAAGTTACTCAAGTTTCGGATTTAATATTTCTCCGGTAGTTAAGGAGTTAAGAAGTTAAGGAGTTAAGCCAATACATTGTGAGCTGTTTGTTTTTCTATTGGCTTTTAACTTCTAAGCCCACCCTGGTGGGCGATAACTTCTTCTAACTTCTTTAACTTCTGCAAGTACGTGTTGAATATCGGCAAAGCCGAATTTGCAGGTGTCAAAGAGGGGTGTAGGGGATGTGCAAAACAGGATAGATTTGCTTCAGAAGCTTAAGCCGGCCACCTGTTGGCGGTTCGTAGAACAACGAACATTCGCTGCAAAAAAAGAGCTTAACCGCAGCAGTTCTCTTTTTGGCATACCGACTGTCCGAAGAAACCGGCAAACATTCTTCTGGCTATTTCCCAGTTCTCCTTATGGATGCAGTATCTTACTTTAGGCGCCTCAATTTCTCCTTGGATCAGTCCGGCTTCCTTCAACTCCTTCAGGTGTTGCGATACCGTGGCTTTGGCTATGGGCAGTTCTTCGTGGATGTCGCCGAAAAAGCAACATTCCTGAGCTGCCAGAAACTGGAGTATGGCTATGCGTGCTGGGTGTCCCATTGCTTTGGCAAAGCGGGCTATCTTTTCCTGTTCTTCCGAATACTTCTTTTGAGTCATTCCTGTCTTTCCTTTTGTTTGTTGTTCGCAAAAGTACGAATAATATCTTTCTTGCCAAAAGAATTTTCATTTTTCTTCTTAAAAGATATTCATGGTATTTACCGGATTTTGACCCTGCGGGACTTGAACGGAGGCTTCTACTCTCTCTTACCCCTCTTCCACCTTTAGCAGATAGCCTTTCTTCATCAGCGACTCGATGCTCACCGTCGGGTCGTTCTTCAGGGCTTTGCGCAGGTAGGTGATCTGTACGTTCAGCGCCAGTGAGTTGGCATACGATGCGCTGCCCCACACGGCTTCGAGCAGTTGGTCGCGCGGCACTGCGTTGCCCAGGTTCAGGGCCAGCAGGCGGAGGATGTCGGCCTGGCGGGAGGTGACGAGCACCTTGCTGCTGGCCGTGCGCAGCTCGTTGGTGTTGTAGCTGAACACGGTGCCGCCGAAGCGGTAGGTCTCCTCTTCCACGGTCTCCTCCAGGCGGAAGGCGAAGCGTTCGCGGATGCGGGCAATGAGTTCTTCGGGGTAGAAGGGTTTGGCCAGGTAGTCGTTGGCGCGCAGTTGGAAGCCTTGCAGGCGGTCGGCCTTGTCGCTGCGGTCGGAGAGGAAGAAGAGGAGGACGTGCTTGTCCGTCCGACGGATGCGGGCGGCCACCTCGAAGCCGTTCAGGCCGGGCATGTTGATGTCCAGCAGCACGAGGTCGGGCTTGACGAGGGGGAACTGTTCCACGGCTTTGAGTCCGTTGCCTACGTAGGTCACCTCGTAGCCTTCCTGTTCGAGGAAGCGCTTCAGCAGGAGGGAGTACTTCAGGTCGTCGTCGGCGAAGAGAATTTTCAGGGGAGTCATGGCTAAATGTCGGATTGGGGAGTTAAGCTGTCAGAAGTTAAGGAGTTCAGCCGATAGTCTGGCATACCGGCACATTACATTTGGCTTCACTTCTTCACTCCTGACTACTGTATTCCTTCTATATTATATTAATATTCTCAAGTTTCGCAAGTGCGAAACTTGCAGGAGTTAAAGGAGTTAAAAGGAGTTATCGCCCACCAAGGTGGGCTTAGGAGTTAAAGCCGATAGCTCAA
>NZ_CASFWU010000094.1 GCF_949298305.1 uncultured Bacteroides sp. | reverse complement strand
AGAGGGCAAAAAGGGCGTGAAAACCGCGCTTGCAGTGTCTTCGGAGCATGCTTGCATCGTCTTCGGAGCATGCTTGCTTCGTCCACAGACCATGCTTGCTTCGTCCACAGACCATGCCTGCATCGTCCACGGGCCATGCCTGCATCGTCCAAGAACGGTACAAAGATCCTGCGGAAGAGAACAGACGGCAGGTTGAAACGGGAATCTGCGGGGAAACGACGGCTGCCGCGCGGAGAAGAGGCGGCTGATGATTGGCGAAGGAAAAACAGCCGTTTCCCCATGCCTGAAGGCTCACAAGAAAGAAATGCCTTGCCCCGACAGGGAAAAAAGAGCCGACAAAGCGCCCGATTTATGCAGGCAATCACTATATTTGCCACAACACTTGAATCTATCAGCAACAACCTGAATACAAAGAAATATGAGAAACATCAGAAAAAGAATCCAATGGTTCTGCGCTCTGGCCCTGATGCTGTCAGCGGCCCTGCGGGCGCAAGAAACGGGGTCGGGCATCGCTTACGCAGACCCCAACGTGCGCTTCACCGTCATTTCGGACGGCATGATACGCATGGAGTATGCACCTGACGGCCAATTTGTTGACGAGCCGTCGTTCATTGCCGTGAACAGAACCTATCCCCAGACCGACTTCCGCGTAAAGAAAGGAAAGAAGAAGGTGGAAATCATCACCCGAAAGATGAAGCTCAGCTACCGCACGGGCAGCGGCAGGTTCACGGCCGAGAACCTCTCCATCGCCTCGACGGACAAGGCCTTCCCCTTCGTGTGGAAGCCGGGCATGAAGCAGAAGGCCAACCTGAAGGGCACCCACCGCACGCTGGACGGCATGGACGGCAACGTGCAGACACAGACCTGGGTGCGCGACAGCCAGAAGGGGGACACACTGACGCTGGAGGACGGACTGCTGGCCAAGGACGGATGGACCTTCATCGACGACTCCGAAGGCCTGCTCTTCGACAACGACCCCGAATGGAGCTGGGTGAAGCCGAGACCCGACAACGGCGGACAGGACTACTACTTCATGGCCTACGGACACCGCTACAAGGAGGCGCTGAAGGACTTCACCCTGCTGGCAGGCAAGATGCCGCTGCTGCCCCGCTATGCCTTCGGCTACTGGTGGTCGCGCTACTGGGCCTACTCGGACAAGGAAATGCGCGAACTGACGGAGAACTTCCGCAACTACGGCATACCCGTGGACGTGATGGTCATCGACATGGACTGGCACTACACCGAAGAGGGAAAAGGCGGATGGACGGGATGGACCTGGAACAAATACCTCTTCCCCAACCCGCAGAAGCTGATGAGCCACCTGAAAGAGAACGGCCTGAAGGTGACGCTGAACCTGCACCCGGCCGACGGCGTGGCGCCCTACGAAGAGAAATATGCCGACCTGGCGCGCGAACTGAACCGGCAGGACGGAAAGACCATCCCCTGGGTAAGCTCGGACAAAAGGTTCATCCGGAGCATGTTCAAGCACATCCTGACCCCGATGGAGCAGGAAGGCGTGGACTTCTGGTGGCTGGACTGGCAGCAGGACATCTACGACCCGCAGGTGAAGGGGCTGACCAACACCTGGTGGCTGAACTACGTGTTCTTCAGCCAGATGGAGAAGTTCGGCAAGCAGCGTCCCCTGCTCTACCACCGCTGGGGAGGCATGGGCAACCACCGCTATCAGGCCGGCTTCTCGGGCGACGCCATGGTGTCGTGGAACTCGCTTGCCTACCAGCCCTACTTCAACGCCACCGCCTCCAACGTGCTCTACGGCTACTGGAGCCACGACATAGGCGGACACCTGGGCGACCGCATCGACCCCGAAATGTACGTGCGCTGGATGCAGTTCGGTGCCTTCAGCCCCATCATGCGCACCCACTCGCAGAAGGGCGCCGCCATGAACAAGGAGCCCTGGGTGTTCAGCCACGAATATGCCGACATCCTGCGGCAGACCATCCGCACACGCTACCGCCTGGCGCCCTACATCTACACCATGGCGCGCAAGGGCTATGACGAAGGCCTCTCGCTCTGCCGCCCCCTGTACTACGACTGGCCCGAACGCGAGGAGGCCTACGCCTTCCGCAACGAATACATGTTCGGCGACGACATCCTCGTCTGCCCGGCCACCACGCCCGCGGGAGATGACGGCTACGCCACCGTGCGCCTGTGGCTGCCCGAAGGCGAGTGGTACGAGTGGCACACCGGCTGCCTGCTGAAGGGAGGACAGACGCTGGAGCGGCGCTTCGCCCTCGACGAATATCCCGTCTACGTGAAAGCGGGAGCCGTATTGCCCCTGTACACGGACGAGGTGATGAACCTGGACAACTGCAACGAGCGGGTGATGCTGACCCTCTTCCCCGGACAGACGACGACGGAGGGATTCACCCTCTACGAGGATAACGGAAATGACAAGAACTACGCCCGCGAATATGCCACCACGAGGCTGACCGCCGTGCGCGACGGAGCGACGGACCGGATTACCATCGGCCGGAGGGAAGGCAGCTATCCGGGCATGGCCGCCGAACGGCACTATGGCGTAAAGGTGCTCTCGGCCCTGGCCCCCAAGGCCGTCAGCGTCAACGGCCGCCCCGCGGGATTCGAATACCTGGGTAACGAGCTGGCCGTCAGCATCGAACTGCCCGCACTGGCCAACGGCGAGGAGGTGAACATCCGGATAGATTACCCCGAAGCGAAGGCCGACCTGGACGGCCTCAGCGGAGCAGCCCGACGGGTGGGACAGGCCATCGAAGGCCTGAAGCTGCGCGACGCCGGCATCTGCCTGAAGGAAGACCTGGGCTGCATGGGCAGCCTGGCCGAAGCCGCCACCTATGCTCCCGAGGAGGTGCCCGCGCTGGCCGCCCGATTCATGGAAAGATACAATAACCTCCCCGAAGTGCTGAAGGCGCAGGGACTGAAGGACGAAGACATCCGCTGGTTCCTGAACCGCATAGACTGGAAGGCCCCCGCGGAAGGAGCAGGCCAGGCCGACTGACGCCCCTCCCCCGCTCCGCAGCCGCGAGGAGCCCGACCGCCCCCACCGGCATCCACACCCCTGCCCCACGCATGGCCGGCATCCGCCTCCCACGCGTGGGGCAATTTGTTTGCCCACATACGGAGAAAAGCTTGCCCACGTACAGAGAAAAGATGCCCCTCGCCTGCCGAAAAGTTTAAAAGCAGCGGCTGCGTTGTAGAACTGAGCGGCTCAGATGTACAACTGAAGCCTTGCGATGTAAAACGCAGCCGCTGCTTTATAACTTTTCCTACGCCGGAGGGCAATCCTTTCCACGCACCAACAGACAGTCTGCCCCACACGAGGGGTACCTTTCTCCTCCTTTGCAGGGAAGAGAGAGAGGTACGCCTTGCGTGGGGCAGACTCCCATTCCGGCGGCGCTCAAGACCTGCCGCCGCCCAGTGCCTGGTAGAGGTTGACGATGCCCTGTATCTCGTCGAAGCGGTCGGCCACCTGCGTCAGTCGGGCCGACAGCAGGGACTGCTGGGCCGTGAGCACTTCCAGGTAGGTGGTCGTGCCGTGCTGCATCAGCAGCTGCGTGCTGCGCACCGCCTCCTCCAGCGAGGCCACCTGCTCCTGCCTCAGCGAGGCCCTGCCGCGTGCCTTCTGCACCTGCGTGAGGGCGTTGTTCACCTCGCTGCCGGCGTTGAGCAGCGTCTGCTGGAAGGCCAGCTTGGCCTCTTCCTGCTGGGCCTTGGCAATCTTCAGCTGGGCCACGTTCTGTCCCCGGTTGAAGAGCGGCTGCGTCAGCGAGGCTACGGCCGAGAGCAGCACCTTGCCCGGATTGACAATCAGGCTCCCGGCCGAGTTGGTCCAGCCCGCCGTGCCGCTCAGGGTGATGGAAGGATAGAAGGCCGAGCGGGCGGCATTGGTGGAGTAGAAGGCCGAGGCCAGGGCCAGTTCGGCGCTCTTCACGTCGGGCCGTCGGGAGAGCAGCTGGAGCGGCACGCCTACCGAGAGGTCTTCGGGGAAGGTCTGTCCTTCCAGTCGTCCGCGCTCCACGGGGCCGGGCACGGTGCCCAGCAGGATGCAGATGCTGTTCTCCACTTCCTTAATCTGTTGTTCCAGGTCGAGGAGCGAAGCCTCCACCTGGCGGCAGTTGGCCTCCGCCTGTGCCACGCCGGCCTCGTTGGTCATGCCGGCCTCCATCATGGCGCGCATGGTGCGCACGCTCTCCTGCCAGCTGAGGGCCGTCTCCTGCGAGATGCGGTACTGCTCGTCCAGCATCAGCAGGGTGTAGTAGAGGTTGGCCATGTTGGCTATGAGCGAAGTGCTGACCGCCTGCTCATACTCCAGGCTCTGCTCGTAGAGCGCCTTGGAGCGGCGTTTGGCATTGGTCAGCCGTCCGAAGATGTCCACCTCCCAGCTGGCCGAGGCAATGCCCGTATAGGTCCACGAGCCCTTGGCACCGTCGAAGCTGCTGACACCTCCCTGCGGAGTGAGCATGAACGAAGGCAGATAGGGGTGGCTTCGGCCTCCTTGATGCGCTCGCGGGCAGAGAGCAGGTCGGTGTTGTTGGCCAGCGCCGAGTCAATCAGCTGCTGCAAGCGGGGGTCGGCAAAGGCCTCACGCCACGACAAGGAGGCGATGGAGGCCGTATCGCCCGCCCCGGCCTCCTGCCCGTAGAGGCCTTCGGTCCGGATGTCGGCGGGCCGCTGATATTTGTTATAGATGCCGCAACTGCTCAGCGATACAGCCGCCAGCACAACGATGAATAGTTTCTTCATACGGATTGGTTTCATTGGGTTGATATAGGTATATTCCTGTTTACTCCGGCTTGTGAGCCTGTTCTATCTCGCGGTCGCTCACCTTCTTCTCCTCCTCTATCTGCCAGTCTTCGGTCTGCAAGGGCCGTGCGGGGCTGAAGCGCTCCTGCAACCACTGGAAGACCACGAAGAACGACGGCACCAGGAAGAGCAGTGCCAGCGTACCGATGACCATGCCGCCCACGGCACCCGTACCCAGCGAGCGGTTGCCGTTGGCACCTACGCCCGTGGCCACTACCAGCGGCAGGAGGCCGAACACCATGGTGAGGGCCGTCATCAGGATGGGTCGCAGACGGGCCTTGGCCGCACTGACCGCCGCCGCTATCAGGCCCATGCCGGCCTTGCGCCGTTCGGCGGCATACTCGGTGAGCAGGATGGCCGTCTTGGCCAGCAGGCCTATCAGCATGATGAGTCCCGTCTGGAGGTAGATGTTGTTCTCCAGTCCCATGACCTTGGCAAAGAGGAAGCTGCCCATCAGGCCCACCGGCACGGCCAGGATGACGGCAAAGGGAACGAGGAAGCTCTCGTAGAGGGCACAGAGGATGAGGTAAATCATCAGGATGCAGATGCCGAAGATGATGGCCGTGTTGCTGCTCTGCTGGTTCTCCTCACGGGTGATGCCGCCGAAGTCATAGCCATAGCCCTTGGGCAGGGTGACGGCGGCCGTCTCCTTCACCGCACGCAGGGCGTCGCCCGTACTGTATCCGTCGGCCGGCATGACGTTCAGGGCAATGGAGTTGTACATGTTGAAGCGGCTCAAAGTCTCCGAACCGTAGGTACGCGTCAGGTGGACAAACTGGCTGAGGGGTGCCATCTCGCCGTCGGCCATGCGCACAAAGACGTTGTTCAGCGAGTTCTCGTCCAGGCGGTACCGGGGTGCTGCCTGAATCATCACCTTGTAGACCTTGGAGAAGCGGTTGAAGTCGGACACATACTGCCCGCCGTAGTAGCCGGACAGGGTGGAGAGTACCTCGCTGGGGCTGATGCCCGCACGCTTGCACTTGGCTGCATCCACCTCCACCTTCCACTGCGGGAAGCGGACGTCGAAGGTAGAATAGGCGCGGCTGATTTCAGGCCGCTGGTTCAGGGCGTCGATGTAGGAGCGGGTGTAGTTATAGAAGGTGGTCAGGTCGCCGCCAGCCTTGTCCTGCACGTTGACGTCGAGCGAGTTACCCATGCCGTAGCCGGGAATCATACCGGGAGACATGGCAAACACGGTGGCATCCTTGATGTGGGCCGTGCGGGCATAAATCTGGCCTATCACCGCCTGTATCTGGTCCTCGGCGGCGGTACGCTCGTCCCAGTCCTTCAGACGAAGGATGAACATACCGGCCGAGTTGCCCTGTCCGGAGATAAGGCCATAGCCCGTGGTCTTGGAGACGTTCTTGATCTGGGGGATGTCCTTGATGCTCTCATAGATGCGCTTCACCACCTTGTCCGTCGTGGCAACGGAACTGCCCGGAGGGGTGGTTACGTTGACCATCACCACGCCCTGGTCCTCGTCGGGCACAAGGCTCGTCTTGGTGGTGTTCATCAGCACTACCAGCAGCACCACCGAGCAGCCCAGCACGCCGAACGCCAGCCAGCGGCGCTTGACGAAGAAGAGCACACCGTTCTTATACTTCTCCACCATTGCCGAGAAGGCGGCATTGAAGGCCTTGCGGAAGCGGGCGGCGAAGTTGTCCTTCTGCGTTCCGTCCGCGTTGACATAGGGTTTCAGCAGCAGGGCACAGAGCGCGGGGCTGAGCGTCAGGGCGTTGACGGCCGAGATGCCCACCGCCACGGCCATGGTCAGACCGAACTGCGTGTAGAACGTACCCGACGTGCCGCCCATGAACGAAACCGGAATGAACACCGCCATGAACACCAGTGAGGAAGTGATGACGGCGTTGCTGATGCCCTTCATGGCGTCGATGCTGGCCATGTAAGAAGAGCGGTAGCCCACGTCGAACCGCGCCTGCACGGCCTCCACCACCACAATGGCATCGTCCACCACCGTACCGATGACCAGCACCAGGGCGAACAGCGTGATGAGGTTGATGCTGAAGCCTGCCACGGCCATGAAGGCAAACGTACCGATGAGCGACACGATGATGCCCACCAGCGGAATGAGCGTGGAACGAAGGTCCTGCAAGAAGACATAGACCACAAGGATAACCAGGATGATGGCCTCGATGAGGGTCTTCACCACCTCGTGGATAGAGGCAAACAGGAAGTCGTTGGTACTCATCATCTGTGTCAGTTCCACTCCCTTGGGCAAGTCTTTGCCCGCCTCCTCCAGGAAGGCGTCAATCTGCCCGTTCACCTCCGTGGCGTTGGAGCCTGCCGTCTGGAACACCATGCACGACACGCCCGGATGTCCGTTCTGCTCACCCACGTAGGCGTATGACTCACGTCCCAGCTCAATGTCGGCAATGTCTTTCAGCTTCAGCACCTCACCGTCTTCCGTACTGCGCACAACGATTTCGCCGAACTCCTCGGGCGTCATCAAACGGCCCTTGTACTTCATGGTGTACTGATAGGTCTCCTTGGAGTTCTCGCCAATGGAGCCGGTGGCCGCCTCTATGTTCTGCTCGGCCAGGACAGCCGTCACGTCGGACGACACCAGTTTGTACTGCGCCATGACATCGGGCTTCATCCAGACACGCATGGGGTAGTCACCACCCAGAATCACCAGCTCGCCGACGCCCTGTATACGCAGAATTTCGGGTTTCAGGTTGATGCTGATGTAGTTGGCCAGAAAGCTCTCGTCGTAGGTGTCGTCGGGACTGGAGAGAGTGAATATCTGCAGCATACTGGTCTGTCGCTTCAGGGTAGTTACACCCACCTGCGTCACTTCGGCCGGCAACTGGCCCGTAGCCTTGGACACACGGTTCTGTACGTTCACCGCCGCCATGTCGGGGTCTACTCCCTGCTTGAAGTAGATGGTGATGGTGGCCGAGCCGTTGTTGGTGGCCGTGGAGGTCATGTAGGTCATGTTCTCCACACCGTTGATGGCCTCCTCCAGCGGCGCAATGACACTCTTCTGCAAGGTCTCGGCATTGGCACCGTAGTAGGTGGTGGAGACCATCACCGTAGGGGGCGCGATGTCGGGATATTGCTCAACGGGCAATGTAAACAGTCCGATAATGCCCAGAATGACAATCGTAATGGAGATGACTGCCGAGAATACCGGGCGCTCTATAAATGTTCTAAGATTCATATTCCCTTGGTTTAGTTAAGTTTCGTCTTTATTTCCACACCGTCGTTCAGCAAGCCTACACCTTCGGTCACAATCACATCGCCGGTCTGAAGGCCGCTCTCCACGATGTACTCCTCGCCGCCGTTGACCCGCGTCACAACCACCTGTGCCGACTGCGTCTTGCCGTCCACCACCTTATAGACATAGACCTTGTCCTGTATCTCGAACGTGGCGCTCTGCGGAATGACGACGCATCCCTCCCGGCTGTTGGTAATAATCACGTTGCCCGAGCTTCCGCTGGTCAGCAGCCCGTCCTCGTTGGGGAAGGCGGCACGCAGGCTGACCGTCCCTGTGGAGGTATCAATGACTCCACTGATGGTCTCCACCTGTCCCGTCTGTTCATACATGGACTTGTCGTTCAGCTGCAACTCCACCGGGGGCATCTCTTCCAGGGCCTTGTTCTTGGAGCCGTAACGGCGCACAAGGTCCAGCAACTGGTTCTCGGTCATGGAGAAGTAGACGTACATCACCGAGTTGTCCGAAACGGTGGTCAGCGGCTGGGCCATGTTCGAGCTCACCAGGGCGCCCACCCGATAGGGCAGTGTGCCCACCATGCCGTCTGCCGGGCTTTTCACTTCGGTATAGGAGAGGTTGTTGGCGGCATTCACCTGCTGGGCCTCGGCCTGTGCCAGCTGGGCCTTGGCGGTGAGCAGGTTGTTGTAGGCCGTGCTCAGGTCAAATTCGGACACCACCTTTTCGTCATACAGCTTCTTCTTGCTGTCATACGTCAGCTGCGAGGTGGCCACTCCCGCCTTTGCCGCCTCCACGTTGGCCTCGGCGGTGCGCAGAGCCGCCAGATAGGGAACCTGGTCGATAATGAACAACAGTTGCCCTTTCTTCACCTGCTGTCCTTCCACCACACACAGCTTGGTCAGGGTGCCCGACACCTGCGGATAGATGTCAATATCCTGCCGTCCGCGGATAGTGGCCGAATAAGAAGTCTGTAGTTCTTTGTCGGTAGTCGCAACGTTCATCACTTCATACTCCGATTGTGTCTGTACGGCAGGCGCATTGCCGCACGCGGCCAAGGCCGCACCGCAGATGGCACAAAGCATCTGCCTCTTCATGTTCTTCTTTGTTATCATATCTTTTATCTTAAAAAAATTGACTCTGCAAGCCTAATCCCACATCGGCAAAAGAGGAGCCGGCAAGCGTCCGGGCGGCTGTAGGCCAAACTTGCAGGGAACGGTTTAATCTTTTGCAAGCGGCAGGATGCACAAAGCGCCTACGCGAGCCAGACGTCTCTGTCTTCCTGAATCCGGGCGCAAAGTTATGCCGTTTCTGAACAAAAACTTGCTTCATAGCATGAACACAATTGGTCATTTTGGGAACCCACTGTTTATTTATTCAAAAAGAAGCTCTACCTTTGCAGTCATCAAACTGAAAACATATAAAAGTCTATGAATCCGATACTGACAACCAAGCAAGAAACATTCAAGACGGGGACGGACAACCTGTCCTTCTTCTACAAGCGACTGATCAAAATGCCCAACGGAGCCATGATTTACTGTCTGGAAGGCGAAGCGGAAATTACCATTGATCTGAAAAAGTACCATATTGTTCCGAATACGAACATTGTGCTGTTGCCCCAATCCATTCTTTCGCTCCAGTCGGCAAGCGAGGATTTCAAGACACACTATTTTGCCTATTCGGACGATATGTTCAAGACGGCCTGCTTCAGGCTCGACCCCTCGTTCATCCACTTCATGAAAGAAAATTCCTGTCACACGCACACCCAGGAGGAAAGCATGCACTCCATTCAGGGACTGATTGAGGCCGGCAACGCCGTCTACCAGGACACCGACAACCGCTTCCGCGAAGCCATAGCCCAGAACATGCTGCAAATCTTCTTCCTGGACACCTGCGACAAGGTGCAGAAATTCTTTACACCCGACCAAATCAAAGGGGGCAACCGCAAGGAAGAACTGTTCAAGGAGTTCATGAACCTGGTGCACGCATACTGCACCACCCAACGCGAGGTGAGCTTTTACGCCGAGCAGCTCTGCATCTCCACCCGCTACCTGTCGGCCGTCACCCGGCAGATGGGAGCCAACTCGGCCAAGGAAATCATTGACGACTTCCTGGTGCTGGAACTGAAGGTGGCCCTGCAGTCCACCAACCTGTCGCTGAAGGAGATTGCGGACAAATACCGCTTCCCCGACCAGTCGTTTTTCGGCCGATACTTCAAGAAGCACACCGGCATGTCGCCCAAAGAGTTCAGACTGAAAATGAAATAAGAAAAGAAAAGAGAAATGCTCTCTTGATCCATCAGATAAAAAGCACGCAATGATGAAAGAAGTTGAGATTGAAAAGGCACTGACCTACATGGAGCCGGGCCCGCTGGTATTGGTGACCACGTTTGACGGCCAACGGAACAATGTGATGACCATCTCGTGGACGATGGCCATCGATTTTGCACAGCATATCACACTGACCACCGGCCCGTGGAACCATTCGTTCAGCACACTGCTGGCAGAACGGGAATGCGTGGTCTGCATCCCTCCGGCAGCGATGCTGAAAACGGCTGTGCGCATCGGGATGGTCAGCGGTACGGAAGTCGACAAGTTCAGCGAATTCGGGCTGAAGGCACTTCCTGCACGGACGGTAAAGGCTCCGCTGGTGGACGGCTGCATCGCCTGTCTGGAATGCAAGGTGACAGACTACATTGACCGCTACGGATTCATCATCCTGAAGGTGACAAGAGTTGTGGAGAACCCCGGTTGTACCGACCGGCGGATTATCCATGCCAAAGGAGACGGAACCTTCACGGCAGACGGCGAGTCCTTCAACTGCCGGGAGCTGATGCTGGAGAAGCTTCCTCCCGGACTCTGAGCAGGAAGGCAGTGGAACGGGAAGAGACGGCAGCCGCAGGCAACGCCCCTACGGAGAAAGACGGCGGGAATGAAGCGGCCCCGAACCCGCAGAAGGCGCCCGACCGCCGCGCCCGGCGGACAAACGGCCACGCCCCTACCGGGCGGACACACCCGAGGCGGGATAGCGCTTGCGGTACTGCCCGATGAATTCGTCCAGCTCGCGCGCGCCCTTCTCCGTCGAGATGCCGCGGATGAAGGTGAACATGATGGACTCATAGACCTCGATGAAGGAGTAACGCTCGCAGATGTCCGTATTCATCAGCAGGTCCAGCTGCTCGTAAACCAGCAGGTTGACGATGGCAAAGTTCACGTCGCTACGGAAGATGCCCTGCCGCACCCCCTCCATGAAGAAGCGCACCGTCTCCTCCAGGTCGCGGTTGCGCCGGCGCTTCATCTGCGCGTGGGCCTTGGGATACTTCTTGAGGTCCTCAAAGAAGTTCCTGTTCGTGGCGTGCAGCTTCTCGATGCTCCGCTGGTAGCACTTCAGCAGGACTTCCAGCACGTTGCGGGCCGTCAGCAGGACCTCGTCCAGGAAGCGGTCGTCCTCGTCCTGCATCTTCTGGATGCACATTTCCAACAGCGCCTCCTTGTCAGCGAATATCTCGTAAAGCGTACGCTTGGAGATGCCCATCGACGAGGCAATCTCGTCCATCGTGACACTCTTGATTCCGTTGACAATAAAAAGTTCCCGCGACTTTTCCACAATGCGGTCTCTCAGCTCCAGCCGCGAAGCGAAGTTTCTGGCAGACTCTCCCATTTCCATCTACATTAAAGGTTCTGACTTTACGATATCGGATGTGTGCCGCAAATATACAGTAACAGCCCTGCGTCCACAACAACCACGAGCCAAAGATAGGAAGAAAACTCCATCCCCACATACAGTTTTCTTCCTATCGGCACCATTATTAATAAATTTTAGACAACTAATAGTCGAACTTTGTCCGATTCAGGAACGCCACCGTCTTGTGGATTTCCTTGTACATCACGATGTCGTCTTTCACAAAAGGCACTTCCTTGCGGTACTCGTGCAGGAAGCGTTCCAGCAGGGGCGACGTCTTGAGCGGACGGCGGAAGTCGATGCCCTGGGCGGCGTTCATCAGCTCGATGCTGAGGATGTGCTCCAGGTTGTCCATGACGCGGAAGAGCTTGGTGGCCGCGTTGGCGCCCATGCTGACGTGGTCTTCCTGCCCGTTGCTCGACACGATGGAGTCGCTGCTGGCGGCGTAGCAGTACATCTTGTTCTGGCTGACCATCGAGGCGGCTGCATACTGCGGTATCATGAAGCCGGAGTTCAGCCCCGGATTGGCCACCAGGAACTCGGGCAACCCGCGCAGGCCCATGATGAGCTGGGCAATGCGTCGCTCGGAGATGTTGCCCAGCTCGGCCAGGGCAATAGCCAGGAAATCGTACGAGATGGCCAGCGGCTGGCCGTGGAAGTTGCCGCCGGAGATGATGCAGTCCTCGTCGGGGAAGATGGTGGGATTGTCCGTCACCGAGTTGATTTCGGTGAGCAACACCGACGACACGTAGCGGATGGCGTCCTTGGTGGCGCCGTGCACCTGCGGAATGCAACGGAACGAATAAGGGTCTTGCACATGCTGTTTGGGCCGGGCGATGAGCTCGCTGCCCTCCAACAGCGTGCGGAAGGCTGCGCCTGTCTCCATCTGTCCCTGGTGAGGGCGTATCTGCTGGATGCAGTCCATGAAGGGGTCGATGCGCCCGTCGAAAGCTTCGAGCGACAGGGCGGCGATAAGGTCGGCCTTCTTACTGAGGCGCCGGGCCTTGAGGATGGCGAACACACCGTTGGCGCTCATGAACTGGGTGCCGTTGAGCAGCGCCAGTCCTTCCTTGCTCATCAGGTGGACGGGCTCCCAGCCGAACTCGTCGAGCACGCTGATGGCCTCGCGCTTCTTACCCTTATAATAGACGTCGCCCACGCCGATGAGGGGCAGGAAGAGGTTGGCCAGCGGGGCCAGGTCGCCCGAGGCGCCCAGCGATCCGCGGTCGTAGACGATGGGCATGACGTCGTTGTTGAAGAAGTCGAGGATGCGCTGCACGGTGATGACCTGCACACCGCTGTGCCCCAGCGACAGGGCATGTGCCTTGAGCAGCATCATCAGCTTGATGACAACGGGCTTTATCTCCTCGCCCACGCTGCAGGCATGGCTCTTGATGAGGTTTTCCTGCAAGGTGCCCAGCTCGTCGGGCGAGATGTTCTTGTTGCACAGCGAGCCGAAGCCGGTGGTGATGCCGTAGAGGGGTACGTCGGATTCGGCAATCTTGCGGTCCAGGTAGTCGCGGCAGCGCTGGATGCGCTGCCGGGCCTCCGGCGCCAGTTCCAGCTTCAGATTTTCGTTGATGATTCGCTCAATCAGTTCGAAGGTAAGGTCGCCCGACCCTACATAATACACGTTGTTCATACTCGCAACTCCCGGTTTATTTCGTCCAACAATGCTTTCTCTTTCAGCAGGGCCTGACGTTCCAGTTCGTCGGCCTCATCCTGCAGACTCAAGGCAAACTCCTTGTCTTTCAGCGAACCTAAGTTGATGCGCACGTTCATCAGCGCACCCAGCACGGCACTGCGGGCAGTCATCATGGCCACGCAAGCATCGGTCACGGCGTTACGGTTGCCGTGATGGGCCACTTCCACGATGACGCTCATCAGTTCGTAAGCGTTGCGCGCCACCTGCATCGGTACTAAAGCGGCGTGCTTCGTGGCCTCCTGGATGGCGGCGCTGCGGGCACTCTTCTCCTCATCGGTGGCCTTGGGCATCTTGAAGCAGGCAAACACACGGTCGTAGGCTTCGGAGTCGCGGTCGATGTCGGCCACGAAAACGTCCTTCCGTTCCGCTGCCAGCGCGGCGATGTGCTGCATCTGCTCCTGGCAGGCTTCGTAGTTCTTCTTGCCGAGGGTCAGGTTGGCCACCATGGCGGCTAAGGACGAGGCGATGGCACCACACAAGGCAGCCACACTGCCACCGCCGGGCACGGGGTCGCTGCCGGCTACTTTATTCAAAAACTCTTTTACGGTTAAATCGACTAACATGATATTCTGATTTTAAGGTTTTACTTTTGTTTTTTCGGGTGTCCGAGGGGTCGGAAAGGCGTTCAAATGTAAACTTTCATAACCATCGGACACGTTTTCCGCAAGCATCTGATTATAAAGGAGTTGTATTCAGACCCTCTCAGTCGTATACAGAGGGGGTCTCGGTCGTATACTTAGGTACCCTCAGTCGTATACTTAGGCCCCCTCTGTCGTATAGTGAGGTGTCCGGGCAACGAAACTGTCAGAGAAAGTTACCTGACTGTTTCTTCGGTCCCAGCCGGACCCTTCTCTTCAGGCAACGGTTCAGGAGGGATGAATCACCCCTTCCTTGACGGTGGCAATCACGCAGTTCATGCCCACGTAATAGGGCAGGAAGTGGTAATTGTCGGTGCTGAGCACCACCAGGTCGCCCTTCTTGCCCGCTTCGATGCTGCCTATGGTGGCGGCGCGGTTCAGGGCGGCGGCCCCGTTCAGGGTGAGGGCGGTGATGGCCTCCTCGACGCTCATCTGCATATAGATGCAGGCCAGGGCAAACGTCAGCGGGATGGAACCCGAGAAGCAGCTGCCGGGGTTGAGGTCGGTGGCCAGGGCCACGGCACAGCCGGCATCTATCATGGCAAGCAGGTGGTCGGCCGAGGTGGCAGACAGTTCCGCCGCCAGTCCGGCACCGCCCAAGGGCACTATCTCGTCGGCATGCAGCTTCAGGTCGAAGCCCATTCCGCGGGCGGCGAGCAGCAGTCGGCGCGACTGTTCGATGGAGAAGACTCCCTGCTCACAGAAGACGTCGCAGAACTCGGCCAGGCCGCCGTCGGCCACGGCGGGCATCACCTCGCGGATGAGGAAGTCCACGTAGTCGTCGGTGCGTCCGGCATACTCCTGCGGCACGGCGTGGGCACCCAGAAAGGTGGGGACGATGTCCACCCGGCGGTGCTCGTCGCCATTCAGGCTGCGCATGATGCGAAGCTGCATCAGTTCCGTCTCTTTGTCCAGCCCATAGCCGCTCTTGCCCTCCACGGTTGTCACGCCCATGGCGTTCATCTGCTTCAGGAAACCTTCGGCCTTGGCGCGCAGGCGTATGAAGTTGGAGGCTCGGGTGGCCTTCACGGTGCTGGCAATGCCGCCGCCCCGCTCCATGATGCTCATGTAGCTCTCGCCCTTCAGCCGCCAGGAGAACTCCTCGGCCCGCTCGCCTCCGAAGACGAAGTGCGTGTGCGAATCGACAAAGCCCGGCAGCACGCAGCGGCCGCGGGCGTTGTAGTGCCAGTAGCGGCGATAGTATCCGTCGCGGTTCTCGCCGCGGTTGGGGCCCACGTAGGTGATGACGCCGTCGGTCACCTCGATGGTGGCTCCGTCCAGCACCAGCAGCCGGCCCATCTCGGCCCCCTTGCGGGCGGTGAAGCCCGTCGGGGTCACTACACGGGCATCGAATATAATCAGGTTTTCGCTCATAACTCCTTGTCTTTACTCCATAATGCGTGCTTCCAGTACCTGCTGCATCGAGAAATTCTCCAATCCCAAGTAGTAGGAGGCGGTATCAATCAGGGCTTCCATGGGCACCAGGCCGATGATTTCGCTACCCACAATGCTCACGCCGTAGCGGCGTGCTTCGATACGCACCAGCTCGAAGGCACGGTAGAGGGCTGTGCGGGTATAGTCGGTCATGTTGATGGACACCTGGGTGATGCCGCGGTCCTTCAGCTCCACGCCCATGGCCTTGCAGTAGCGCAGGCCGCCGCCGATGAAACGTATCTTCTTGGCAATGTCGTGGGCTATTTCCAGGCTGGGGGTGGAGAGGTTGATGTTGTAGGCCACCAGCGGCATGCGTGCCCCGATGGCCACGGTGCCTGCGGTGGGATGGCGCTCGGCCGGGCCGAAGTCGGGTTGCCACTCGGGCTGGTGTATCTTCTCGGCCATGCCTTCGAACTCGCCCTTGCGGATGGCTGCCAGGTTCTCGCGGTGGGGGGCGGCGGCCGACTTCTCGTACAGGAAGACGGGCAGCCGGTAGCGACGGGCCACTTCCTCGCCTACCGAGCGCGACAGGGCAATGGCCTCATCCATCGTCACTCCCTTGATGGGGATGAAAGGCACCACATCGACGGCCCCCATGCGCGGGTGCTGTCCCTGGTGGTGGTTCAGGTCAATCAGTTCTACTGCCACGCCGATGGCCTCGACGACCGCCTCGCGCAAGGGTTCGGGTTCGCCCACCACGGTCACGACCAGGCGGTTGTGGTCTTCGTCGTTGCTATAGTCGAGCAGTTTCACTCCGGCACGTGCACGGAAAGGGGCTACAATTCGGTCAATCTTCTGCAAGTCGCGTCCCTCGCTGAAGTTGGGGACGCATTCCATAATTCTGTTCATATACATTATATATTAGTCTTTCCGGCCTCACCCCCGCCCCTCTCCCAAGGAGAGGGGGGAAAGGAAAGAGAGGGAAAAGGAAAAGTGATTCATATTTCTATCAAAGTAAAAAAGCGTTTATTCTCCCCTCTCCTTGAGAGAGGGGGAAAAGGAAAGAGAGGGAAAGGGAAAAGTGAT
>NZ_CASFWU010000093.1 GCF_949298305.1 uncultured Bacteroides sp. | reverse complement strand
GGTGAGCGACATGTACAACCTGGGCACAACCAAAGTACACTATTACAGCGGCTCCGTCAGCTACACGCAAAAGAACACACGCCTGCAACTGAGCTACGGACGCAACCGCGCCGGATATGTATGCTCGGGAGGCGTATGCCGATACACCCCTGCCTATACAGGCGCCAACTTGACATTAACCACTTCATTCTAAATTAAAAGCAAAAGAACATTATGAAAAAATATTGGAATTTACTGGCCTGCCTGTTCATTCTGGCATTCACAGCCGCATGTACAGGCAACCCGGGAACAGACGACCCTGCCGACGGAGGCAATGTCGAGGGCACACTGACGCTCAAGGCATCGGCCGCCTATATTGAAAACAACGGAACAGACGCCGCTGTCTTCACCGTATTGAAAGGCGGCAAAGACGTTACAGACCAGGCCGCCATCTACCAGAAGAAAGGAAGCTCCTTCGAACAGTTCAGCGGAACGACGTTTGCTTCGACCACTGCCGGCGAATACTCTTTCTTTGCCAGCTACAACAGCGAAATGTCGGCCACTATCAGTGTGGTCGTAGTAACTGGCATTCAAGAACTGCCTGCCGACCCGCAACCCACCAAATTCGACGGATTCAAGCACCGCATCCTTGCCCTGCAGGGTACAAGCCTTGGCTGTACTTATTGTCCGATGATGATTGCCGGACTGACCGAATACGAGAAAACCGAGGAATACAAAAGCACTGTAGTGGCTGCCGCACACGGCGTTATGTCGGGCGACGACATGCTCTCGACTTATAGCAATACCGTTCTGAAAGAAACCGGTATCTCCAACTCCGGCATCCCGGCACTGCTCTTCAACCTGCAATCGAGCAGCGAAATCATGGGTGTCTTTGGCTCTGATTCTCCGGCCAGCGTATGCGGACGCATCCAGTCCGAAGCTCAGGAACAACTGAAAACGGCAGCCAACACCGGCATCAGTGCCGCCGTTTCGGGCACGGAAGCATCGGGCAGCCTCAGCGTTACAGCTTCTGTCAAGGTTGGCCAAACCGGAAAATACCGTGTGTGTGCCTGGGTGGTAGAAGACAACATCTAGGCTGAAGGACAAATGAACGGCTATCAGACATTGGAAGAAACCTACGACTTCACCCATCACAGCAACGTATTGCGCTGCATCTCATCGACCAGCCCCATCACAGGCAGCAACCTGGGCGGTAAAGAAGAGTGCCAGGCTGGCGAAACACAGATGTTCGTACACGAGTTCGACCTGAACAGCATGGACATCGAGAACCTGGCCAACGTACGTGTGCTGATTATCGTTTCAAAGAACGAAAGCGGTTCGCGCTATACAGTGGACAACGTCATCAGTTGCGGTGTGAACAAGTCTGTAGCATTCGAATATGAATAAACCAACAAACTGACGAAACATGAAACTGAAATATCTGTTCCTGCTGTTCACAATGACTTTGTGCTTCAGCTGCTCCGACGACGATGTTACGCCGGCGCTTGCCATAGATGAAACCGAACTGACTGCCGAAATCGGAGGCAGTCAGTACGAAATAGCCGTAGCAAGCACCAGCGCATGGACCGTATCGGCCGCACCTGCGTGGGTAGAATGGCAGGTGAACGAACCGCAGACCCTGCTGACGCTGACCGTAGACGAAAACCTGAATCAGGACAAACGTACGGGCACCGTCACACTGACCAACGAAGAAGGTCTCAGCCAGTCCATCGCCATCGAGCAGGAAGCCTATGCTTACAGCGAAAACCATCACTACAAACTGCCCGTCGTGTTCCACGCCCTCTACTGGAATGCCAACAACACCCAGCATTATATTGAGGCCGGACATCTGCAAAAGGTAATGGACCGCGTCAACCAATACTACCGCGAATGCGGCACCGACCTGAACCTGGAGTTTGTGATGGCTACCGAGGACCCCGAAGGCAACCGTCTGGAGGAACCGGGCGTAAGCCGCGAAAAGTGGCAGTACACCACCATGGATTGCAGTTCTTTCATGGGCAGCGGAGAGCAAAGATACAAGGACCTGCTGTGGGACACGAGCAAATACATCAACGTCATGCTCTACAACTTCTCCGACAGCCAGATTCTCGGCATCTCCCAATTCCCGTGGCTGCCCGAGCCGTATGCGCTCGAAGGCATCAGCACGGCCATGAAAGGCGCCAATCTGGAAGATAATCCGTATCCCCAATGTGTATGCATCAACAACAAGTACATCTACGACCTGACCAACGATGACGAGGCATACTCGGTATCGGACATTGCCGTGACGCTGGCACACGAGCTGGGCCATTTCCTCGGACTGTACCACGCCTTCAACCAACTGGAAACGGGTAACACCAACACCAGCCAGGATACGGACTACTGCACCGACACGCCGCCCTACAACAAGTTCCAGTACGACACCAAGCTGACCAACTATCTGACCTACAACCCCGCCATCACCTCCAAGTCGTCCGAGGCTTACCAGACGTTCGTGATGCGTACCAACAGTCAGACCGGCCAGGAATTCCGTTCGACCAACATCATGGACTATGCCGTCTCCGATGCCAACAGCTTCAGCGAACAGCAGAAGGAACGGGTAAGATACATCCTGCAACACGCCCTGTTCATGCCGGGTCCGAAGGACTATACCGGAACCGAGTTCACCCGCGCAGGCGGCGCTTCCGACTTCAAGTTTACTCCCCAGTACATCGAATGACAGGCGGACAACCCCTGCCGGAATGTACCGGCCCCAAAGAGGGTGCGGCCCAACGGAATTCCATCACCGTTGGGCCGCACCTTCTTTTTGGGGGAGTTCCTCAGAACAGGTAGAAGACCAGCAGCAGGCAGAGGTTGGCGGCTATGACACAGCCGAAGCCGCGCAGAATCCAGCGCCGCAGGGGGCTCTTGCGGCCTGCGAAGAAGAGGGCGTAGCACATGTTGACGGCAATGTTGCTGACGATGGCCTGCAGGCTGCAGGCGGTGATGACCAGCACGGCCACGCTGCCCGTGCCCTGAAGCAGGTTCAGGATGAAGGGGGTGATGTCGCTCACGCCGGAGACGAACGAGAGCAGCGTCAGTCCGCCCGTGCCGGCATAGACCAGCGTGTAGTGAGTCAGCACGGTGAACACCACGAACAGCACGGCAAAGATAAGCGCCACCTTGAACTCCAGCGGGTTGCTGCCGTCGTCGGCCCCTTCGGCACCCGTCACGCCTCCCGCCCGCCTGCAGCGGACGTGCAGGTACCACGCCGCCCCGCCGGACACCAGCGACATAATCAGCAGGTAGGGATAGATGACGGCCAGCGTGGTGAGGCTGAAGATGCCTATCAGGATGAGGAACCGCAGGAACATCATGCTGACGGCCAGCAGCATGGCAGCCACGTACTCGGGAGCCTCCTGCGCCGAGGCCGCACGGCTCTTGCGCGCCAGTACGGAGATGGTGGCCGTGCTGCTGTACAGTCCGCCCACGATGCCGGACACCAGGATGCCCGACTCGTGGAACACATAGCGCTTCAGCAGGTAAGAGAGGTAGGAGATGCCGGACACCACCACCGTGGTGAGCCAGATGGTGTAGGGCGTCAGGTTGATGCCCGGAATGAAGTTCTTGTCCGGCAGCATGGGCAGGATGATGCCGCTGATGGCCAGAAATTTGGCCAGCGTAATCATCTCGTCGTTCTTCATGCGCTGCGCCAGCTCGGTGAACGTGTGCTTCAGCTCGGTGAAGAGCAGCACGGTGACCACCAGCATGACGTAGAACCACGAGGGCTGCGTGGCCACGATGGGCGCGATGCAGTAGGTGATGAGGGCAATGACGATGGTGGTGAGCCCGAAGACGTGGAACTGCGACTGCTTGGCGTAGTAGTTGAGCGCCAGCAGCAGGCCCAGGATGAGCCCGCCGCCCATGAAGAGGCGGTAGTCCACCGGGTCGAGGATGTAGAGCAGATAGCCCAGAATGCCGATGAAGGTGAACGTGCGGTCGGTGCCGAACAGCATGGTCTCCCCCTCGCGCTTCAGGCTGATGCGCCGCAGCGAAAGCCCGATGAGCAGCGAGAACACCGTCACCAGCACAAAGGTGACCAGTTCGCGGGGCAGGTATTCGTATAGCTTTTCCATAGGCTGGAAATATGGGTGGCGGACAGGGGTCGGCCGCCGGCGGCTATGTCCACGACTTGTACGGGTGCCGCGTCAGCTGGGCGTTGTAGTAGCGCACGTCGCCCGTCACTTCCTGTCCGATGAAGCCGGGCTTCTCGAAAGGCTCGTCCACGGCCTTGAGCTCCACCTCGGCCAGCACCAGCCCCTCGTTGTCGCCGTAGAACTCGTCCACCTCGAACACGTGGTTGCCGCACCTCACGAGGTAGCGCGTCTTGTCTATCAGGCCCGGCTCGCAGAGCTTCATCAGTTCCTCCGCCTCTGCCAGGGGGATTTCCTTTTCCCACTCGTAGCGGCTGATGCCCTGCGGGTCGGCCGCACCTTTGATGGTAAGGTAGCCTTTGTCACCGCGGATGCGCACCCTCACCGTCCGCCCGCGCGCGCTGCAGATGTAGCCCTGCGCAATGCGGCTGTGGCTGAAGGCCTGCGACTTGTATTCGCCGTCGACGAGGAATTTGCGTTCAATTTCTTGCGCCATAAGCGTGACGTCACTGCACGGTCAGACGGAGTAAAGGACAAACATCAGAATCACCAGCACCATCATGGCGACAGCAATTCCTATCAGCACTTTCTTGCCTTGTCTCTCTTCCTTTGCGGTGTGCATCACCTTTTTCTTGTTCGTTCCCATAGTCTGATATTCTCTTTTTTAAAGTTCAACAACAAACAAAGTAAGGGAGAATTTGGGAAGAATGCAAGCGAAAGGGGAAGATTTTTTCATCCGGTTTGACATTCTGACACTTTGACGGACAGACCGCCTCAGAATGGCGTATTTCGGCCCGCGGGAAAGGTTGCGCGAAATTTTGAAGGCCGTACGGCCTATCCCGTTCTTTCAGAGCGCGGTAGCGAAATGTTTACATTTGAAATAGAGCGGAGAAGCAGTCTGCGGAGGCTCCAAACGGCCCAATCCGGCTTCCGACATTCCCTCTTCGGCCGCCGCACAAGCGTCCCGGTTGCTCCGCACAAGCATTGTGGACGGACGGAACAAGCATTCCGGCCGCCCGAAACAAGTATTTTCCACTCCGGAAACCGGCTTTTCCGCCCCGAAAGCAAGCATTTCCGCCCTCAAGACGCCTGCAAAACGGGGCGTTTCCGCCCTATTCCGCTCCTTCCGGAAAAAGAAGCCGTCAGCCAAAAGGCCGTTTTCCTGTCCTTTTGCAAGAAAACAGCGGGGAAAGGCTGACACATCGGACAGGCAGAGACAGCCGATGGCTCCATCGGCAGCCGCCCGCAGCGGCCCCGAACGGACGGCGGAAGCCTCATCCGGCCGCCACGGGAAAAAAGGCGGACGGGCGCGGACAGACGCGAAGCCTTCCACGGCTTGCGTTCATCCGCGCCCGTCCGTTGCCGGGGGCCACAAAAGCCTCCCCCCTATCGGAACGCCGTCAGACGGATGCCTCAGGGGCGCTCAACAGTTTGGCATATTCTGCCGGAGCGGTCAGCACCTTTACGGCTTCCTTCAGGTCGGGGTCGTCCTTCAGCTGCTCGATGATGGAGCCGCGCTGGTAGTAGTAGCGTTTGATGATTTCCAGGGCTATCATGTTCTTGATTTCCTTGGAGAAGTGGTCCAGGTCGCGGTCCAGGTTGTGCGTCAGCTTCTTCTCCAGCGCCTCGAACTCGGCCTGCGCGTCGGTCAGGTAGCCCTCGAACTCGGCCATTTCCTTCAGGTTCTTCAGCATCTTTTCGGTTTGCTGGTCGTACTTGAAGTCGGCCTTCTTCACCAGGGCCTTGAAGTCGGCGTAGTCTGCATCGGTCACCTTGAATTGTTCCGGAGCGGGGATGGTGGGGTGCTTCAGGCAGTAGTCGGTGGCATAGTCGAAGATGAGGTTGTCGTTCACCAGATAGAACAGGATGTTGGGCAGTTTCTCCTGCTTCACCACGATGTCCGGCAGGATGCCTCCTCCGTCGCGCACCTCGCGGCCGGCTGCGGTGTGGAACACGTTGGTCAGACTGTCGGGGATGCGCTCGCCGCCCTCGCCGTCGCCGCGGTGCTTGTAGTCGATGGCCTGTACGCACCGTCCGCTGGGGATGTAGTACTTGGAGGTGGTGAGCTTCATGGTTCCGCCGTAAGGCAGGTTACGGGTGGTCTGTACCAGGCCCTTGCCGTAGGTGCGGTTGCCGACGATGACGGCACGGTCCAGGTCTTGCAGCGAGCCGGCCAGGATTTCGGACGATGAAGCCGTAGACCCGTTGACAAGCACGGCCAGCGGGATGTCCGGGTCAATCGGCTCGCGCAGGGTCTTGTAGGTGTTGTCTGCCTGGGGTATTTTCCCTTTGGTGGTGACCAGCGTCTTTCCTCTCGGCAGGAAGAAGTTGGCAATCTCTACCGCCTCGTCCAGCAGTCCGCCGCCGTTGTTGCGCAGGTCGATGACCAGCGAGGTGATGCCGCGTTTCTTCAGGTCGAGGAAAGCCTGTTTGAACTCTTTGGACGGATTTCCGCTGAAGGTGCTCAGGTTGATGTATCCAATCTGGTGGTCGAGTACCGTATAATAAGGTATGATGGGCAGCTGGATGGAACGGCGCACAAGTTCAAACTCCAGCAGTCCCTTGGTGCCGGGGCGCTGCACTTTCAGCTTGAAGCTGGTTCCCACCTGCCCGCGCAGCATTTCGCTCACCTCCTGGTTGTTCTTTCCGGCCAGGTCTTCGCCGTCTATCTCCATCAGCACGTCGCCGGTCTTCAGTCCCGACGTGGCTGCCGGCATCCCCTCGTAGGGCTCGGCTATCACGGAGCGCTTCAGCTTGGGGTTCCAGGAGATGATGGAGCCGATGCCCCCGTACGAGTTGCGCAGCATCTGTTCCAGCTCGCTCTGGTCGTCCTCGGGGTAATATTCCGTATAGGGGTCCAGCGAATAGAGCATGGCGTCAATTCCCTCGCGGATGGTCTTGTCCGGGTTGATGGTATCTACATAGAACATGTCCAGCTCCCTCACGATGGAGCTGAAGATGTCCAGGTTCTTGGCCACTTGGAAGCTTCGGCTGTCGCCGTTCTTGAAGCTCCAAAACAGGACGGCGCCCACCACCAGCAGCAGTGCCGCCATCCAACGCAATCTAACGTACTTCTTCACCTTGTTCAATTATTTAAGATTCCACTTTCTGCTATTTCTTTCCTGATTTTTTCCCACTCCTTCTCAGGCAGCTCGGTGCCTACCACCTGCACTACCCGTGCGGCCAGCAAGGAGCCGATGCGGGCACACTTCTCCAGCGAGTAGCCGCAGCTCAGGCCGTAGAGGAAACCTGCGGCAAAATAGTCGCCCGCACCCGTAGTGTCCACCACCTTGTCCACCGGGACGGCCTTCACGAACATCTCTTCCGTACCCTTACGGATGAGGCAGCCCCGCGCGCCCACCTTTACAATGGCGATGCTGCACATTTTGGCCATCACGCCCAGAGCCTCTTCGGCCTCCTTTCCCGTGAAGGCCTTGGCCTCCTCCTCGTTGGCAAAAAGAATGTCTACGTATCTGTTCACCAGCTTCAGGAAGAAGGCATGGTCTTCGGCCACTACATTATAGCTGGCCAGGTCCAGGCAAACCTGTAACCCGGCTTCCTTGGCCAGTTCGATGGCCCGCAGAATAGTGTCGTGGTCCTGTACCAGAAAGCCCTCCACAAGCAGGTAGGCATAGCCTTTGAACATCTCCAGCGAAAGCTCTTCCGCCGTCAGGGTGGCCGCTGCCCCCAGATAAGTGCCGAAGGTGCGCTCGCCGTCGGGCGAGATGAAGGTGGAAGCCACGCCCGAAGGCATCGTGGGGGAGACAAGCAGATGAGACTCCGCTCCGCGGAACTTGAGCCGCTCGCGGTAGAAGTTTCCGTTCTCGTCGTTTCCCACCTTCCCGATGAATCCCGTGCCGGCACCCAGGCAGGCCAGTGCGCGCACCGAGTTTCCGGCAGAGCCGCCAATGACCCGCCGTGTCTTCATCCGGCCGAAATACTGGTTGATTTTTTGTAGTTTATCTTCGTTTATCAAGGTCATGCTTCCTTTGGGCAGTTCCATTTCTTTCAGCACTTCATCGGTGTCCAAAAGAGCCAAAACATCCACCAATGCATTCCCTAAACCTAATATTTTGTCCATTTCCGATAAATTTTTCGCAAAGATATTGCATATTTCAAAATATCCTATTACTTTTGCACCGCATTTAAGAAAAAACATTCTTCGTTAGCTCAGTCGGTTAGAGCATCTGACTGTTAATCAGAGGGTCCTTGGTTCAAGTCCAAGACGAAGAGCAAAACTTAAATGCAACATTCTTCGTTAGCTCAGTCGGTTAGAGCATCTGACTGTTAATCAGAGGGTCCTTGGTTCAAGTCCAAGACGAAGAGCAGAAAAGGGAGCTGGTTTCAAACCGGCTCCCTTTTTTTTGTGTCTTGTCCGGTCGTGCCGGGCGGGGTAAACCAACGAATTACAAGGTATGGAAATAAAAAAGGAGAAAGATTTTCATCCTTCTCCAACTCTGTACCCAGACCCGCATTTGAAATAATTAAAGTGGGGAAAATGTGGGTAAAAAGAAAAACGCAGAAAAACACAGCAATATAACTATATATCAATCATTTACAATTATATTAAATTTTAATCCGAATTAATCCGATTGCAAATTATTTAGCAGATGTGGGGAAAATGTGGGGAAAATATCTATATTTGCATCCAGATAGATATTTAACCTGTAAGCCTATGAAAGTAACTTTCATCATTAAAAAAGCGGCAAAACGGTATGATACTGAATCAACCGCAACTATTTATATCCGTCTGAGAAATGGAAGACTGCTTGATTCTGTTGCTCCTACCCAGCTTTCAATCAATCCCAACCTGTGGGATGACAAAGCAGAGTGTGTAAAAACAAAAGCTGTCTGCAACGAAGATTTAAGGACTGGTATAAATGAAGAGATACGAAAGCTGAAAACCTATGTGGAAAAATCCTTTCATACGGAAAAAGAATCCGTTGATAAAGAATGGCTGAAACTGACCTTAGACAGATATTATCATCCTGAAAAGTATTTCACACCGGAAGAGATTGCCATCAAGCCAACTTTCGGAGAGCTGTTTGACAGTTTTCTGGAAAAGCATCCGTTATCGGAAGTAAGGAAAAAGAATTTCAGGGTGGTAAAAAGAACCTTATTGCGTTATGAACTGTATGTACGGGAAACCAAAAGAGGGCAAAAAGGCTTTGTTCTTGATGTTGATACCGTCACACCTGAAACGCTTCGGGACATGTGGGACTTCTTCGAGAACGAATACCAATATTATGAATTGTACCCGAGCATTTATGAAGCCATTCCAGAAAAGAGAACTCCGCAACCACGTGGAAAAAACACTCTGATAGACTGCTTTTCAAGAATACGCACATTCTTTCTGTGGTGTTTCGACAACAAGCTGACCTCCAACAGACCGTTTGACAAGTTTCCGATAGAGGAATGCAAATACGGAACTCCTGTTTATATCAACCTTGAAGAAAGGGACAGGATTTTCAATGCTGACCTGTCAGCTACCCCACAGCTGGAGATACAGAGGGACATCTTCATTTTCCAGACACTTATAGGATGCCGAGTAAGCGACCTGTACAGAATGACCAAACTGAACGTGGTAAATGAAGCCATTGAATACATACCGAAGAAAACCAAAGAGGGCAATCCTGTAACGGTACGTGTACCGTTGAACGACAAGGCAAAGGAAATTCTCGAACGGTATAAAGACCATGAGGGAAAACTTCTGCCGTTTATTTCCGAACAGAAATATAATGAGGCAATAAAAAAGATATTCAAACTTTCAGGAGTGGACAGGATTGTCACTATATTAGACCCGTTAACACGTGATGAAGTCAAAAAACCGCTTTATGAAGTGGCAAGCAGCCACCTTGCAAGACGCACCTTCATCGGTAATATTTATAAGAAAGTGAAAGACCCGAATCTTGTTTCGGCACTGTCGGGACACAAGGAAGGCAGCAAGGCTTTCAGACGGTACAGGGATATTGACGAAGAGATGAAGAAAGACCTCGTTAAACTTTTAGACTAAACCTATATGGGACAACAGGAATATGACAATTTCAAAAGACTGATAAGGGAGTGGCTTGACAGCCACCCCGATGAATATGCGACGTTCGTAGAAGAAATGAACGACAAGGAGTTCAAGGGATTTGTCAAGGTTTTCAAGGTTGCCACAACCTTGGTACCGAGATACAAGGAAGCCACACGCAGACGGATC
>NZ_CASFWU010000092.1 GCF_949298305.1 uncultured Bacteroides sp. | reverse complement strand
GGCCGACGGCAAGAAATATGCCCTCACCGGCACGCAGGGCATCGAGGCCGACTCCCTCTTCTGGATGCCCGACTCCGGCGAGGCATCTTTCCTCCTCAGCTTTGAACCTCTGCCGCACGGCACCCGTTCGTTCGACTTCATCGAAAGCGACTGCGACGACTGCTTCAAGCTGTACGGCATCGACCTGACGGGCAAGAAGACCTTCGACTGTCCGGCCGATATTCCGGCCAACGTCATCCAGGCATCGGAAACCGTCCCCGATGCCGTGCCCGACCCGCTGTTCAAGATGGGCGAGACGGTGATACACGTACATTTTTCAGGCTATCGGAAAGAGTTGGCCCAAGAGGCCTTGTTCAGTATCTATACCCTGATGAACGGCCGTCAGTCCTACACAGTGGACATCCATCCGGAGACGGGCATGGCCGAGCTCAAGTTTTGGCAATATGGCCCGGCATTGGCCTTCGTCGGTACTTTCAGGGATGGCGGACAGGTATGGCTGGCACCGGGCGAGGAAGTAGATGTCTACGTAGACATGCGCCAAAGCGGATGGATGCTGATGAACCGAAGAGCGGACAAAAAACACTATTCCGTGGAAGGCAAATTTACTCCCTGTTACTCCACAGGCACATACGCCGGCCTGCTGGCTCCGTCGCTGCAAACAGACAAATATTATGGCATGAACCTGGACAGTGGCCGATTTGCCGACTACCGGATGACCGCTGCCGAATATACCCAACATGTCATCGACCGCTATCTGGCTCTTTCGGACAGCATTGCCCAAAGCGCCCTACCTCCTGTAGGCAAGGAACTGGAAATGATAAACCTGAAGCAAGATGCTGTATTGGCCATAGCGCATGGCGACCGCTACCGCGAACATAATTTCAGGTTTGTCAACAGCCGATGGGATTATCGGGAACCGTTGGACGTAAAGATTGAGCCGCTGACAGCAAAGAACCGTGCAGAGTTGTGCAAGCTCTTCACCATAGCCGACCCGAAACTGCTGATGGGACGTCACCTGACCGACTATGTATCGGCTCTGACCAACCCCGGCATTGAGTGGCCCAAGGAAGCAGGCCTGGAAGGCAGCTTCATTGCAGACCTGAAGTCGGCCCTGCCACTGGTGGAGAAGGCCTCAGAAGGTACTCTGACCGAAGCCGACCTGAAAGCATTGGACAGCATAAAGAATCCCTTCTACCGCGAAGCCCTCTGTCGAAGGAAAGGCTGTCATCGAACAGACACCCGACGTACCTGTGGACAAACTATTCAACGCCATCGTTACGCCCTACAAGGGTAAAGTCGTCCTCGTGGACTTCTGGAATACCTGGTGCGCGCCCTGCCGCATGGCCATCAAGGCCAACGAGCCGCTGAAGGACGGCGAACTGAAGAGCGATGACCTCGTATGGATCTACATTGCCAATGAGACTTCGCCCATTGTCAAGTACAAGGAAATGATACCCGGCATCCGGGGCAAACACTACCGCCTGAACGACAAGCAGTGGGCCTACCTCTGCGACCAGTTCAAGATAGACGGCATTCCCTCGTATGTGCTGGTGGACAAGCGGGGCAAGTACGGCCTCCGCAACGAGTTCCGCGACCACGAACTGATGAAGAATACCCTGAAGGAAATGATTGAATAAACGGCTATCCGAAAATCAGGCGAAGAGACATGTTTTTATTATAAAAGAATGGCACACAGACGCTGACCATACAGATAATCACAGCCAGAAAGCATAAGTTTACAACGACTACAACCTGTGATGATTTGTATATTGAATGTCTGTGTGCACATTTTTTTCATCTCTCATGCTGTCCCTCCAGCACAGCCTCCACCTCCTCCACCGTAGCGTTTTTCAACAAGACCTTCTTTTGGCTGTCCAGCAGGTAGAGGACGGGGAGGGAACGCAGGTCATAGAGGTTCCTTTCGCGGATGGTGAGGGTTCGGTCGTAGGCGTTTATCCAGGTGGAGGGGAAGTCGGGCAGCCATTGACGCCATTCGCCCGGCTCTTCGTCGGGATAAAGGGAAAGAACGGTCAACCGACTGGCCGCAATGCCCCGCCTTACGGCAGACGAGTGTCTCAGGCTGTCCAGCGTCTCGGCGCAGGTGTGGCAACCGGGGTCGTTGACGAACAGCAGGACGTAGTCCGAACGGATGTCGTGCAGCCGTCCGTCCTTGCCCGAAGCGAGCGTATAGGTAAAGTCCACTGCCACGGTTCCCGGCCGGTTGCGTAAAGCCAGTTCGCGCTGCGCCTGCGGACGGATTTTCTCCGCCTCAGACAGCACGTCCGAAGCCAGGAGGGCGTCGAGCACAACAATGTACCGTTCCTCGTTGCGCAGGGGCGAACCGGTGTCATACAGGTACTTCTCGGCCAGTCCGGCCAGATAAAGATAGCATTTCTTCTCCTTTCCCTCCTCGTTGAAAAGGGCTTTGAGGGAACGGTCGGCAGTCTGTGCAGGCACCAGCCTCATCAGGTCGATGTAGTCCACCCATGCCTGTTCCGTCACCTCGGGATGGTGGACGTAGTTGGAGTCTGCCCAGTTGGTGCAGTCCCAGTAGTGCTCCACCAGATAGGCCGCCCGCGCTTCGGGCGTAGTCAGCGTGGATGGGATGGCAGGGAAGCGGAAGGCAGTAATGGTATCAGCGCATACGTTTTTGTCCGCAACATTGCGGGCCAAGCCCCGGCCGGCCGCAAGGCAAAGGAGAAGCATCAGGCCCATACAGGCAGTGTGACAGTTGTGTTTCATCTTCATCGGGCGATAGAAAAAACTAACATTTCATGGGCAAAGTAAGCCAAAATTCCGATAAATGTAAAGAAGGAACGTACATTTTTAATACCTTTGCGGCCATAAACATGACTTAATAACAAAAAACAAACAAAATGAAAAACTTTTCTATCAGCTATTGCAGGATATGGCTATTGGCATCGGTCCTGCTCCTGACAATCTCGTGCAAGAACGACCCGACCACCCAGAAGAACGCCTACAGCGAAACCACCCAAAAACTGATTGACCTGGTGGAAAACGACAGCCAACTCAAATCGTTGCTGACGGAGGCCATCGAAAAGGGAAAGAAAATCAATCCTGACCCCAAGACCAACCCCGTGCAGTCGCTCGAAGCGTACTATGACTTCATCGACTACTCACAGACCGCCATGCCCTGGGACGTCATCGTATGTCCGGGCCAGCCCAGCATCTTCGGCAGGATGTACCAGGCCCTGTGCTACTGCTACTTCATCAACTGCATGCCGCTGGAGTCGCTGGAAGGAAAGAACTTCTTCACCAGCTCCGTGCAGTACGTGGAGCCTTACCGCAGCTGGCTGGTGGACTACTGCAAATCATGGGGCAACTACCTCTCCTCGGCCGACTCGTGGAACAAGGAATACGAAGACCTGATGATGAAGCAGGAGGAACTGGGCATGACCAAAGGATGGTATGAAGACCCGTCCAACTGGCACTCGTTCAACGACTTCTTCAGCCGCCGCCTGAAGTCGCCCGACCAGCGCCCCATCGTATCGCCCGAAGACAACTCCGTAGTGGCATCGCCCTGCGACAGCGAACCCCAGGGAGTATGGGCCATCGACGACGAATCGTACATTGTCAGCGAAGACAAGATTGCTGTGAAGTCGCGCGTATTCAACTCGGTGCGCAACCTCATCAGTCCCGAAAGTCCCTATTGCGATGCCTTTGCCGGAGGCACGTTCTACCACGCCTTCCTCAACGTGAACGACTACCACCGCTACCACTTCCCCTTGAGCGGAACCATCAAGGAAATCAGAGTGATACCCGGAGACGACGCACTGGGAGGCACTGTCACTTGGGAACCCCAACTCCAGCAATACGTAGTGGACTGCTCCGTACCGGGCTGGCAGAGCATCGAGACCCGCGGACTGGTCATCCTCGACACGGAGGAATACGGACTGGTGGCCGTGATGCCCATCGGCATGTCACAGGTGGCATCGGTCAACTTTGAACCGGAGCTGAAAGTAGGCAGCCAGGTGAAGAAGGGCGACATGCTCGGATACTTCCTCTTCGGAGGTTCGGACTTCGTCCTCGTCTTCCAGAAGCAGGCCGGCTTCCACTTCACCGCACCCGCCAACGAGGACGGCAGTTGGAAACACATCCTCATGGGTGAAGAAATCGGGCTGCTGAAGAAACAATAAACCGTTGCGCCAACAGCCGTCCGGCTGAAACTGGCAAAGGCGCTCCCGCCCCATGCGGGATGAAGAGAGGCTGTGTCCGTCGCGGGACACAGCCTCTCTTTTTTTCATTCTCTCCATCCTCACGCCGCCCAACCAGCCAACCGGACACTGCATGCTTGTTGCGCCATCGCTGCATGCCTGTTGCAGCGACACTGCATACCCGTTACAGCGACACTGCAAATATGGATGCAGCAACACTGCAATCATGGATGCAGTGATACTGCAATCGTGAATGCAGCGACATGCAATCATTAATGCAGTAATGCTGCAACAGCTTTGCAGCCGGTGTGCAGCCTGGGCGCAGCGACGGCATCACTGGCAGTCAGCGCCATCGGCGGCTGGAACCACCTGCCGCCCTTCCCCAAGCAAGGCGACCAGATGGCCGCAAAGCCGCTCCTTCACCTCGGCCAAGGGAACTTCATGCCCCAACTCCTTCTGCAAGGAAGTGACGCCTTTGTCCACAAAGCCGCAGGGATGGATGTAGCTGAAATAGCGCAAGTCGGTATTCACATTCAGGGCCAGCCCGTGCATGGTGACGTAGTGGCTGCTGCGGACACCGATGGCGCATATCTTGCGTGCCGCCGGCCTGTCGTCCTCCAGCCATACACCGGTGGCCTTCTCCACCCGTCCGGCCGTAATGCCGTAGGAAGCGCACACACGGATAACGGCCTCCTCCAGCAGGTGGACATACTCTTTCAGCCCCAAGCCATATTCCTCCAGGTTCAGGATGGGATAGCAGACCAACTGACCCGGCCCATGATAGGTGATGTCGCCGCCGCGGTCAATATGGAAGTACGAAGCACCCAATCTGCGGAGCTGCTCCTCGCCCAGCAGCATGTTGCGTTCCTTGCCGCTCCGGCCCAACGTATAAACGTGAGGGTGCTCGCAAAGGATAATGCGGTTCACGTAGTCTTTACCTTCCTGCTTGGCCTTCACCAAAAGATCAAAACACTCCGTCTGCCGTTTCCAGGCATCGGGATAAGGAATTTCATTCCAGTCAACAATTTCGAGTTTCATCAGCATATACGGTATTAGAGGTTTCACGGACAGCCGGCTTGATGCCGGCAGCCCCATGAAGGCAACAAAGATAAAACTTGCGGCACACATGGCCAATAACTGCCGCAGAGAAAGAGAGAAATTAACCGGCAGGAGGCATTATTTTTTTCTTTTTTGTATCCTTGATTCACTAATATATCCTATATTTGTCGATAAACCGAAAGGACTGGAATGATGATTTATAAACAATATACAACGATGAAAAAACAAACTGTCAGCCTACTTGTCATTCTGCTTGCGGCAAGCGGCTTTTTCTTTTCCTGTGGTAACACCACAAACAAAAATACAGGGAGTCTGGAGTTCGACAGCATACAGGTAAACGAGACGGCCCACCTGTTTGGCGACACAGCCAAACCGGCCTGCAGCCTGACCATCAATTTTGCCTATGCCGACAGTTCGACCGACTCTGTCCTGAGAGACAGTCTCAATACCTACTTCCTGTCGCTCTGTCTTGGCGAGAAATACATGACGATGCCTCCCCTGGAAGCCGTCAGACAATATACAGACGACTACGTGAACGGCTATCGGAAAGACCTGGAGCCCATCTATCAGAAAGACGAGCAGGATAATGCAGACCCGAACGACATGGGTGCATGGTATTCTTACTACAAAAACATCGAAAGCCGGATACAGCTATACTACAAGAATCTGCTGGTCTACCGCTACTACTACGAGGAATACACCGGCGGAGCCCACGGCGTCTACATGACCAGCTTCCTGAACATGGACCTGCGCACCTTACGCCCCATCCATCTGGACGACATCTTTGTCAGCGACTACCAGGAAGCGCTGACCGACCTTTTGTGGAACCAGCTGATGGCCGACAATAACGTCACCTCTCGCCAGGAGCTGGAAGACCTGGGATATACCTCGACCGGCGACCTGACCCCCACCGAGAACTTCTACCTCAGCAAAGAAGGCATCACTTTCTTTTATAACATCTACGAAATCACCCCGTACGTAATGGGTGCCATCCAGATTTCCCTTCCGTGGGAGATGATGCTGCATCTGATGAGCGATGACACCATGGTGGTGAACGAATTGAGGAACAGCTAACCGGACAAGCCAAGACATGGAACAGATACTGAAATATTTCCCGGACCTGACCGCCGAACAGAAGGAACAGTTTGCTGCCCTCTACGGACTCTACACGGACTGGAACTCCAAAATCAATGTGATTTCGCGCAAGGACATAGAGAACCTGTACGAACACCACGTGCTCCACTCGCTGGGCATCGCAAAAGTCATCAGTTTCAAGCCCGGCACCCGTATTATGGACCTGGGCACCGGCGGCGGATTTCCCGGTATCCCGCTGGCCATCCTTTTCCCGGAAACCGGTTTCCATCTGGTGGACAGCATCGGCAAGAAAATACGGGTGGCCACCGAAGTGGCGGCCAGCATCGGACTGAAAAACGTCACCTTCTGCCACGAACGGGCCGAGGATGAGAAGCAACTGTTTGACTTTGTGGTCAGCCGCGCCGTCATGCCCCTGTCCGACCTGATGAAAATTATCCGTAAAAACATCAGTCCCCGCCAACAGCATGTCTTGCCCAACGGACTGATTTGCCTGAAAGGAGGCGAGCTGGCCAACGAAGCCATGCCCTTCAAGCACCGGACAACGATATGGGACCTGAAGGAGTTCTTCGACGAAGAATTCTTCGAGACCAAAAAGGTGGTGCACGTATCGGTGTGAGCCAGGCCTACATTGCAGAACTAAAGAAAACACCTTGTTTTATGAAAATAAAAAGATTTGAATTTAATATGTTCCCAGTGAACTGCTACGTGCTCTGGGACGAAACAAACGAAGCTGTGGTCATTGACCCCGGCTGTTTCTACGAAGAAGAGAAACAGGCACTGAAGGGTTTCATCACAACGCTAAAACTGGACGTCAAGCACCTGCTGAACACCCACCTGCACCTG
The DNA here is from genome assembly GCF_949298305.1 of uncultured Bacteroides sp. Classification (GTDB taxonomy): domain Bacteria; phylum Bacteroidota; class Bacteroidia; order Bacteroidales; family Bacteroidaceae; genus Bacteroides. Next base: position 4,394 of record NZ_CASFWU010000092.1, on the reverse strand, counting down.
GACCACATTTTCGGCAATCCGTTTATGCTGCAGGAATTCGGGCTGAAGGCCGAAGCCAACCAGGCAGACGAATACTGGATTGACGAAGCACCGAAGCAGAGCCGCATGTTCGGTTTCAAGCTGCAGGAGCCTCCCGTTCCCCTGGGCACCTACCTGCACGACGGAGACATCATCCAATTCGGCAACACCCAATTGGAAGCCATACACGTGCCCGGACATTCTCCCGGCAGTCTGGTCTACTACTGCGCCAAGGAGGGCTGCATGTTCTCGGGCGATGTCCTGTTCCAGGGCAGCATCGGCCGTGCCGACCTGGCCGGAGGCAACTTCGACGAACTGATAGAACACATCTGCAGCCGCCTGTTCGTACTGCCCAACGAAACCATTGTCTATCCGGGCCACGGTGCGCCAACCACCATCGGCATCGAAAAGGCCGAAAACCCGTTCTTCCGCTAAACCCAGCGGCTCCTACGATTATTCATCAACTATAAATCAGTATATATTTATGAAAAACGATTTATTAGCCTCCCGCCATATCGGCATCAATGCCCAAGAGGAAGAAATCATGCTCCGTAAAATCGGAGTAAGTTCCCTGGACGAACTGATTGACAAAACCATCCCCGCCGACATCCGTCTGAAAGAACCGCTGGCCCTTCCCCAGCCCATGACCGAATATCAGTTCGGACAACACATTGCCGCACTGGCTGCCAAAAACAAGCTCTACACCACTTATATAGGTATGGGATGGTACAACACCATCACTCCGGCCGTCATCCAACGGAACGTATTCGAGAACCCCGTCTGGTACACCTCGTACACGCCCTATCAGACCGAAGTGTCGCAAGGCCGCCTGGAAGCCCTGATGAATTTCCAGACTGCCGTGTGCGACCTGACGGGAATGCCTCTGGCCAACTGTTCGCTGCTGGACGAAGCGACCGCAGCTGCCGAGGCCGTAACCATGATGTATGCCCTGCGCCCCCGCGACAAACAGAAGGCCGGAGCCAACGTAGTGTTTGTGGACGAGCGCATCTTCCCGCAGACACTGGCCGTAATGACCACCCGCGCCATTCCGCAAGGCATTCAATTGCAGACCGACCGCTACGAGGACGCCGAACTGACCCCGGACGTGTTTGCCTGCGTATTGCAGTATCCCAATTCGTGCGGCAACATTGAAGACTACCGCGACTTTGTGGAAAAGGCCCACGCAGCCGGATGCAAGGTGGCCGTTGCAGCCGACATCCTGAGCCTCGCCCTGCTCACCCCGCCGGGCGAATGGGGAGCGGACATCGTGTTCGGCAGCACGCAACGACTGGGCACACCCATGTTCTACGGAGGCCCATCGGCCGCCTACTTCGCCACCCGCGACGAATACAAGCGCAACATGCCGGGACGCATCATCGGCCTCTCCAAAGACAAATACGGCAAGCTGTGCTACCGCATGGCCCTGCAAACCCGCGAGCAGCACATCAAGCGGGAGAAAGCCACCTCGAACATCTGCACCGCCCAGGCTCTGCTGGCAACCATGGCCGGCTTCTACGCCGTCTACCACGGACAGGAAGGCATCCGTACCATCGCCTCACGCATCCACAGCATTGCCGCCTTCCTGGAAAGCAGCATCAACAAGCTGGGCTACAAGCAGATGAACGCCCAATACTTCGACACACTCCGTTTCAGCCTGCCCGAAAACGTGTCCGCCCAACAGATGCGCACCATCGCCTTGAGTAAGGAAGTGAACCTGCGCTACTTCAAAAATGGAGAAGTGGGCATGAGCATTGACGAGACCACGGACATTGCCGCCATCAACGTCCTGCTCTCCATCTTTGCCATCGCTGCCGGCAAAGACTGGAACAAAATCTGTGAAGTACCCGACCGCTGCACCATCCGCAAGGCCTTCAAGCGCCAAAGCCCTTACCTGACACACGAGGTTTTCAAGCTCTACCACACAGAGACCGAGATGATGCGCTACATCAAGCGCCTCGACCGCAAGGACATTTCCCTGGCCCACTCCATGATTTCCCTCGGCTCGTGCACCATGAAACTGAACGCCGCGGCCGAGATGTTGCCCCTGAGCCGTCCCGAATTCATGAACCTGCATCCCTACGTGCCCGAAGACCAGGCCGAAGGCTACCACGAGCTCATCCAGAACCTCAGCGAAGAACTGAAAATCATCACCGGCTTTGCCGGCGTCAGCCTCCAGCCCAACTCGGGTGCAGCCGGCGAATACACAGGCCTGCGCGTCATCCGTGCCTACCTGGAAAGCATCGGCGAGGGACACCGCAACAAGATACTGATACCTGCCTCGGCACACGGCACCAACCCTGCATCGGCCATTCAGGCCGGCTTTACCACCGTCACCTGTGCCTGCGACGAGTTGGGTAATGTAGACATGGACGACCTCCGTGCCAAAGCTGAAGCCAACAAGGACAGCCTGGCCGCCCTTATGATTACCTACCCTTCTACACACGGCATTTTCGAGACTGAGATTGTGGAAATCTGCCGCATCATCCACAGCTGCGGAGCACAGGTCTACATGGACGGAGCCAACATGAATGCCCAGGTGGGACTGACCAATCCCGGATTTATCGGTGCCGACGTCTGCCACCTGAACCTGCACAAGACCTTTGCCTCTCCCCATGGCGGAGGAGGCCCCGGCGTAGGCCCCATCTGTGTGGCCGAGCATCTGGTTCCCTTCCTGCCCGGACACTGTCTGTTCGGCAATGCGGCCAACGAAGTATCCGCCGCGCCCTACGGCAGCGCAGGCATCCTCCCCATCACCTACGGCTACATCCGCATGATGGGCACCGAGGGGCTGACACGCGCCACCCGCATCGCCATCCTCAATGCCAATTACCTGGCTGCCTGTCTGAAGGACACCTATGGAGTGGTCTATCGCGGAGCCAACGGCTTTGTAGGCCATGAGATGATTCTGGAGTGCAGAAAGGTACACGAGGAAACTGGCATCAGCGAGAACGACATCGCCAAGCGACTGATGGACTACGGTTACCATGCTCCCACCCTCTCCTTCCCTGTTCACGGTACCCTGATGATAGAACCGACCGAAAGCGAAAGCCTGGCAGAACTGGATAACTTCGTGGAGGTGATGGAAAGCATCTGGAAAGAGATTCAGGAAGTGAAGGAAGGACGGGCAGACAAGGCCGACAACGTGCTGGTCAATGCCCCACACCCCGAATATGAAGTAGTAGCCAACGAATGGGACCATGCCTATTCGCGCGAGAAAGCTGCCTACCCCACGGAGAGTGTCCGCGAGAACAAGTTCTGGGTAAATGTGGCCCGCGTAGACAACACCCTTGGCGACCGCAAGCTGCTGCCCACCCGCTACGGCAGCTTCGAGGAATAATATATTCGGAACAGAATCGCCATAAGACCGGAGGGTGTGTCATATCACAGACTGACACACCCTCCTTTTATATTCCCCCTACCAATTTATACCCGACACCCCGCACGTTGATGATGCGGATGCTTGGGTCTTTAGCCAGCTTGTGGCGCAGCTTGGTGATGAAGACGTGCAGGCTGCGCTGGTTGAAGAAAGAGTCGTCTCCCCAAAGGTCAAGCAGGATGTCCTGCATGCTGACCACGCAGTCGCGGTTCTGGCAGAGGCGGCGCAGAATCTCAGTCTCGCGGTGGGACAGCTCCTGTTCCCCGCCTTCGTACAGGAGTATCTGCCTGCGGGTGTCGAGCTGGTAATTGCCAATCCGGTAGAGCGTCTGCCCGCCCTCTCCCGCTACCCGATACATACACGCACGTCCCACCAGTGCCTTGATGCGCACGATAAGCTCCTGCATGCCGAAGGGCTTCTTCAGGTAGTCGTTGGCCCCCAGTTCAAAGCCTTCCACCACGTCGTTCACCGCCGAGCGGGCCGTGAGGAAGAGCACGGGCGTGTGGCGGTCGCTCTGGCGGATGCGGCGCACCATCTCGAAGCCGTCCATGCGGGGCATCATCACATCGGCCACCAGCACGTCGGGGCGCAGGTCGAAGAACAGACGCAGGCCCTCTTCGCCGTCGGCGGCAGTGTGGATGAGGAAGCCCTGACCTTCGAGGGTATCCTTAATAATCATGGCAAGAGTCTGTTCGTCTTCCACGAGGAGGACGGATATAGAACTATCATGCCTCACCCCCGGCCCCTCTCCCAAGGAGAGGGGGGAGGGGATGTGTTTACATATATTGTTTATACTCATTCTTTTAATATTTACTTACTCAAGTTTCGCAAGTGCGAAACTTGCAGGAGTTAAAGGAGTTAAAAGGAGTTATCGCCCACCCAGGTGGGCTTAGGAGTTAAAGCCGATAGCTCAAGTGTATGGTCGGTATCCTTTTCACAAAGGCATTGGCTTAACTCCTTAACTTCTTAACTCCTTAACTACAATCGATTAATAAACTTG
>NZ_CASFWU010000091.1 GCF_949298305.1 uncultured Bacteroides sp. | reverse complement strand
GGTTTTACCCAATCCCACTTCATCGGCCAAGATTGCTCCTTTAGATAAAGGTGATTTGAACGCAAACAGAGCCGCTTCTACCTGATGAGGGGTCAAATCCACTTGTGCATCTTGCAAGGAGGCCGTCAGCTTATCAATATCGTTTGCCGGCAACCTCCTCGTTAACAGATTTGCCAAATAAACAGCTTGATAACCTGTAATAAAAGTCACCTCATCCGATTGGTTCTCTTTCCCCACAATTCTATGTATGCGATTCCGCTCTTCCATCTAGCATGAAAAAATGTATGTACGCAAAATTATGAATTCTTTTTAAATCCGTTACAACAAACCTACATTAAATCGCATACGCCTTCAAAAGATGTTCTTTTCACCGTAGGATGACAGATGGCAATTTCAAATACTCAGTTTTCAGAAACCAACGACATACATCCCGAATGACGTTCCTCCCCGCAAGCAACAAAAAACTGCCTATGGGCAATCTGTTCATTACCTATAGGCAGTTTTAATCAACCTCTGAAAAGAGCCTTACCAAATGCCTTCTGTCGTCATCTGCACACGCTTCAGGGTACCGTCCTCGTTATAGTAAAGGCGGTCAATGCACACCGAACGGCGGAAACTGCCGCCCGAGGGATTGATGCCACCATTGTGGTAGATGAAGTACCACTGGCCGCCAAACTCGACGATGGCCTGGTGGTTGGTGTTGGAGTTGCCGGCCAGCTCGTTCAGGACGCCCTTGTACTGCCACGGGCCGGTGATGCTGCGGCTCATGGCATAACAGATTTTCTCGGGAAACTCGGAAGCATAGGACAGGTAGTACCAGTCGCCACGCTTGTGCAGCCAGGGGGCTTCGGTGAAACGGGGCAGGTCGACGGGTACGATAGGGCCGTCCAGTTCAATCATGTTCTTCTTCAGCTTGGCATAGTAGCACTGGGTGTTGCCCCAATACAGATAGGCTTGGCCGTCGTCGTCGATGAAGACGGTGGGGTCTATATCGTCCCAGTAGCTTTTGCTGCGCTCGGTGGTCATGTCGTTGGTTATCAAGGCTGAACCGCGGGCGTCGACGAAGGGCCCCGTGGGCGAGTCGGAAACGGCCACGCCGATGGACTTGCCGGGGATGGTGGCGTGCTCTACCGTCACATACCAGTAAAACTTGCCGTCGCGCTCGATGACCTGGCTGGCCCATGCCTCACCCTTTGCCCATGTAAAGTCCTTGGCGCGCAAGGGGACGGGATGTTCGGTCCACGTTTTCAGGTCGGACGAGGAAAAGACGCACCACTCGTTCAGCAGATAGTGCTCGGCCGGAGGCGGACATTCATCATGCCCGGCATAGATGTACATTCGTCCGTCGTGCACCATGGCACCGGGGTCGGCCGTATACTTGTACTTCACCAGCGGATTGCCACTGGCCACAAATGTGGTGTCAGTTTGAGCTGACAGCTCACAAGGAGCTGCCAGACAAGAAATTACCAAAAAAACAACAACCTTAAAAAAACTATTCATATTTATAGAAGTTAGAGGAGGAGTTAGAGAAGTGATGAAAGTTAGAGAGGTTAAAGCCGATAGTTATATAATGGGGTAATGGTCACTGAATAATAAGTTACGGAAATTCTTCATTTTATTCATTCTCCCATCTATCGGCTTTAATTTCCGCCCGCTTGGAACCGGACGATAAGTTCTCCTAACTTCTTTAACTTCTCAAACTTCTTACTGAAAAAAATTACAATTCAAAGATATAAACGGCAAATGTATTCGGTTCGATGTCGACAAGCGCGCTATGTCCTTCGACCTGCAAAACCGACTCTTGGGGCACGATTGCCGAAGGAGCATCAAGGCTGTTATCCTTATCCAGGTCAGCAGAAGCCAGCTTAATGCAGCGCCCGCCAGCCAGCGAGGCTTTCTTCTTCATGTCGTCGAAGGTCAGCTGAATGGCTTGCGCCTTGTCCGAAGTGTTAGCCACCTTGACGATGTACTGATTCTTGTCCTTGTCAATCACGGCACTGGCAAAGAGGCCGTTCTGCCCTTCGGCACCGGTCACAGGACGTTTGTCCATCGTCAGCGGCAACACGTTGGTACCCTTGTACTGTCCGTAGAGCTGTTGAACGTAGTAGCTGACCGAACGTACAGAGCGTAAGTTGTCAAACCAAATGAGGTCGGGACGCCATTGCCAGCCCTCAACATGGGCAAAAAGAGGCGCATAAGTAGCCATGTGGACGATGTCGGCATTGCGTTCAAGACCTGTCATGAAGGCAGCTTCGAGCAGCGAAGCATGAAAGTGGTTCCACTTCTTACCCTTACCATGGCAGGCATATTCGCCGGCAAACACTTTGGGCCCCTTGCGGTCGTAATTATCGTAGCGTGCGCCCTGGCTGAGGAACCACGATTCGGGGCGGTAGAAGTGTTCGTCCACCAGGTCTGCCTTCAGACGTTTCATCTCGGGCCACAGGTAGTCGAACTGTTTGCCTTCTGAATCAGGGCCTGAACTGCCCACTATCTTGATGTCGGGATAGGCCGCACGGATAGCCTTCACAAACGGCTCCAGATGTTCGGGGTATTCACTGCCCCATTGTTCGTTTCCGATTCCGATAAACTTCAGGTTGAACGGTGCGGGATGTCCCATGTCAGCACGCAACTTGCCCCAGGTGGTAGTGGTGTCGCCATTGGCAAACTCAATCAGGTCTATTGCATCCTGGATGTAGCAATCCAACTGGTCAACGGGCACATGGGCTTCGGCATTGGGATTTTGGAACTGACAGGCCAGACCACAGCTCAAGACGGGAAGCGGCTCGGCACCTATTTCTTCCGAAAGTTGGAAGAACTCATAGAAACCAAGTCCGTAGCTCTGGTAATAGTCGGGATAGAATCGGTGTGGGAAGGTGTACTGCCAACGGTTTTCGTTGAGCGGACGGTTTTCAACGGGACCAACCGAATTCTTCCAGTTGTAGCGCGAATTCAGGTCTGTTCCCTCGACAATACATCCGCCGGGGAATCGGAAGATACCCGGCTTCAGGTCGGCCAATGCCTGGGCCAAGTCCCTGCGAAGGCCGTTCTCGTGTCCCTTCCAGGTATCGACGGGAAAGAGCGAAATGTGCTCCAGGTCTACCGTCTGGGGCGATGCCAAGAAGATGCGCAGCACGGCCTTGGGGTTGGTGACAGTCGGCTTCAGCACCACCTGATACTTCTTCCATTCCTTGGAGTCGATGGCCAGCTCGGCTGTTGCAAAAGCCTGCTGCTCGCCCATGGACTTGGTGTCTACCAGCTCGACACGAATCTTACCGGCTTCCTTGCCGTCGGGGATGCGTGCCCACACCGAGAAGCGGTATTCGGCACCCTGCTTCACACCGATGCCAAAGAAGCCTTCGTTGTCCAGTCCCGTCTGCTTGTGCGGGTGGCCGGCGTAGGCCAGGCGGACGTAGTGCGGATTGCGTTCGAAGGGGCCATCGTCCAGCAAAGTCACCTGGCCGAAGGTCTTCCATCCCATAAAGGCCTGGGGGAACTCGAAAGAGCGGTTCTTCACCAGCTCGGCATACAGGCCGCCGTCGGCCGCATAGTTGATGTCCTCGAAGAAGAGGCCGTACATGGTGGGCTGAATCTCCGCACCCACTTTTTTTGTCTGAATAACAAATTCATTGGTCTGCGCCTGGAGCGTCATGCCCACAGCCAGCGCCATCGTTGTCAGTAGTCCTTTGGTTTTCATCATGGTCTTTTTGGGCTTCTTTATGGAAAATGAATCCCCCACAAGAAGCAATTATTACTCGTTATTTGTCAACTATTAATTGTTAATTATTATCTATTCATCATCTCACCCTCTTCCCCCACACCGAGCGTCCACGTGCGTCGAGGCCGGTGAAAAGTATCGTCTCCTGCTCCTTCTCCCAGTCGTGTCCGGCAAAAACAATCAGATTCTGTATCCTTTCGCCGTCCAACGTCAGAGAAAGCAGCTGCTTCTCCTCTGCAAACGTCCAGGTCCCCCCTTCGGCATCCAGCCTTCCGCCTTCGGTCAGGTGTAAAGGTGCCGATATATTCCATTCTTCGTCCTTCAGTTCGCCTTCGCCCCACAAGATTTGGCCGGCATTGAGGCGGCGCTCATACAAAGGCTCCTGTACCCGTATCACTTCCCACTCGCCTATCAGATCATCCGACGAAAAGGTACGCGGACGACTGCCTGCAAAACGTTCAGGTGAAACCACCGGCCATCCGTCTTCGGTAAAGAACATCTGACGCACATGAAGATCCATCAGCTGGTTTTGCGGAGAAAGACGTCCCTGATGAGCCATGAAATATTGTCCGTCGTCCGTAGTAAAAACACTGCAATGAGCCGTACCTGCCCAACCGCTATGACCGGTAAAGCGATAGGGGGCGGTAAGGATGGGGAAATTGTTGGTCGTGTCGGCCAACGCCACTCCAAAGAAATCGGTAAAGGGGCCTTCAGCCTTATCCGAACGGCCCACGCGCACATTGTAGGTCGTCATCAAAGGGTCGTAGGAGGAAAAGAGATAATAACGTTTCAAACCGGGATGATAAATGATTTCAGGTGCCTCCAGGTTATCCTTCCGATAGTTGGCCCGGCGTGCCACCAGATGGCCCTGGTCTCCTTCCACCATCGGCAGTCCTGTCTGCGGATTCAACTCCACACAGTAGAGGCCTCCGAAGAAAGAGCCATAGTGCATCCACCACTTCCCGTTGGAGGCATCCACTACTACGGTAGGGTCGATGGCATTCATCACCGAAGAATTGTCCGTCTTGACGACACATCCCCGTTGTGTCCACGGGCCTTCGGGAGAATTAGCTTCAGCCAACCCAATATAGGAAGTCTTACGACCAAAAGCCGACACGCAGAAATAAAGGCGGTATTTATCACCATAAGGAATAATGTAAGGCGCCCAAATATTGGTTGCCCCTTCTCCACCGGCATGAGAGCGCACCCACTCCACCGCTTCCTGTGGTATCTCAGGGAATGCCCATCCCAAGAACTCCCAATGCACCAAATCCTTTGACTTGCGTTGCTGAATGTATCCCAAAGGAACGCCCTTCTCCCGGGCTTCCTTGCGGTTCTCGCGAAAGATGGCATCGGTAGAATACATATAATAATAGTCGCCTATTTTGCGACAAGAAGGGTCGTGTACATTGTAAGTGCCCCACGAGCGGTAATGCTCCATGGAAGATACATCCAAATAATTATCTGCCCAAGGATTGGGGGAAGCAGTGGGAGCAAAAGGAGCAGTAGCGCATCCGCCCAGCAAAACGGCTACCAGCATGACAGCCTCCAAACGTAGTCTTTTCATAATATCAGCTATTAAGCCAGAGGAACGCATTTGCCCTCCGAATGAACAAAAATGAAACGTTGCTACAAAAATAAGCAAGAAATGGACACTGAAAGGTGGACAAACGGACTTTTATGGTGGACAAAAGACCATTTTGTCCCAAAACCACCCATAGCTGTTTCCTTCATTCCGATTAATCCATTAACTTTGCAATACTAATACAAGAAAAATATGAAAAACCGTTTGTTGTTATACACCTTTACATTATTATATAGCATCTTGATGGGATTCTCCCACGCAACCCTCCAGGCACAGGAGGCATTTGCAGACCGTTATAACATCAACTACATCACCATGAATGAAGGACTTCCCCACAACTTCATTGATGATATCTATAAGGACAGCCGAGGATTCCTTTGGATTTCCATGGCCGGGGGCGGCCTCTCGCGTTATGACGGATATGAATTCGTCAACTTCTCCACCAGTACACCACATTGCAAACTTAAAAGCAACTTTACCCGTAAGGTTGCGGAAGACAGATTCGGACGGCTATGGGGCGTATCGGAAGGAGGCATAGATATCATCAGCCTGTCCACCTTAAAAGCGGTACCTTTGCTTAAAACAGATAAGGTGGAAAAAGGACTGGAAAGGAAACCGTCCTCCTTCGTTACCTGTGATGCAAACGGCTGCATCTGGTTGCATTGCGACCACAGACTCCACCGCATTTTGTTTGATGAAGAGGGAAACATTCGGGAAGTCCGCTCGCTGGAGGCGCCAGGATTATGGAGAAACGAACTCGTCTTTAAAGACTTGGACAACGAAGGCAGCGTCTGGATTGGCCTGGAAGGAAGAATATACAAAGTGAGCGCCGCCTCACAAGGAGGACTCAAAGCCACCCCCGTGGCAGAATGCCTGCAGTTCAACCCAGAGACACTTTTCTCAGACTTTATTGCCAAAGAAAACGAAATCTGGATCAGCACAGACAAAGGTCTTTACCGCTATAACCGTAACGAAAATATCATCAAGCATTATGTACACCGGTACGATGACCTGCACTCACTATCTCAAAACTTCCTGACCTGCCTGGCTGTCACCGGAGACAAGCAACTGATTGTCAGCAGTCTGAAAGGACTCAATATCTACAACCCTATCAAAGACAACTTCGAGCGCATCGAAGACCGTTTCTCCAATACCGGCATCAATCTGCTTAACAGCAATTTTATCAACTGCATTACTGTGGACGGTTCACTCATCTGGATAGGCACCGAAACGGGCGGCCTCAACAAGCTCACCACCAAACGCCTATCCATACAGAACTATGTGAATGACAAGGAAAACGCCCACACACTGTCCCACAACCCCGTGAACGCCATTTATGAAGACCGGGAAGGCACATTGTGGGTGGGTACCGTAGAAGGAGGACTGAACCGCAAAGAAGCCCAGAGCGATAACTTCAGCCACTACACTCACGAAGACGGAACCTTGAGCCACAACTCTGTCAGCAGCATCACCACAGACTCTCAAGAGAGATTGTGGGTAGGGACGTGGGGAGGCGGCATCAACCTGCTTGACCGAAAGAATCCATCCCAAAGACTGGGAACCCTCAACAGTCAAAGCGAAGGCAACTACCCCATTGACTTCATTGGTGCACTGACGTATGACTCCATCAACAACGGAGTATGGATAGGAGCCAATCGTGGTATCTATTTCTATGACTTCAAACAGCAAAAAATCTGTTCTCCTCTAGCTGGTCATACCGCCGAAGACATCAACGGGTGCATAGGCTCCATCATTGACAAAGACGGACACTTGTGGATTGGATGTCTGGAGGGAGTCTATGACATCGACCTGCACTCGAGAAACGAGCATAATTTATTCGAATACAGAAACTTGAAATACCAGTTAAACGACCCTTCATCCGAACTGAGAGAAAAAATCACCTGCTTCTGCGAAAGCAAGGACGGCACTTTGTGGTTGGGAAGCAACGGAAACGGCTTCTACAAACGGACGGTAGAAGCAGACGGAAAAGAAACCTTCATAGCCTATACAACAGCCCAAGGTCTTTCAAACAATAGCATCCGAAGCATACTTGAAGATACGCAAGGCTATCTGTGGATAGCCACAAACAACGGACTCTCGCAATTCAACCCGTTAGAAAACCGATTCATCAACTACACCCAGCAGGACGGACTGAACAACACCCAGTTCTATTGGAATGCTTCCTGCCGGTCGGCACAAGATAAAATGTATTTTGGCAACGTTGCCGGCCTGGTAGCCATCGATTGCGAATTGCCGGCCACTCCCTCCACCTCCATCCCCTTACATTTTACCAAACTCATCATCAACAATGCAGAAATACTGCCCGGAAGCGAACAACTGCCTACTGACCTCTCCGTGACCAACGAAATAAGCATCCATGAGAGCAGCCAATCGTTCTCCGTAGAATTCGCCGCCCTCAACTACGAATCAGACCCGGCTGCAACCTACAGCTACCGTCTTGTCGGATTTGACAAAGAGTGGATTCGCGTGCCTAACAACCGGCGTTTTGCCAGCTATACCAACCTCTCTGCAGGAAAATATACATTACAGGTGAAGTACTCACCTACCAATCATAAAGAAAACGAACAAATAGCGGAACTGAAAATAACAATCCGTCCTTATTTCTACAAGACCATCTGGTTTACAGTGCTGATGATTATCCTTTCCTTACTGGGAATCAGGCAATTCTACCAATGGCGCATTCGCCACTACAAAAGACAAGAAGAGATGTTGCAACGCAAAGTGGAGCAACGTACCCACAAACTGAACGAACAAAAGTTGTTGCTGGAGAAACAGACAGAAGAACTCTCGAAACAGAACCTCATGCTGAAGCAACAGAACGAGAAAATCAGCCAACAAAAGTCACAACTGGCCAAAATGGCCCGAAAAGTACAGGAACTCACGTTGGACAAAATCGCCTTCTTTACGAACATCACCCACGAATTCCGCACGCCTATTACCCTGATTATAGGCCCTATTGAACGTGCTCTGAAACTGAGCTACAATCCGCAGGTCATTGAACAACTGCACTTCGTAGAGCGCAACTCCAAATACCTGCTTTCGCTCGTCAACCAACTGATGGACTTCCGCAAAGTGGAATCGGGTAAACTTGAAATAGTGAGATACAAAAACGACTTTCTCAAGTTTGTCAACGAACTGATTGCGCCCTTCGAGATTTTTGCGGCCGAACGGAACATACAAGTGGTCAAACACTATCACATGGAAACACCTGAAATATTCTACGATGAAGAAGCCATGCAGAAAGTGCTGACCAATCTGATGAGCAACGCCATCAAATTCACTCCCAACGGTGGAAAAGTTTACATCTTCATTGCCCAATTGCCGGCTACGGACAGCCGCCAGAGGCAACTCTATATCTGCGTAGCCGACACTGGCAGCGGCATTCCTGAAGAGGACATCAACAAAGTGTTCAACCGATTCTACCAGTCGAAAGGACAAACCAACTACCCCATGTACGGACAATCAAGCAGCGGCATCGGACTCTACTTGTGCAAACGCATCGTACAAATGCTCGGCGGCTCCATCGTAGCCCGCAATAATCCGAAAGCCGGCTGCTCGCTACGCATCCTGTTGCCGCTCTCCGAAGAGGAGACCAGCATACCGAACACACAGAGCAACAATGTAGAGCCAGCCGTCCCCAATATTCCAGAAACGACAGAGACCGAGAAGAAAGACCTGCGTATCCTCATTGTTGAAGACAATGCCGACATGAGGGGATACATCAAATCCATCTTGCGTGAAAAATACAGTACCGCAGAGGCCTCCAATGGCATGGAAGCACTGAACATTCTTGTATCTCAAAACATTGACTTCATTATCAGCGACCTGATGATGCCCGTCATGGACGGCATCGAACTTTCACGAAAAGTAAAGGAGAATATAGCCATTTCACACATTCCCTTCTTGATGCTGACGGCCAAGACCTCCAAAGAAACCCAAATTGAAAGCTATCGTATTGGCGTAGATGAGTATCTGATGAAACCCTTTGACGAAACACTGCTACTGGCCCGTATCGAAAACATACTGGAAAGCAAGAAACGCTATCAACGAAAATTCGCCACAAACATGGATGTAGAATCGCTGAATATCAAAGACGATTCGGCCGACAAAAAATTCATCGGCCGTGTTATGGAAGTGATGAAAGAAAACTATAAGAACTCTTATTTCGAAGTCAGCGACTTCTGCGAAGCAGTAGGCGTAAGCAAGACGCTGCTCAACCAGAAGCTGCAACACCTGGTAGGACAGTCGGCCGGACAATTCATCCGCAACTACCGCCTGAACCTGGCCCACGAACTGATTCTGAAAACGCATGGGAAAAAGGAAATGAACATCGCCGAAATAGCCTACGAAGTGGGATTCAACGACCCCAAATACTTCACCCGCTGCTTTACCAAGGAATTCAAAGTGAAACCCAGCGAACTGCTGAACAAGGGAGACAAGCAGGCATCCGAATAGCCCCGCAGCAAACGCCGCGCGAAGAAAAATGGAAAGCAACGCGACGCGGGGCAGGAAGCAATGCGAAACAAAGCGACCAGCTACGACGAACAAAGTGGATAGCTCTGCGGAAGATTGCCAAAGACAGAGGTAAAAGGCATTTTCCGTAGAGTTATATCTAATTCCATCGACGGACACAGCCTGTAACGCGCGCGTCCTCTCCCAAACGAACGAACTCGCAATCAAATGATTACCTATCACAAACAGGCTTCTTCCGACTTAAACGTACCTCTCACACTTATTGTCCGTTTGTCCACCACTAATGTCCGTTTGTCCACCCTCCTAATATACATATATTGTAAATTTGCAACACTTATTAGAGTAATAAACTATTTGTTTAACTAAAATTCTATATTATGAAGAAGACAAAAAAATGGCCGTCCTGTCTATTGGCGGCATTTACAGTTCTTTCGTTTGTAGGATGCGAAGATTGGGGTAAAGCAGACCCACCTGCCGCCAATCAAATCTATCCAAGACTCGAACAAGTCAGCAAAATTACTTTTGACGATGCATCGGCCGACGAACCCTTCGACCCCTCCATCCTGAATTATTTTGCGTACGAGGG
>NZ_CASFWU010000090.1 GCF_949298305.1 uncultured Bacteroides sp. | reverse complement strand
AGCAAGTAGTAATTATGGCAACAACACCTCCGTTCAAGTATCAGCCCATGTTCGAGAAGGGCAAGGATACGACTGAGTATTATCTGCTTACGAAGGACTATGTGTCTGTAAGCGAGTTTGAAGGAAAACCCATCCTGAAGATTGAAAAGGAAGGACTGACCGCCATGGCCAATGCCGCTTTCCGCGATGTATCGTTCATGCTGCGCCGCTCGCACAACGAGCAGGTGGCCAAAATCTTGAGCGACCCCGAAGCCAGCGACAACGACAAATATGTAGCACTGACTTTCCTGCGCAATGCCGAAGTGGCTGCCAAGGGACTGCTTCCCTTCTGCCAGGACACCGGTACAGCCATCATCCACGGCGAGAAAGGTCAGCAGGTATGGACAGGCTACTGCGACGAAGAAGCCCTTTCACTGGGTGTGTACAAGACATATACTGAGGAGAACCTGCGTTACTCGCAGAACGCTCCGCTTTCCATGTACGAAGAGGTGAACACCAAGTGCAACCTCCCCGCACAGATTGACATCGAGGCTACCGAAGGCATGGAATACGAATTCCTGTGCGTCACCAAGGGTGGCGGTTCGGCCAACAAGACTTACCTGTATCAGGAGACGAAAGCCATCCTGAACCCCGAGACGCTCGTTCCCTTCCTCGTTGAGAAGATGAAGACGCTGGGTACGGCTGCCTGTCCGCCCTATCACATTGCTTTCGTCATCGGTGGTACGTCGGCCGAGAAGAACCTGCTGACTGTGAAGCTGGCTTCGACCCGTTTCTACGACAACCTGCCTACGACGGGTAACGAGTACGGCCGTGCTTTCCGCGACGTGGAACTGGAGAAGAAAGTGCTCGAAGAGGCACACAACATCGGCTTGGGTGCACAATTCGGTGGTAAGTACTATGCCCACGACGTACGTATCATCCGTCTGCCGCGTCACGGCGCATCGTGCCCCGTTGGTCTGGGCGTATCGTGCTCGGCCGACCGCAACATCCGTTGCAAAATCAACAAGGACGGCATCTGGATTGAGAAGCTGGACAGCCATCCGGGTGAACTGATTCCCGAGGAACTGCGTCAGGCTGGTGAAGGCAATGCTGTGAAGATCAATCTGAATCAGCCGATGGCCGACATCCTGAAGGAGCTGACCAAATATCCGGTTGCTACCCGTCTGAGCCTGAACGGTACGATCATCGTAGGCCGCGACATTGCCCACGCTAAGCTGAAAGAGCGTCTGGACCGTGGCGAAGACCTGCCGCAATACATCAAGGATCACCCCATCTACTACGCCGGACCCGCCAAGACTCCGAAGGGCATGGCTTGCGGTTCGATGGGACCGACGACTGCCGGACGTATGGACCCGTACGTTGACCTGTTCCAGAGCCACGACGGTAGCATGATTATGCTGGCCAAGGGTAACCGCAGCCAGGCTGTGACCGACGCCTGCAAGAAGCATGGTGGTTTCTATCTCGGATCTATCGGCGGCCCGGCAGCCATCCTGGCACAGAACAACATCAAGAGCATCGAGTGCGTGGAATATCCCGAACTGGGCATGGAGGCTATCTGGAAGATTGAAGTAGAAGACTTCCCGGCATTCATCCTCGTAGATGACAAGGGTAACGACTTCTTCAAGCAACTGAAGCCCCGTTGCTGCAAGTAATAACAATCGTCGGGCAGATTTCCCGGTGGGGAAGTCTGCCTGATGCAAACCATAAAACGGACGGCCGCCGGAAGTCCTGTTGCTGATTGCGACAGGCTTCCGGCGGCTCTCTTTTTTGGGGTGCCAGACAGGGCTTTGAGCGACGTTTGTACGGTTCGTGAGCCGTACAAGTGTTACATAAAAGGAATGCAAGTTTCTCTCGGAGGGGCTGCGTGGAGTGCTCCAGGAAGGGGGAGAAGTGCCGGACGGGGAAAGTTGGCTTCAGCCGGATTTTTGTGTGCGACTGTTTGGCAGATACCGCCATCGTTTACTATCTTTATGCGCTGAAATCATGAAGAACAGACGTTATGGAACAATCTCTTTCACAACAAGGCACGGGTCGTATTGTGTGGTTGGACGTAGTCCGGCTGGTGGCTATGTTCACCGTCGTGTGCTGTCATTGCACCGATCCTTTCAATTTCTTTCCGGGTACTTCGCCCGACATCGGAAAAATCAAGTTCTGGGGAGCCGTCTATGGAGCGGCTCTTCGCCCGTGTGTGCCGCTGTTTGTGATGATTACCGGTGCCCTGTTGCTTCCGGTGAGCGGCAGTAGCGGGACTTTCTACCGGAAGCGCATCGGGCGCGTATTCTTTCCGTTTCTCATCTGGTCGGTAGTCTATAATCTGTTTCCGTGGGTGACAGGACTGCTGGGCGTGGAGCCGCAGGTGATTCTCGACTTCTTTCCTTATGCAGGCGAGGATGTGATGCGCCAGTCGTTCGCCGTCAGTCTGGGCTACATTGGAGGCATTCCGTTCAACTTCTCCATATTGGATGTACACATGTGGTACATCTATTTGCTGATAGGCTTGTATCTGTATTTGCCCATCTTTTCGGCTTGGGTGGCACAGGCTTCGGAGCGCACCAAGCTGGGCTTCCTGGCCTTGTGGGGCGTGACGTTGCTTTTACCTTATTATAATGAGTTCGTGGCCGGGTATCTGTGGGGCACGTGCTCGTGGAATTCGTTTGGCATGCTGTACTACTTTGCCGGATTCAACGGTTATCTGCTTTTAGGCCATTACCTGCGCCACCACGACTGGAGCGGACGCACGCTGTTGCTGGTCGGGGTGCCGATGTTCGCGGTGGGCTATGCCGTGACGTTCGTCGGGTTCAGGCACATGACTTCCTTGCCCGACTATACGGACGAAATGCTGGAGTTGTTTTTTACCTACTGCTCGCTGAACGTGGCACTGATGACCATCCCCGTCTTCATGCTCTGCAAGCAGATTCGGATACGTTCAGAACGCCTTCAGCGTGCGCTGGCCAACCTGACGCTCTGTGGCTTCGGAGTTTACATGATACACTATTTCTTTACCGGACCTTCGGTGATGCTGGTGCGTGCGGTTGGTGTCCCTATTCCCTTGCAGATACCGTTGGCTTCGCTGGTGGCGTTCGGTGTGTCGTGGCTGCTGGTGGCTGCGGCCTATAAGTACTTCGGCAAAAAGACGCGGTGGGTGTTGGGCTAGTTATCCTGCTTCTTTTTCCATTGCTCGTATTTCTTAAGCACTTTCGTACCGGCATTGTTGTACCAACTGTAGCCGTTGCGCCGTTCGTGGCCTATTTGCGAGAGGTCGTAGCGGGGTATGCCGTCGCGGTCGCAGAAGAAGGGGCGGTTGTCTTCCAGCGTGTAGAAACGGGCCCAGAGGGGCTCACATGCCTCGTCCGGCGTGCAGGGCACCATGCGGTAGTCCCGCCGTCCCTGTTCGTCGGTGAAGTATTCGCGGCGGAGGCCGTCAATCTGTACCTGTCTGAACCAGGCCACGGCTGCCTCTATGGCGGCACGGACGCGCTCCGAGGGGTGTGGTAGGGACATGAGCAGCAGGACGATGTTGTCTGACTCGGCCCCGCTGAGCGATGGCAGTTCGTAGGCACGCGCCTTGGCGGGTGCCAGCGTGTGTTCGTCGTGCTGGGCGCACCAGACGGTGAGGCGGCCGTTCTGCCGCACTTGGGTGTTGAGGATGCACTCCACGCCGCGGTCGAAGGCTTGGCGGGCCTGTTGGCGGATGCTGTCGGGGACGTAGGTGTAGGGCGTCCGGCCTTCGGCTACGTCGCGCAGCAGGTTCATCACGTTCACCATGGCGTTGTCGTTGTAGGTGATGTGGGTGTAGTATCCCTTGTTTCGGGGCCAGAACTGGGGCCAGCCGCCGTTGTCGTACTGGGCACGTAGCAGGTAACCGATGCCGTCGAGGGCGGCATTGCGGTAGCGTTCCGTCTGTGTTGCCAGATAGAGGCGCGAGAGGTAGCGTATCTCGGTGGTGGTGGCGTTGTTGTCTATGGTGCTTTGGTTGATGTTGTCTTTGTTCTTCAGTGCCTTTTGGCGTTCTTCTGCACTCAGTTCGGATGGCATGTAGATGTTCTTGGGCCATCCGCCCGTGGTCTGCTGGTAGAGGAGGACGTTTTCGCCGATGCGTGCGGCTTCGGGGGTGGCGAAGAAGGAATCGTCCAGCTTGGGAGCCATTCTGACCCATTCCTTGTAGCTGTTATTTTCCTTATGTCCGGCCTTCGGTTGTGCCGGCAGGGATGCCGTTCCCAGCAGGAGCAGGCATCCGACAATGATTTGTTTCATGTCCGTTGGATATTGGTTCTGCAGGCAAATGTAGGGCGAATGGCCCAGTCGGCGGTGGAATAATTGTTTTATCCGTTGTAAAATCCGTATTTATTCCAGGTATTTGGTGATTTTTCCGCTGATTTGCAGCAGGGATATCTCGCAGAGCTTGGTGTCGTACTCGGCGGCAAGAATACGTTCTTCGGCGTCGAGCAGGCTCTTCTGTGCCTCGCGCATCTCGATACCGGACAGGTCGCCCAGCATGTAGCGCTCCATGGCGATGTCGTGGTTGTCTTTGGCGGCGATGAGGTTCTGCCGTTCCAGGTTCAGCATCTCCAGGTTGTTGCGGTAGGCTTGCCACAGGTTGCTCAGGTCGGCGCGCAGGGCCAGTTCCAGTTCGTCGCGTTGCAGGCGTGCGTTCTTCACGGCGATGGAGGCGTTGCGGCGTTCGCGGCGGCGGTTGCCGTCGAAGAGGTTGAACCCGATGGTGACGCCGCCGCTGAATCCGAAGTTGCTGCGGCGCGTGTAGTTGTTGACGTCGTATTTGTTGAACGTGTATCCGTAGCCCGCGTTGAGGCGCACGTAGGGATAGTCGCGCGAGCAGACCTTCTTGTAGTCCATCTGCGCCAGCACGGTGTTCTGGTCGGCTTTGAGCAGGGAGGCGTTGACGGTGAGGGTGGCGTTCCACAGTTCGTCGAAGTCGAGTGCGCTGTTGACGTCAATGATGCTGTCGTGGGTCATGATGAACTGGTCTACGTTTTCAATGCCCATCATTTCGTTCAGGTTGATGCGCGAGGTATGGAGCAGCTCCTGTTGTTTCATGTACTGTGCGCTGTCGGCGTTGAAGTCCACTTTGGCCTGCTGGTAGTCCAGGCGGGAGAAGTTGCCGATGTGGTAGCGTGCCTCAACGATGCGCAGGCGTTCCTTGGAGAGACGGACGGCATAGAGGAGGTTCTTCATGCGTATCTTTTGCTGGATGAAGTTGTAGTATTCGGCAGCGAGCGAGGCAATGAAGTCTTCCAGGGCGATGCGTGTGTTGGTTTCGCCCTGTTCGCGCAGGAGCTTCAGTTGGCGGTAGTTGGTGGAGATGTTGAAACCGTCGAAGATGGTCCAGTTGAGGTCGATGCCCAGGTCGGCGGTCTGGTCGAGGACGCCGCGTGTGCTTTCTGTCTCTCCCGTTGCCCGCAGGGTGGCGTCGGTACTGTTTATGGTAGCCTGATAGCCGCCTGTCAGGTCTATGGTGGGCAGCGCGCCGGCGTTGGCCAGGGTGGCGTTGTTGCGGCTCACTTGTTCCTCGTTGTGTACAATGCGGAGGGAATAGTTGTTGAGCAGCCCTTGTTCCAGGCAGGACTTGAGCGAATAGGTGGCTACCGTTTGTGCCTGTCCGGCAAGAATGGCGCAAGTTGCGGTCAGTGATAACAGCAATCGTTTGATCATATTTCTTTTTCTTTACTTCGGTTGGTCGATATATAACTGTAGATGGCGGGTACGATGTACATCGTCAGCAAGGTGGAGACGAGCATGCCTCCCACCACGGCCGTACCCATGGCAATACGCTGGTTGGCGCCTTCGCCGCTGGCAAAGGCCAGGGGGATAAGACCGATGATGGTCGAGGCGCTGGTCATCAGGATGGGGCGCAGGCGCTGCAGCGACGCGTCGCGTATGGCTTGCAGCTTGTCCTCACCTGCCTCCTGCTTCTGGTTGGCGAACTCTACGATGAGGATACCGTTCTTGGCCACCAGACCGATGAGCATGATGATGCCAATCTGGCTGAAGATGTTCATCGTGATGCCGCCCAAGGACATGAAGATGAGGGCGCCGGCAATGGCCAGCGGCACGGTGAGCATGATGATGAGCGGGTCCTTGAAGCTCTCGAACTGGGCGGCCAGGATGAGGTAGATGAGCAGAATGGCCAGGATGAAGGCAAACATCAGGCTCGAGGCACTTTCGCTGTAGTCCTTCGAGTCGCCTGCCAGGGCGGTGCGGAAGGTTTCGTCCAGCACTTCGTCGGCAATCTTGTCCATCTCTTCCAGGCCTTCGCCGATGGTCTTCCCGTCAGCCAGTCCGGCCGAGACGGTGGCCGACACGAAGCGGTTGTAGCGGTAGAGCTTCGGGGGCGCCGTACCGTAGACCAGCTCCACCAGGTTGTCCAGCTGTACCATCTCGCCGGCGTCGTTGCGGATGTAGAGCCCGACGAGGTAGGCGGGCTTGTTGCGCTGCTGGCGGTTGATTTCGCCGAGGATTTCGTATTGCTTTCCGTTCATGTAGAAGTAGCCCATGCGTTGTCCGCTCAGGCCGTATTGCAGGGTCTGGGCGATGTTCTTGGTGCTGACTCCCATGGTGCCTGCCTTGTCGCGGTTGATGCTGATGCGGGCTTCGGGCTTGCTGAACTTCAGGTCTACGTCCGCCATCTGGAACACCTCGTTCTCATAGACGCGCTCCATGAACCGGGGCAGTACCTCCTGCAGCTTCTCGATGTTGGTGGCCTGCAGTACGTACTGCACCGGCATGCTGGCGCGCCGTCCGCCGAAGGACGAGGACTGCTGCACGAAGGCGCGCGCCTGCGTTTCCTTCTTCACGGCCTGCGACAGCCGCTCCGCCACCTCCATTTGCGAATAGTCGCGGTCGCGGATGTCCTTCAGCGTGATGCGGATGTTGCCGCTTCCGCTGGACACGCGAGCCGTCACCGCCGCTGCGTCGGGAATGATGGAGTCCACCACGTCGTTGATGTGCTCGGTGTAGTCCCGTATGTATTCGTAGCTGACGCCCTCGGCTCCGATGGTGTTGATGTTTATCTGCGAGCGGTCCTCCAGCGGCGCCATTTCGGCGGGAATGCTGTTCCACAGGCCGACGATGACGCAGAAGGTGACGGCCGTGGCCACGAGCGCAATCCACCGCTTCTGCAGGAAGGCTGCCAGCGAGCGGCTGTACAGGCGGTTGAGGCCCTCGAAGAAGGGCTCCGTCTTGCGGTAGAACCAGTTTTTCTGCTCCTGCCGCTTCAGCAGCTTGGTGGCCAGCATGGGCGTGAAGGTGAGCGCGGCAAACGACGAGATGATGATGGAACCCGAGATGACGAAGCTGAACTCGCGGAACAGGCGGCCCGTGGTTCCCTCCATGAAGACGATGGGGAAGAACACCGCCACCAGCGTCACGGTGGTGGAGATGACGGCAAAGAAGATTTCCTTGGCGCCCTCGATGCCCGCCTCCTTGGGGGGCATGCCGCGTTCGATGCGCACGTAGATGTTCTCGGTCATTACGATGGCATCGTCCACCACCAGGCCGACGGAGAGCACGACGGCCAGCATCGTCAGCACGTTGATGGAGAAGCCCGCCACGTACATCACGAAGAAGGCGCCGATAAGCGATACGGGAATCACGATGCAGGGCACCAGCGTCACGCGCCAGTCGCGCAGGAACAGGAAGATGATGATGATAACCAGCACGAAGGCCTCATATACCGTGCTCTCCACCTCGCTGATGGAGGCGCGGATGAACTTGGTGTTGTCGAAGCCGTAGCTGTATGTGACATCCTCGGGCAGGTCTTTCTTCATGCGTTCCATGCGTTCGTAGACGGCGTCGGCTATCTGGATGTGGTTGGCGCCGGGTTGGGGGATAACCACTACGCCCACCATGGGCACGCCGTTCATCTTCATGTAGCTTTTTATGTCGGCGGCTCCCAGTTCGGCACGGCCTATGTCGCTGAAGCGGATGATGCGGTTGCTCTCTTCCTTGATGATGAGGTTGTTGAACTCTTCGGGTGTGTGCATCAGGCCCAGCGTGCGGATGGTCAGCTCGGTTGTGTTGCCTTCGATGCTGCCCGAGGGAAGTTCAATGTTCTCGCGGTCGATGGCGTCCTTGATGTCCACGGGCGTAATGCCGTAGCCGGACATCTTGGTGGGGTCAAGCCAGAGGCGCATGGAGTACTTCTTCTCACCCCAGATGCTGACGCTGCTCACGTCGGAAATGGTTTGCAGCTGTTCCTTGACTGTGAGGTCGGCAATCTCGCTCAGTTCCAGCAGCGAACGCTTGTTGCTTTGCAGGGCCACCATCAGGATGGGCACGGCGTCGGCATCGGCCTTGGACACGGTGGGCGGGTCGCAGTCGCGCGGCAGGTAGCGCTGTGCGCGCGACACCTTGTCGCGCACGTCGTTGGCGGCCGTTTCCAGGTCGACGGACAGTTCAAACTCCACGGTGATGCGGCTCTGTCCCTGCTGGCTGACACTGGTCAGCGAGCGGATGCCGGGGATGCCGTTGATGTTCTGCTCCAGCGGTTCGGTTATCTGGTTCTCGATGACGTCGGCGTTGGCGCCCGTGTACGAGCAGGACACGGAGATGATGGGATTGTCCACCGACGGATATTCGCGCACGCCGAGGTAGGTATAACCGATGAAGCCGAAGAGCAGGATGATGATGGTCAGTACCGTTGACAACACGGGGCGGCGTATGCTTAGTTCGGATATATTCATGTTAGTCAGTTAATAGGGAATAATTAATAATGAAAAAAGGGAAGGACATTGACTGGCTCTGCTGAAGCGGCGGTCATGGTGCCGTTTCTCCGTCCCTGACTATTAATTATTAAGTTTTAATTGTTAATTCTATCAATGGTCACTTCCATTCCCGTACGAAGCTGTTGTGTACCCGAGATGATGACGGTGTCGCCGGCAGCCAGTCCCTGCACTACCTGTGCCAGTGCTTCGGTGCGGATGCCGGTCGTAATCTCTACGGGTTCGGCTTTGCCCGAACGGTAGAGGAACACCTTGTCCTTACCCATTTCGGGCACGATGGCTTCGGTCGGGATGGCCAGCGCGTTTCTGTATTCCTGCTTTCTCAGGGTGATGGAGGCATAGCGGCCGGGCATGATGCCGTGCGGGTTCGGGTAGAGGGCGCGCACGGTCAGCGTATGCGTGTTGATGTCGAGGCTGGACTCGCGGGCGTAGACCTGCGCATGGTAGGTCTCCAGCGAACCTTCCAGGGTAAAGGTCAGATGGGTGCCTATCTTGATGTCGCGGGCGTAGCTCTCCGAAACGGAGAACTCCAGCTTCAGCGGCGATATCTTGGTCAGCTTGGCCACGATGGTCGTAGGCGAGGCGTAAGCGCCCACGCTGACCTGCCGCAGGCCGATGACGCCGTCGAAGGGAGCCCGCAGCTCCGTCTGCGCTATCTGCGCCTCCACGCTCTCAATGTCAGCGTTCAGCGTGGCCAGTTCGGTCTTTACCTGCTCGTAGGCTTCCTGGCTGACGGCATCGCGCTTCAGCAGCGCGTCCTGGCGGAACACGCGGTCCTCGGCCAGCTTCAGTTGGGCCACGAGGCGTTGCAGCTGTGCCTGCAAGGGGCGGTCGTTCACCTTGGCCAGCAGTTGGCCCTTCTTCACGGTGGTGCCTTCCTCAAAGTTGATTTCAGTGATTTTGCCCGACGTCTCGAACGAGAGGTTCACTTCCTCGTCGGGTATCAGGCTGCCTATGATGGGGATTTCGTCTGTCAGTGTGGTGGGTTTCACAACGATGGCGTTGATGTTCAGCGCCTTCTTGCTGCGGTTGCTTCCGCTTGTCATCACTTTGTCGGCTTCGGCCAACTCTTCGTTGGGTTTGGGAAGTTGCGAATAGATGCCCCAGCCTATCAGCCCGGCGCCGACAACTCCGATGATGCTCCATTTGACTCTCTTCTTCATGGTATTATTGTCGTAGTATTAGTGGTGTAAAATATACCTTTCCGATTAGGCTTCTAAATTACGCAAAGGTTTAAAAGGAAGAAAGGAGATTATGCTTTATTAACAGGGACGAAAGGGGAATGTGCGCCTCTGGCTCGAAAGGACTGCCTGGCGGGATTGTGTAGCCCGCCGAGGCAGTCGGTTGGGAAAGATTGAGACAATAGGAACCTATTCTTTCAAGACAGGCAGTACAAACGGCAGCAGCAATGCAATTTTGTTCTCGTCTTGAGCCGTGTAGAAGTTGCCGTCTGTTTCGATGGCATTGTCAGTGGCTGTTCCGTTCACGATGGCAGGCTTTGCCAACGGATGTACAGCCATTTTCTTTCCTTTCGTGATGCCTGCTTTCTCGAACATGAGTGCGGCCGCACAATGTCCAATCATTATTTTCCCTTTCTCACCGAAGGCTTTCAGCAGTTCCAACAGAATCATATTGTGGGGCTCTCCGGCATGTTGGGCAAAGACGGGGATGGCACTTTGTAGGAAATGCCGTTTTCGTAAAATGCCTCCAGATACTGGAACAGGCCCGAGCCGTTTACAGGGTTTACGGCCAATACTGCTACTCTTTTTTTCATAAGCTTAAATGTTTAAATTGCACATTGGTTATTCAAAGTAACTTTCTTACTTTTGTGCGGACAAAGGTAGCGGGAAACTTGCTACGTGGCAAGCAGGCACTTGATTGTAAGATACTTACACACGTGTAACTTTTGCTGGATATGAACGGATTGTAAAGAGTTAAAAAGAATGAAAAACTTTCATCATGTAGGCGCCTGTCCTGTGCGCGACGTGCTGGACAGGCTGGGGGACAAATGGACAATGCTGGTGCTAATAACGCTGAAGGCTAACGGAACGATGCGTTTCAGTGACATCTCGAAGTCCATAGGAGATGTGTCGCAACGGATGTTGACCGTCACCCTACGGCACCTGGAGGCGGACGGGCTGGTGAGCCGGCAGGTTTATCCTGAGGTGCCTCCGCGGGTGGAATATGAACTGACTGAAAGCGGTTATAGCCTGATGCCCCACATTGAGAACCTGGTGGCATGGGCGTTAGAACATCAGGACGAAATTCTGTCGAGGCGCAACCGGCCGGAGAAATAACGGCGTGGCGTCAGAAGCCCGAACGGTACTTGCCTTCCTCCTTGTCCTCCAGCATACTGAGATAGGACTGGTAGCGCGACTCGCTGATGTGGTGCTCCTCGACGGCGCGGAGCACGGCACAGCCGGGCTCGTGGCGGTGGGTGCAGTTGCCGTAGCGGCAGTCGGCCGAGGCTTTGAAAATCTCGGGGAAGTAATGGCTGATTTCCTCCTCTTCCATGTCGAAGGTGCCGAAGCCCTTGATGCCCGGCGTGTCGATGATGTAGCCGTCGCCCTCAACGGGATACATTTCGGAGAACGTGGTGGTGTGCATCCCCTTGTTGTGGGCTGTGGAAATCTCGCCCGTCCGTGCGTCGGCCTCGGGCAGGATGGCGTTGATGAGGGTTGACTTGCCCACGCCCGAATGACCCGAAAACAAGGTGACGCGTCCCCGCAGTTCGGCCTTTACGGCGTCGATGCCCAGCCCTTGCGTGGCCGACACCTTGAAGCAGGGATAGCCGATGGAGGTGTAGAGGTGGATGAGGCCGTCCAGATAGCGCAGCTCGTCCTCGTCGTAGGCGTCCACCTTGTTGAAGAGGATGGTGACCGGCACGCGGTAGGCCTCGGCCGAAGCCAGGAAGCGGTCGATGAAGGTGGTGGAGGTTTCGGGATAGTTGACGGTGACGATGAGCATGCACTGGTCGAGGTTGGAGGCGATGATGTGCGACTGCTTCGACAGGTTCGAGGCGCGGCGGATGATGTAGTTCTTGCGGTCCTCAATCTCGGTGATGAAGGCCGTCCCCTCTTTGTTCTGCACTATCTGCACGTAGTCGCCCACAGCCACGGGATTGGTGCTGCGGATGCCCTTCAGGCGGAAGTTGCCTTTCACCTTGCATTCGATGCACGGCCCTTCGTCGGTCTTGACGAGGTACCAGCTGCCGGTATTTTTGATGACTAAACCACGCATGAGCCTCACCCCCGTCCCCTCCCCGGAAGGGAGGGGGGAAGCAAGGATGTCTTTATGGGATTCTGTTCTTTTCATGCTGTTCATTTCTCCCCTCCCTTTGGGGGAGGGGCAGGGGGAGAGGCTCCCTTATACCGTCATGATTTCTTTCTCCTTGGCGGCCAGCATGTCGTCAATCTGCTTGATGAACTTGTCGTGCACCTTCTGCAGTTTTTCTTCGCCGCCCTTCTGGGCATCTTCGGCCAGTCCGTCCTTCACGGCTTTCTTCAGCTGGTCGATGGCGTCGCGGCGGGCGTTGCGCACGCTCACCTTGGCTGTCTCGCCCTCGCCCTTGCACTGCTTGGCCAGCTGCTTGCGGCGTTCCTCGGTCAGGGGCGGTATGCCGATGCGGATAATCTCGCCGTTGTTTTCGGGCATGATGCCCAGCGAGGAGTCTATGATGGCTTTCTCGATGACGCGGAACATGCTCTTGTCCCACGGCTTGATGGCGATGCTGCGTGCGTCGGGCGTGGTCACGGCTGCCACGTTGTTGATGGGCACCATGCTGCCGTAGGAGTCCACACGGATGCCGTCCAGCAGGCGGATGTCGGCCTTGCCCGCGCGGATGTGGGCCAGTGCGTCGTCCAGATACATCACTGCCATGTCCATTTTCTCCTGCGCTTCGCCTAAGATGTCTTTTACGTCTTTCA
The DNA here is from genome assembly GCF_949298305.1 of uncultured Bacteroides sp. GTDB lineage: Bacteria > Bacteroidota > Bacteroidia > Bacteroidales > Bacteroidaceae > Bacteroides. The sequence continues at coordinate 2,209 of NZ_CASFWU010000090.1, read as the reverse complement.
TATCGTTTTGTTCTTTATAGGGTGGTTTGATTTGAATAAGTTGAGCAAATGTAGCGTATTATTCGATTTTTTGCAACAAAGAGAAGATTTTTTTGCTTCGGGCGGCGTTTCTGTGCTTCGGTCGGGGCGGGAAAAGCGTGGAGTCACGGTGTAAGCCGTTTCCCCTCTTTTCCTTTCTTCCTGCTCCCGAAAACGGCCTCTTGGCTGACATACCCTACGTTCGCAGCGGGCGAAATAGAGGCGGAAAATGCAGAAAAATGCGGCCGGAAGCGCATGGATATGCAGTTTTAGCCCCGGAAAGGGCTTGTTTTCGGCTCGTACAATGCTTGCACGGCCCGCCCGCAATGCTTGTTGGGTCCGTCCACAATGCTTGTGCGGCCCGCGGACAATGCTTGTGCCGTTCGCCGGCATGGCTTTTCGCCTCGGAAAGCAGCGTTTTTTTTGCCTCGGAAAGAAGGGCTTTATTTCTATTTCGTTTGTCAATATTTCGCTATCCTTCTGTGCATGAGCCGTATGCTGAAAATCGCTTGCGCGTTTTCGGGCAGGCGGTCTGTCGGCCGGAAATAACGGATTCTCGGCGGGTTGGAAATGCAAAGTGTCAGAATGATAAAGAGGAAGGTGTGTCAAAACAAAAGTATCTGAAGCTCTCCTCCTTCTGGAAGGAGGAGTACCCGAAGGGGGAGGTGGTAGGCGAAAACATAAAGTATTGATATACAAAATGTCGTAAAACCTACTACCCCGCCCTTTGGGCACCCCTCCTTCCAGAAGGAGGGGAGTCAGATACCGTCACCTGGTTTTGACCTACCTTTTCCTGTTGGGATGGTTCGGTCGGATTGGGAATATCCGTGTGTGCTGCCCTGTCGGCTGACAGAGGGCGGTGTCAGTTGTGCACCAGCGTACCGATTTCTTCTCCGGCGATGACCTTCTTCAGGTTGCCCACGGTGTCCATGTCGAAGACGATGATGGGCAGGTTGTTCTCCTTGCACATACAGGTGGCAGTGAGGTCCATCACCTTGAGGCCGCGGCGCAGCACTTCGTCGTAGGTGATGTCGTGGAACTTCGTGGCCGTCGGGTCCTTTTCGGGGTCGGCGGTGTAGATGCCGTCCACGCGCGTGCCTTTCAGCATCACGTCGGCCTCAATCTCGATGCCGCGCAGCGACGAGCCGGTGTCGGTGGTGAAGAAGGGGTTGCCCGTTCCGGCAGACATGATGACCACTTCGCCCGCTTCCATGCACTCGATGGCGCGCCATTTGTTGTAGAATTCGCCGATGGGCTCCATGCGCACCGCCGTCAGCACGCGGGCCTTGACGCCTGCGGCCACCAGTGCCGAGCTCAGCGCCAGGCTGTTGATGACCGTAGCCAGCATGCCCATCTGGTCGCCCTTCACGCGGTCAAATCCCTTCGAGGCTCCGCTCAGTCCGCGGAAGATGTTGCCGCCGCCGATGACGATGCCTATCTGCACGCCCATCGCGTGTATTTCCTTAATCTGTGCTGCATATTCGGCCAGACGTTTCTCGTCGATGCCGTACTGAGCTTCAGTAAGATTCTTTTGTACGTTGCCATAATTCGTTCTGTTTTTTCGGTTTGGGGCAAAGGTAGGAAGAAAAAACGAGAGCTGGTGTAGGTGGGTTGCTGAAATTGCAGCGGGATGGTACCGAAAAAGGCAAGTTCTTCTTTTGAGTGGAATTTAAACGCAGATTGACGCAGATTTCCGCATTTGTATGAGGTAAGAAGAATTCTTCGGACGCAGATGAAACGGCCTTCAGTGGGCTTCGCCCGTAATAAGTATCGCTCGTATAAGACGAAAACAATAAATCTGCGTCCTCTGTGTCATCTGCGCTTGAAGAATGTCAGTTTGTTCTTGGTAAAATAAACTGTTCATATTCTAATAGTTATATAAGCTACTTGGCCGTTTGGCGCTGTTTCACTTGGGCGTTTGGCATTGTTTTACTTGGGAATTTGGCGTTTTATTGTTCGGTAAGAAGGAATTGAAAACAGAACTTTGTGGTGTGTGTCTGGCCCTGCTGCTGATGGCGTGCGGCGGGCCTGCCGGACGACAGAACAGGCCTTCAACGTGGGCGTGCCGATGCCGAATTTTACGGTACAGTGTCGCCAGTTCATCCTTTCAGCCAATTGTATTCGTGATCTGGAGCCTTACTTCAACGGAAAAATGGTGGTACACGTTACTCCTCCCTTCGACGGCAGTATT